>NZ_JAOWCD010000042.1:0-49817 GCF_030337175.1 Citrobacter sp. Ca225 | reverse complement strand
GCCGCTGGCGCGATACGACTATTCCCCGCGTGGCGAACTGGCAACGGTATACGACCGCAGCGGCACGGCAGTACGCCATTTTACGTATGACCCGCCGCATCCGGGACGCATGGTGGCACACCGTTATGCGGGCAGACCAGAGATACGCTATCGCTATGACATCGCCGGGCGGGTAACGGAACAGCGTAACCCGGAAGGCTTAAGCTATACCTACTCGTATGAACAGAACCGCGTCATTATCACCGACAGCCTGAACCGCCGGGAAGTGCTTTACACCGAAGGCGAAGGCGGGCTGAAGCGGGTAGTGAAACAGGAACGCTCCGATGGCAGCGCCATTCACAGTGAATACGACCCGGCAGGGAGACTTATTGCACAGACCGATGCGGCGGGCCGCAAGACGGAATACCGCCTGAGTCCCGGCTCCGGCCAGTTAAAAGAAATCGTCGCGCCAGACGGCAGGCGTACTGAATTTTATTACAACAGCCAGCGCCAGTTGACGGACACCGTATACCCGGACGGCCTGCAAAGCCGGCAGGAATACGACGTTCAGGGCAGACTCACCGCCGAAATCCTGCGCGACGGCAGCACCACCCGCTATGTGTATGCTGACCCGCACAGTGAATACCCGTCCGCCACCGAAGACGCCACCGGCAGCCGGAAACAGATGACGTGGAGCCGCTACGGGCAGTTGCTGAGCTTCACCGACTGCTCAGGCTACCAGACCCGTTACGAATATGACCGCTTCGGTCAGGTCACTGCCCTTCATCAGGAAGAAGGCCTCAGCCAGTACCGTGCTTACGATGACCGGGGCAGACTGGTCAGCCAGAAAAATGCACAGGGCCACGAAACCCGCTATGAGTACAGCATCGCGGGCGACCTGATGGCGGTCACTGGCCCGGACGGCGTACTCACGGAGACGCAGTATGATGCCGCAGGACATCCGGTGAGCACCATCACTGGCGGCCTGACACGCCGGGTAGAATACGATGCCGCAGGTCGTGTGACGCAACTGACCAACGAAAACGGCAGCCACACCACCTTCGCTTATGATGTGCTGGACAGGCTGGTGCAGGAAGCGGGCTTTGACGGCAGGACGCAGCGTTATCAGTACGGTATTACCGGGCAGCTTATCCGCAGTGAGGACGAAAGCCTTGTCACCCTCTGGCATTACGATGCGTCAGACCGGCTGACATACCGAACGGTGAATGACGAGGAGGCAGAGCGCTGGCAGTACAACGCGCGCGGCTGGCTGGCCGAAGTCAGCCATCTCAGCGACGGCCACCGCGTCGCCGTGCAGTATGAGTACGATAAACAGGGACGGATGAACCTTGAACGCCAGACGGTGCAGCATCCCGAAACGGGAGAGCTGCTGTGGCAGCACATCACCCGGCACGATTATACGAAGGGGCTGGCGACCCGGACTATCCCCGATAATCTGCCGCCGGTAGAATGGCTCACTTACGGCAGCGGTTATCTGACCGGCATGAAGCTCGGCGACACGCCGCTGGTTGAGTTTACCCGCGACCGCCTGCACCGGGAGAGACAGCGCCACTTCGGCGAATACGACCTGACCACGGCATACACCCCGGCCGGTCAGCTACAGCTCCATCATCTCAACATTCACCAGCTTAACCGTGACTACACCTGGAACAGCGGCGGACAGCTGGTCCGCATCCGCGGGCAGCATGAGCAGCGGGATTATCAGTACAGCGACGCCGGGAGGCTCCTCGGCACACACATTCAGTCGCCCCACCACGACCTGGCGCAGTGGACGTTCACCGACCCCGCGGGCAACCGGACAGCGCAACGGGATAGATACCCGATGCTGCCGGAACGCTTCCCGGATAACCGCATCACCCAGGATGTGGAGAATTTTTACCATTATGACGAACACGGCAGGCTGACAGAGAAAGACGAGCGCCGGATACGCCCGCACGGCAGCGTCGTGCATCATTACCGCTATGATAACCAGCACCGGCTGACGCACTACCGCCGGATGCAACAGGGCAACGTGCTGACGGAAAGCCGCTATCTTTACGACCCGCCGGGCCGCCGCGTCAGCAAACGGGTGTGGGCATGTACGGTATATCACGATGGCTCGTGTTCACAGCCGGCGCTGCAGGAAACCGTGTGGTACGCCTGGGATGGCAACCGGCTGACCACCACGCAGACGGACAAAACCCGCATCCAGACCGTGTACCTGC
This sequence comes from Citrobacter sp. Ca225, assembly GCF_030337175.1. Lineage (NCBI taxonomy): Bacteria > Pseudomonadati > Pseudomonadota > Gammaproteobacteria > Enterobacterales > Enterobacteriaceae > Citrobacter > Citrobacter sp. Ca225. Next base: position 47,613 of record NZ_JAOWCD010000042.1, on the reverse strand, counting down.
CTGGGAGCTTCACGCCGCTCATCCGTATTGAAACGGCTACCGGAGAACTGACCAGAGCCACCCGCCGCACGCTGGCGGAGAAATTTCAGCAGGAAGCAAACGTGACCTTCCCGCCGGAACTGGTGGCGATGGTGGATAATCTGGAAGCGGAACTACGGCGCGGGGAACTCAGCGAAGCCAGCCGGACGTGGCTGGCACAGTGCGGCCTGACGCCGGAACAGATGAAAAATCAGCTGGAACCGGAATACACGCCGGAACGTAAAATCCACCTGTACCACTGCGACCACCGGGGCCTGCCGCTGGCACTGATTGACGTTAACGGGGCCATTGCGTGGCGCGCAGAGTTTGATGAATGGGGGAATATCCTGCGGGAAGATAACCCGTATAACCTGGAACAGCTCATCCGTCTGCCGGGGCAGCAGTGGGATAAAGAGACCGGACTGTACTATAACCGGCACCGGTACTACGACCCAGCACAGGGAAGGTATATCACGCAGGATCCGATTGGGTTGGAAGGCGGGTGGAATCTGTATCAATATCCGTTAAATCCTGTCGCATATAGAGATCCTTTAGGTTTAAACGGGATAGGAGATTTTGGTAATGGGTTTAGCAATTATTGCCAGCAGGCAAGTTCAGCTGTAACCCATCTGTCACCGGGTGATGCAGCGGGAGTGATACATAACATGGAAACAATGCATAATGCCTACAATCCGCTATCTGAATATGTACTCGGGATATCAGAAGGTTCAGCCGTCATTGCTATGGCTGGTATGAGTTTCGGAGTGGCGACCGTAGCAGAAAAAGGTTCAGCATGTATCGAAAACGTGGCTAATTCTATGATAAAAGATGGTGAAAGAAATCCAAAGAATTTAGCGTGGATCTGCGGGAAAAGCATTATAAATAAAGGAAGCAGCAAGTTTCAAAATAAGGTATCAGATTATCTTATTGATACACTTTTATCCTATGAACAAAAACAATAGTCATTATTTATTATAATATAGTGAAAATTCATTCATCTTACTTATAAAGGTGTCACAGTAACATGAAAAAAAACAAATTGATAATAAAAATCACATTAACTCTAACATTCTTACTAATTATTTCTTGTTTTCATTACTTAAATAAAAACTTGAATCTAAAAGAAAGAAAAAGGGCGGTTGATATATCATATCTAACCAAGTTAGCAAAAAGTGGAAATATGGAGGCTCAAACAGATTTGGGAGTTGCTTATGGAAATGGTGATGGTATAAGTCAAAATTACGCAAAAGCGCTCTACTGGTATAATAAGGCGGCGATGCAAGGTTATGCACAGGCACAATTTAACCTTGGCCTTTACTATGAGAATGGTTGGGGCACTTTAAGTGATCCCCAACAAGCGATAAAGTGGTATAAAAAAGCAGCTGAGCAAGGCATGACAAAGGCCCAAGTGAATCTTGCACACTGTATCTCGCAAACCCCAACGTACAAAAAAATTATCCAGAAGCAAAAAAATGGCTATTAAAGGCTGCAGAAAAAAATGATACCAATGCAATGAACAACCTGGGGCAAATTTATGCTAACGGTTTAGGGGTTGAAAAAAATAATATTGATGCTGAGAAATGGTATCTTAAAGCTGTTGCTCTTGGTTCTATGAGTGCAAGAAATTCACTGGGGGCTTTTTATGGCAAAGGATTAGGACTCCATTCGAATGATCGGGATAAAGTTTTACCTCTGGTCGAAGCTTCAGCATGCCAGGGGTATGTCCAGGCACAGATTAATCTTGGGTCATTTTATACTGAAAATAATGGAGAAGCGCCGATAGATTATAAAAAAGCCTACGCATGGTATTATGTTGCGTATATTAATGGTTCTTTAAGTACTCAACATGAACTTGATTTTCTTACCAAAAAAATGAGTAATGAAGAACTCATCGAAGCAAAAAAAATGGCCGCAGGGTATAGCCAAAAATATCGTTCCTCTCCGATCGAGGATGATACCTATAAATCTCAAACAGAATGTAGATATCCTTAACAAGAGGGGGCATGGGGTCAGGCAATTAATTTTTCAAGAATGTCGAGTGGCGTTCAATATTATTATAATAGTGATGAGATTAAAGTCTGTTTCTACCTTGATGGGCAGATTCCGCTGCCAATGCCGCATCGGAAGGTCAAATGTCTTACGATAATTCTGCTGCTGCAATAGACGTAGCTAATGGGCCAACATATTTACCACCATCTTGTTCTCTTTCAGTTGATATTGGCGGTTCTTTGGATACATCTAGCGGAGGAAGTTTTGCTACTGAAATATCAATTGGGACAAATAATAGGGCATCAGGAAATAGTGACATTTGTGCGTACTATATTCTTTGTGAGCACAGCGGAGTAGGAATTGCTGGTGGGCTATCAATATCAGGGACTATTTCTGGTGGTGGTATATTTCCTGGAGAAACCAAGTCGAAAGGGATTATACATTCAGGAAGATTATTGGGTAAATTTTCTGGTTCAGGAACAAAGGATTCGGCTGGCAATTATTCAGGAGCACTCAGCGCTGGTCCTGGGTTAGGTTTTTTTGGTGGGGAGTTAACGTGTTCTCAAATTTCTCGATGCGTGACAGAATTGTTGGGGTAATTAAATGAAGAGCAAGAAATGCATATTGATTGCGGTAGCGTTCTTTTTTGCTGTACTTGTCGTATTTATAGGAAGACTTGTAACGCATTCTTTAATACAGAGTGATGCGGAAGTAAGAAACGAGGCTCAGCAAGAGGTTGTTTACATTCAAAGTTTATATAATAAAAATGATTTCTCTAATATGTATGCAAATGGAACTAATGATTTCCAGAAAATTACAAGCAAAGAAGTTTTTTTTATGTTAATGAGGAGAAAAAAAGAAATCTTAGGCGATTTCATAAAGTCTGATTTAATATCCAGTAATGTTATTAATGCTAATGTGGTGATGCTTACTTATCGCTCAACCTATACACATTATTCATTAGTAGAGGAGTTTACTCTAATGAGAAAGGATGATAGTGATAAATTGCGTTTAGGAACGTATTTTATTGATGACGGTGGCAAGCGTGGGAAAGTAATAAAACTATAAGGGTGTTTTTCGAACGTTTTGGTAAGGATGTATACGAGAAAGGTAATAACTCCAACAAAATGCCTATTAAATTGCCAGGATGATTACCTAGTTTGAATATGCATCCATAAAATAGATTGGTATTTATCCAATAACTCCTTTCTTATATTAAAATTAAATTGCTCATGTTTTTTATAGCTGCTTAATTTTTCATACTCCATAAAATCATGTTTCTTCAGCAACCAGTAATCAGCAATCATTGCCGCCTGTTGTTCCATAGAGTAAAAAATAAAATGAGGCTCACCAAGATGATATGAATCCCAGCGTGTTGATGCATAGGTATTATCATGAAAAGAAGAGTCATGCCGATAATATTGCCAGACAAAAGAAATGGCAAATATAAACAAATGAGGATATGTTACAGAATCATGGTAGTTTGTATAATCGGCTGAAAAATCAGATTTATACTCGTTTATACTCAAAAGAATCTCACCATTTCTGGTATTGGTTATTACTTTAGATTGATACCTTGAATGATTGCGGTCACAATATATTTTTACTCTGTCGTAGTTGATGATATTCTTAAATAGAGTTTGCGCCAGCTTTAACTCTCCGGGGGTTAACGATCTGAATAATACAGGATCAGCCCCAGAAGATAACCCTGGCTCTGTGAATAGTTCCTGACAGTCTCTCAGAATAGTGCCTTCATGATCAAAAGAAGCGTTCCTTAATATCCTTTCGCACATTACAACCTCCATTTATTTTACTTCAGCATACGCCCCGAACGGAAAAATTCAATAAAAAAGAACAAATTTAAATTTCACCTACCGCATATACATTGCTACATTTTCATTTACCGAAATTGTGAATAATCCTTGCGGAAATTGGTTCAGACATATATTCCCTGCGTAACCATCAACCGCATAGGATCATTTGGTGATGCTATACAATGATTGGTCTACGGCCAGACGTCCTGGCACCACAACGGGGATCGGTTCGGGTACGTTGAAGCAAAAAAGTACGCGATGTACCCGTTACGCCGTTAAGGCATTAATCATGTGTTCCAGTGCGGGTGTCGCCTGTTGCTGGTCATACACGATGTACAAATCAGCCGGAATACGCTCTTCTAATGGACGGAACACCACACCCGGCCAGTTCATCTGCGCGTAGCTGTCGGCAATCAGCGTAATGCCAATTCCCATACTGATCATCGCCAGTACCGTTTGCGGCTCCATCACTTCACGTATGATCATCGGAGAGAACCCCGCACTCTGGCAAACGCGTTGCAGGAATGCCCAGTCAGTGTGTATCGAAGGCATGGTGACGAAATATTCGTTACGCAGGGCTTCTAATGGTACGGTCTCCCGCACAGTCAGCGCATGCTCTTCTGGCATCGCCACCAGAAAAGAGGATTCATGCAATCGCAGGCTGGTAAACCCAGGCGCTGGCTCAACCGCCATTCGCCAGACACCGGCATCCAGTTCACGTCGCTCCAGCATGGCCATCTGCATCGCTGGCATATTTTCACGAAACAGCACCTCAACGTTAGGATTGTCCTTCAGGAATTGCCGCATTACCGGGCGCATTTTTCCCCACATCGCCGTGCCGATCACGCCCAGTTCGATCCGCCCTGCCTCACCGCGCCCGATCTGTTCGACGCGTGCTAACACCTGGCTGGCGCTGGAAAGCAGACGTCGTGACTCTTCCATCAGGATTTTCCCTGCATGGGTCAACGCTACGCTGCGCGAATGGCGGATAAACAGCAGCGTGCCGAGCTCCTGTTCCAGCTCTTTAATATGAATACTCAATGGAGGCTGCGACATATTCAGACGAGCGGCGGCGCGTCCAAAATGTAACTCTTCGGCGACAGCAAGAAAATAACGCAGTAACTTGAGATCGATACGAGGCGTGCGTTCCATGGGTAATGCGCTCCTGAGGAGAGGACTGATGCGCCAAATTACCACATTGCGTCGCAGAACAGGAACGACGGGCAACATATGCCCGCCGCAAAGGGGGATTAACGGGCCAGCGAGGGCTGTGCCTGCTTTTCAGGTTCATGCTTGTACTTAAAGCACAGCGCAAAAATCACCGCCAGCACCAGGGCATACGCCGCAAAGACCAGCCAGATAGTTTGCCAGTCCTTCACGCCATCCACTGAGAAGTAATCCACCGCCATACCGCTCAGGATGGAGCCAACCCACGCGCCGACGCCATTGACCATCGTCATAAACAGCCCCTGCGCACTGGCACGAATTTTCGAATCCACTTCCTGTTCAACGAAGACCGAGCCTGAAATGTTGAAGAAATCGAATGCGCAACCGTAGACGATCATCGACATCAGCAGCAGAACAAATCCGAGTGGAGACGGGTCGCCAAAGGCAAAGAAGCCAAAGCGCAATGTCCACGCCAACATGCTCATCAGCATGACCGTTTTGATGCCAAAGCGTTTGAGGAAGAACGGGATAGTCAGAATAAAGCCGACTTCCGCCATCTGCGAGACAGAGAGTAAGATGGACGGGTATTTCACCACAAAACTGTCGGCAAACTGCGGATCGCGGGCAAAGTCGTGCAGGAAGGGGTTACCAAAAACGTTGGTAATTTGCAGCACTGCACCCAGCATCATGGCAAACAGAAAGAAAATCGCCATCCGCGGATTTTTAAACAGCACAAACGCATCCAGCCCCAGCTTACTGGCAAACGACGCGCTCGCTTTCTTCTCGGCGACCGGAATTTTCGGCAGCGTGAGTGCGTAGGCAGCCAGTAGCAGCGATGCGCCAGACGCAATGTACAGTTGCGCATTGCTCAGCTCCAGGCCCATCAGGCTGACGGTCCACATCGCAACGATAAAACCAATCGTGCCAAAAACGCGAATAGGCGGAAATGCCGTCACCGGATCCTGCCCTGATTGCGCCAGACAGGAATATGAGACACTGTTGGAAAGCGAAATCGTCGGCATGAAGGCCATTGCGTTGATCAACATCACCCAGAACATGGTGTCCGGATCGGTCACCGTCGTCGCGTAGAGCAGCGCGCCCGCACAGAGCAGATGACAAAGCATATAAGCACGCTCTGCCCGCAGCCATTTGTCCGCAATAATCCCCATAATGCCGGGCATAATAATCGCCGCCAGCCCTTTTGAGCTGTACACCATACCCACGTTGGCACCGGTAAAATGAAGGGTGTTAATCATGTATGAACCCAGGGTGACCAGCCAGCTTCCCCAGATAAAATATTGCATAAACGACATGATCTTTAATCGGGACGCAATACCCATTTTTTTCTTCCTTGCCGTAGAGTACGAACCCCGCCTGCTGGCGGGGTCATTATTATTATCGGTTTCAGGCCAGTTTACGCAGGAACCCGCAAATCAGGTCGATAAAGTTCTGACGTGAAAGTTCAGCCGCCGCCAGGGTTTGCGCGTGCGAGAGTTTCACATCCCCCAGTCCTTCCGCCAGATTGGTGATCGCCGACACGGCAACCACTTTCAGTCCGCAGTGGCGGGCGGTGATAACTTCAGGTACCACCGACATCCCCACCACATCGCCGCCGATAATTTGCATCATGCGAATCTCTGCGGCCGTCTCAAAGTTAGGTCCCGGATAAGAAACAAATACGCCTTCACTCAGCGTAAAACCCTCGTCGGCAGCTACGGTCTGTAAAATCGCACGATAATCGGCATCATAGGCATTCGCCAGCGAGAAGAAACGCTCACCAAAGCGTTCATCGTTCGGCCCAACCATCGGCGTTCCTGGCATGGTGTTGATATGGTCACTCAGCGCCACCAGACTCCCTGGCCCCACTTCCGGACGCAGAGACCCCGCCGCATTGGTGCAGAACAGCAGTTCGCAACCCAGTAGCCTCATTGTGCGAATAGCGTCGGTCATCACGGTCATGCCGCGCCCCTCGTAGAAGTGCCCGCGTCCTTTCATACAGGCGACCGGAACCCCGGCCAGATGACCGAGCACTAACTCACCGGCATGCCCGTGAACGGTACTCACCGGGAACCCAGGCAGCTTCTCGTAAGAGATCGCCACCACATCTTCTATCTGCTCAGCCAGCGCGCCTAAACCCGATCCAAGGATAAAAGCGACGCGCGGCGTGAAGTCAGGTTTATAGCCGCGGATAATATCAGCGCTGTTCCAGGGATTCTGGGAAAAGTGGGAGTCAGTCATGAGATGTCCTTATAATCAGCTAGTCACTCATTGAGTGAGGGAGGTAATGGTTATAGCGAGAGTACGCAATCGATTACCAATACAGTTTTCCCGGATGATCGATAGCAAATGTATATCAATCCTGGGCCCGGCAAGCGCGTATGAAGGCTAATTGTCCCTGCCAGAAATAGGAGGATGCACTGAAGGTCTGTCTTTCTATGCCGATATCGTAGGTTTAATGGCAAAAGGAAACCACGATGACCACCATCAACGTCTCAACCCCTTCCGTTCAAAGCGGCGGGAGTAGCGTAAAAACCGCTTCAGGTAACAGTACCGCCGCGCAGATCGCCCAGATTGTGGAGAAAATCACCCAACTGACGCAGAAGCTCAAAGAGGTGCCGGATAGCACTGGCAGCGCGGAAGAGAAGAAAAAACAACAAGAAATGCTCCAGACACAGATCAAAGTGTTGCAGGCACAACTGGCGCAGTTACAGCACCAGCAGGCCGAAGAAGCTCAGCAAAAGCAGGAACAAGCCCAGGTAAACGCGCAAGGCGTTAATCATCCTTCCGACGACCATCAGATTGATGTTTATATCTGATAAAGCGGATCCTGCGCACGTAAATTTGTTAATGCATTCGCCTGGGTGCGAACGACCTCCCACAGCGCCTGGGCGGCTGTCGACAGCGAGCGATTCTTGCGACGCGCCAGCATCAGTTGCCGCTCCACCACCGGCGTCAGTCGCTTCACCTGCAAGTGGCTCCCCTGCGGCAGCGGTAACGCCAGCGCAGGCAAAATGCTAATACCTATTCCTGCTTCTACCATCGGAAACAGCGTCGCCGGATGACCAATCTCCTGCACAATATTGGCCTCTATCGCAAAGTGCGCAAGCGCCGCGTCAATGAGCGGCCGGCTACCCGATGCATAATCCTGTAAGACCAGCCGTTCCTCCCGGAGATCCTGCCAGTTTACCCATTCCCGTGTCGCCAGCGGGTGTGACTCATGGCAAAGCAGGAGAAAAGGCTCGGAGAGCACAGCTTCACATTGCAGATCGCTCACCGCCCCCGGATCAATCACAATACCAAAATCCACTTCTCCCTGGCGGATACTCTCCAGTACCCACTGCTGCGGTCGATCGTGCAGGACAAAATCGATCGCCGGATAGCGCAAGTTACTTTGCGCAATGCACTGCGGAATGAGATGGGCGGAGATCGTCTGGCTTGCCGCCACGCGGACCGTCCCGGTGAGTTGCGTGCCCACCCTACCCGCTTCACGCAGCGTGATGTGTAGCTCATCCAGCAGTCGCTCCAGACGACCCGCCAGTTGTTGACCGGCGTCCGTCAGCACCACTTCTCGCGTCGTGCGATCCAGCAGTTTAACGCCCGTCTGGCGCTCTAGTTCTTTAATACTGTGGCTCACTGCCGACTGACTCAGGCCAATGCACTCGCCTGCACGGCTAAAACTTTTTTCCTGGGCTACAGTGACAAACACCCGAAGTTGACGCAGTGAATAATTCATCGATTCGATTCATATATAGATGCAATAAATCAATTTTATTTCTCAAAATGAAAAACGCAAAATAAGGACACCGAATTCCTGGAGTATTTATGAATATTTTTCGTATCCTCGATCCGTTTACGCTGACCCTGATTACGGTCGTCCTGCTGGCCTCATTTTTCCCCGCTGAGGGAGATTTTGTGCCTGTTGTTGAAGGCATCACCACCGCGGCCATCGCGCTCCTGTTCTTTATGCACGGAGCAAAGCTTTCGCGCGAAGCCATTATCGCGGGCGGCAGTCACTGGCGGTTACACCTGTGGGTGATGTGTAGCACCTTCATTCTGTTCCCGGTGCTCGGCGTATTGTTTGCCTGGTGGGCGCCGGTCAACGTTGATCCGATGCTGTACACCGGCTTTCTGTATCTGTGCATTTTGCCCGCTACGGTACAGTCGGCGATTGCCTTTACGTCGCTGGCGGGAGGAAACGTTGCGGCGGCGGTCTGCTCAGCCTCAGCCTCCAGCCTGCTGGGGATTTTCCTCTCCCCGCTGTTGGTTAGTCTGGTGATGAATATTCATGGCGCAGAAGGCAGTCTGGAGCAGGTCGGGAAAATCATGCTGCAACTGCTGTTGCCGTTTGTGCTCGGACACCTTTCCCGCCCGTGGATCGGCAAGTGGGTCGCACGAAATAAAAAATGGATTGCGAAGACCGATCAAACGTCAATTTTGCTGGTGGTTTATTCCGCCTTCAGCGAAGCCGTCGTGAACGGGATCTGGCACAAAGTGGGCTGGGGATCGCTGCTGTTTATCGTCGTGGTCAGCATCGTGTTGCTCGCCATCGTGATTGCTGTAAACATCGTTGTGGCGCGCAAATGCGGCTTCAACAAAGCCGACGAAATCACGATTGTTTTCTGCGGGTCGAAAAAGAGTCTGGCAAACGGCGTCCCCATGGCCAACATCCTTTTCCCGACGTCCGTCATTGGGATGATGGTGCTGCCGCTGATGATCTTCCACCAGATTCAGTTGATGGTCTGTGCGGTACTGGCTCGCCGCTATAAGCGCCAGACCGAACAGTTACAGGAGCAGCAGGACAGCCGCGCCGCCAAAGTTTAAAGCGGGCGCTTCAGGGGCTGAACCAGCTGGCTCAGCCCTTCGGTTTTGATTAGCAGCGTAATTTGCATCAGCTCGCCCAGTTTACCCGCCGGAAACTCATCCTTGCGGGCAAACCACAGCAGATACTCTTCTGGCACATCGATCAGCCGACGCCCTTTATATTTACCAAACGGCATCACCGTGTTGGCAATCTCAACGAGCTGCTCTTTCTCCATCTCAGACACCCAGCAGGCGGAGCATTTCCGCTTCGTCAATCACTGCAATCCCCAGCTCCTGCGCTTTTGCCAGTTTGGACCCGGCCGCTTCGCCAGCAATAACCAGATCGGTCTTCTTCGAGACGCTGCCCGCCACTTTCGCACCGAGCTCCACCAGCCGCGCTTTAGCATCATCGCGCGACATCTGGCTCAGGCTTCCCGTCAGCACTACCGTTTTCCCGGCAAATGGACTGTCAATCTCTTCCGCATTGATCACTACCGGTGCAGGCCAGTGAATGCCTTCCGCCAGCAGTTGCCCGATGACTTCGCGATTGCTCTCTTCAGCAAAGAAATTGAACACATGGGTGGAGACCACAATGCCCACATCGGGGACTTTTTGCAGCTCGTCAATAGACGCCACTTCCAGCGCTTCCAGAGTACCGAAGTAAGCGGCCAGACCAGCGGCCGTGGCCTCTCCAACTTCCCGGATACCGAGTGCATACAGGAAACGGGCAAAGGTGGTCGATTTCGATTTTTCCAGCGCATCCACCACGTTTTGCGCCGACTTCGGCCCCATTCGGTCGAGACCGGTCAGTTTCCCGGCTGTCAGCCGAAACAGGTCCGCCGGCGTGTGGACATACTCTTTCTCGACCAGTTGGTCGATAATTTTGTCGCCCATCCCGTCCACGTCCATCGCACGACGAGACACAAAATGCTTAAGAGACTCTTTACGCTGCGCGCCGCAAATCAGACCGCCGGTACAGCGAGCAACCGCTTCACCTTCCACGCGCTCAACGTCTGAACCGCATACCGGGCAATGCGTCGGAAATGCTACCGGACGCGTGTCGTCCGGACGCTCGGAAAGCACCACGTTGACCACCTGCGGAATAACATCGCCAGCACGGCGAATTACCACCTTATCGCCAATGCGCAGGCCAAGACGTTCGATTTCATCGGCATTATGCAGCGTGGCGTTACTCACCAGCACACCCGCGACCTGTACCGGTTCAAGACGCGCAACGGGAGTAATTGCTCCGGTGCGTCCGACCTGGAACTCCACGTCACGAACAAAGGTCATCTGTTCCTGCGCCGGGAATTTAAAGGCCACCGCCCAGCGCGGCGCACGTGCGACGAAACCCAGTTGCTCCTGTAGCGCCATCGAGTTGACCTTAATCACCACCCCATCGATGTCGAAACCCAGCGTCGGACGGTCCTCTTCCACCTTGTGGTAAAACGCCAGCACCGCTTCCGGCGAGTCGCACAGCGTCACGCGATCGCTGACCGGCAACCCCCATGCTTTGAATTGCAGCAGACGCCCCAGATGAGTATCAGGCAGTTCGCCGCCTTCCAGCACGCCAACGCCATAGCAGAAGAAAGTGAGTGGTCGCTTCGCGGTGATACGCGGATCGAGCTGGCGCAGCGAGCCCGCTGCCGCATTTCGCGGGTTAGCAAACAGCTTTCCGCCCGTGCGGCGAGCATCTTCATTGATCTTTTCAAAACCCGCCTGCGGCAGGAAAACTTCGCCTCGCACTTCCAGACGCGTCGGAATGTTATCGCCGTGGAGTTTCAGCGGAATGGCGCGAATAGTCCGCACGTTTGAGGTAATGTCCTCACCGGTCGTACCATCACCGCGAGTTGCGGCACTCACCAGCACCCCGTTTTCATAGAGAATGCTGACCGCCAGACCGTCCAGTTTCAGCTCACAGCACCAGGTCAGCTTGTCACTGCTCTTAAGACGGTCCTGCACGCGCTTGTTAAACGCCAGGAAACTCTCCTCATCAAAGACGTTGTCCAGCGACAACATCGGCACTTCATGACGAATCTGGCTGAAAGACGCCAGCGGCGCAGCGCCCACGCGCTGGGTCGGAGAGTCCGGAGTAATCAGCTCCGGGTGTTGCGCTTCCAGTTCACGCAGCTCGCGCATCAGGCGGTCATATTCTGCATCGGGGATTTCCGGCGCATCCATCACATGGTAAAGATACTCATGATGGCGAAGCGTGGTTCGCAGTTCGGTCAGTTGTTGTTCGATTGATTCCATATCGCACCATCAATGATAAAAAACCCCCGACAGGCGGGGGTTCAGAAAGGAAGTTGTCGTGCCTTGAGTGTATCAGGCGTTCGCGTCTTTCACTTCGCGGATACGGTCCTGATACTCGCGCAATTTTTGCGGCGTCATCATCCGACGCTGATCGTCGAGCACCACACCACCGACTTCATCGGCAATATGCTGTGCGGATTGCAGCATCAGTTTGAAGTTCTGCAGTTCATCGCCGTAAGACGGCACCTGCATAAAGATGGTCACGCCCGGCGTGGTGAAGTCGACCATTTCTGGATCAAACGTACCCGGGTTAACCATATTCGCCAGGCTGAATAACGCCGGGCCGCTGCCATCCGGACTCAGATGACGATGGAAAATATTCATGTCGCCAAACTTGAATCCGGCCTGCTGAATGCTGTTGAGCAGCACTTCACCGTTAAGCTCGCTGCCATGATGGGCGGCGACGTTCATGATGATCACCGCTTCTTTACGCTGAGGCTTTTCCGGGGCTGGTGCTTCTTCAACGACGGGCTCAGGCTGTGGCTCGACCACGGGTTCTGCAGGCTGGAAAGCCTGTGGCGACGGCTGCGGTGCAGTCGGCTGAACGGGCTGAATCTGCGGCGCGGCGGGCTGTTGTTGAACCGGCTGCGGCTGATGCACTGGTTGCGGTGGCGCAGGCTGATGCACTGGCTGCGGCTGAGCGGATTGCTGCGGCGCAGGCTGTGGCTGGTGTACCGGCTGCTGCGGCGGACGCTGGGCATGCTGCGGCTGTACCGGCACTTCAGACGATGGCTGAACCGGCTGACGCGGTTGTGCCGACGCATAAGGCGGCTGGTACTGGTGTTGCGGCGACTGACGAGGAGCTTCATGCTCCTGCGGGTTGCCAGGGGCATGATTCACGCGGTGAACACGAACTTCACCCACGCCTTCGTCTGCTTCGACATCATCGTCATACGAGTCGTCGTCGCGTTTTGATTTCATGCGTTTCAGTGGACGATCGCGGAACATAGAAGATCGTTCTTTACGGCTGGTCCAGAAACCATGTACCAGTAAAGCGATTATGGCGATCGCGCCAACAATGATTAATATCAGACGCAAATCCTGCATCATTATATTCTCTGTTGTTCTAACACCTTGCCACCACGGCAAACATTTACTCACTAAGAGTATTTGCCGATTACGTCAAGTGCAAGTGTACTCTTAGCTTTCACAGCATAAAGATGAACGAAATCGTGCTTTTTGCTGTTTTTTCGAACATTTCCGAACTGTTCTGTGTGCGATAACCCGGTAAGATACCCGTGTTCGCTTAGGACTTATACGAAAAGGAGCATGTCCTGACTATGGTGTCATCATCTGTCACTGCGCCACGCAGCGGTTTTTACTACTTTGCTCAGGGATGGAAACTGGTTTCGCAACCAGGGATCCGTCGCTATGTCATTTTACCGCTACTGGTCAACATCCTGCTAATGGGCAGTGCGTTCTGGTGGCTGTTCACACAGCTGGATGTCTGGATCCCGTCGCTTATGAGTCACGTCCCGGACTGGCTGCAATGGCTGAGCTATCTGCTGTGGCCTGTCGCGGTCATCTCTGTGCTGCTGGTGTTTGGCTATTTTTTCTCGACCCTGGCCAACTGGATTGCCGCGCCGTTTAACGGGCTGCTGGCGGAGCAACTGGAAGCGCGACTCACCGGCGCAACGCCGCCGGACACGGGCATTCTGGGGATCATGAAAGATGTGCCGCGGATTATGAAACGCGAATGGCAAAAGCTGGCCTGGTATCTGCCACGCGCCATCGTACTGCTGATCCTTTACTTTATTCCCGGCATCGGGCAAACCGTCGCCCCCGTACTGTGGTTCCTGTTCAGCGCCTGGATGCTGGCCATTCAGTATTGCGATTACCCTTTTGACAACCATAAAGTGCCGTTTAAAGAGATGCGCACTGCTCTGCGCAGCCGTAAGGTCACCAATATGCAGTTTGGTGCGCTCACCAGCCTGTTTACCCTGATCCCGGTTCTTAATCTCTTCATCATGCCAGTGGCAGTCTGTGGCGCCACGGCGATGTGGGTGGATTGCTATCGTGCTAAGCACGCGTTATGGAAATAACGAAAGTTTGTGTAAATAAGAGGTTGTTTATAACGCCTCTTATTCCATACTGATACCCATTATTTCTTCATAGCATATAGATATGCGAAATCCTTACTTCCCCATATTCGTTTGAAGGGTATGCTGGGAAGGTATCCCAATTTCATACAGTTAAGGACAGGCCATGAGTAAGATTTTTGAAGACAACTCGCTGACTATCGGTCATACGCCGCTGGTTCGACTGAACCGTATCGGTAACGGACGCATTCTGGCGAAGGTGGAATCACGTAACCCGAGCTTCAGCGTGAAATGCCGTATCGGTGCCAATATGATTTGGGATGCTGAAAAACGCGGCGTGCTGAAACCGGGCGTCGAGCTGGTTGAACCCACCAGCGGCAACACGGGTATCGCGCTGGCCTATGTCGCGGCGGCACGTGGTTACAAACTGACGCTGACCATGCCGGAAACCATGAGTATCGAACGTCGTAAACTGCTGAAAGCGCTGGGTGCCAACCTGGTGCTGACCGAAGGTGCAAAAGGCATGAAAGGCGCCATTCAGAAAGCAGAAGAGATTGTCGCCAGCGATCCGGCGAAATATCTGTTGCTTCAGCAGTTCAGCAACCCGGCAAACCCAGAAATCCACGAAAAAACCACCGGTCCGGAAATCTGGGAAGATACCGACGGCCAGGTTGACGTTTTCATCTCCGGCGTGGGGACTGGCGGGACGCTAACCGGCGTCACCCGCTATATTAAAGGCACCAAAGGCAAAACCGACCTGATTACCGTTGCCGTTGAGCCAACGGATTCCCCGGTCATCGCTCAGGCGCTGGCAGGCGAAGAGCTGAAGCCAGGTCCGCACAAAATTCAGGGTATCGGCGCCGGTTTCATTCCGGGTAACCTGGATCTGAAACTGATCGACAAAGTGGTCGCCATCACCAACGAAGAGGCGATCTCCACCGCCCGCCGCCTAATGGAAGAGGAAGGCATTCTTGCCGGTATCTCCTCCGGAGCCGCAGTGGCTGCCGCGCTTAAGCTTCAGGAAGATGAAACCTTTACCAATAAGAATATTGTGGTTATCCTACCGTCATCGGGTGAGCGTTATTTGAGCACTGCACTGTTTGCCGATCTCTTCACAGAGAAAGAATTGCAACAGTAATGCCAGCATGTTAAAAACGCGTAAAAAAGCACCTTTTCAGGTGCTTTTTTGTGGCCTGCTTCAAACTTTCACCCCACCTGCCATTGCTTCACCCCGCCAGGTCTGGTATTTAACCTGATTAATTATTTTGAAGCGCGAAATTAATCGTTACAGGAAAACTGCTAGCTGAATCGATTTTATGATTTGGTTCAAGTATTGATTTAGCGGCATAATGTTTAATGACGAGCGAAACGTCAGCGGCCAGAGGTTGACAGCAACGGATGGCGTAAAACACCTGGTGTGTCGCGCCCGTTTACGCCGGCGCTAACAATACAGGCTAAAGTCAAACCGCCAGGCTAGACTTTAGTTCCACAACACTAAACCTATAAGTTGGGGAAATACAATGTTCCAGCAAGAAGTTACCATTACCGCTCCGAACGGTCTGCACACCCGCCCTGCTGCTCAGTTTGTTAAAGAAGCGAAAGGCTTCACTTCTGAGATTACTGTGACTTCCAACGGCAAAAGCGCCAGCGCGAAAAGCCTGTTTAAACTGCAAACTCTGGGTCTGACTCAGGGTACCGTCGTGACCATCTCTGCAGAAGGTGAAGACGAGCAGAAAGCCGTAGAACATCTGGTCAAGCTGATGGCGGAACTGGAATAAGTTTTTCCGGGTTCTTTTAAAAATCAGTCACAAGTAAGGTAGGGTTATGATTTCAGGCATTTTAGCATCCCCGGGTATCGCTTTCGGCAAAGCACTTTTGCTGAAAGAAGACGAAATCGTCATTGACCGGAAAAAAATTTCTGCCGACAAGGTTGATCAGGAAGTTGAACGTTTTCTGAGCGGTCGTGCCAAGGCATCTGCACAGTTAGAAGCGATCAAAACGAAAGCTGGTGAAACGTTCGGTGAAGAAAAAGAAGCCATTTTCGAAGGGCATATTATGCTGCTCGAAGATGAGGAGCTGGAGCAGGAAATCATAGCCCTGATTAAAGATAAACACATGACGGCTGACGCAGCTGCGCATGAAGTTATCGAAGGTCAGGCCACTGCCCTGGAAGAACTGGATGATGAATACCTGAAAGAACGTGCGGCTGACGTACGTGACATCGGTAAGCGCCTGCTGCGCAACATCCTCGGGCTGGCAATTATTGACCTGAGCGCAATTCAGGATGAAGTCATCCTGGTTGCTGCTGACCTGACCCCGTCAGAAACCGCACAGCTGAACCTGAAAAAGGTGCTGGGTTTCATTACCGACGTGGGCGGCCGCACTTCCCACACCTCTATCATGGCGCGTTCTCTGGAACTGCCAGCCATCGTGGGTACCGGTAGCGTCACCTCTCAGGTGAAAAACGACGATTATCTGATTCTGGATGCCGTAAACAACCAGGTTTACGTCAACCCGACCAACGAAGAAATTGAAAAACTGCGCGCCGTTCAGGAGCAAGTTGCCACTGAAAAAGCGGAACTGGCTAAACTGAAAGATCTGCCTGCCATCACCCTGGATGGCCATCAGGTTGAAGTGTGCGCCAACATCGGTACCGTGCGTGACGTCGAAGGCGCAGAGCGCAACGGTGCGGAAGGTGTGGGTCTGTACCGTACTGAATTCCTGTTTATGGATCGCGACGCGCTGCCGACTGAAGAAGAACAGTTTGCAGCTTACAAAGCCGTGGCTGAAGCGTGTGGCTCTCAGGCGGTGATCGTGCGTACCATGGACATCGGCGGCGACAAAGAGCTGCCGTACATGAACTTCCCGAAAGAAGAAAACCCGTTCCTGGGCTGGCGTGCTGTGCGTATCGCGATGGATCGTAAAGAGATCCTGCGCGATCAGGTTCGCGCTATCCTGCGCGCGTCTGCTTTCGGCAAACTGCGCATTATGTTCCCGATGATCATCTCTGTTGAAGAAGTTCGCGCACTGCGTAAAGAGATCGAAATCTACAAACAGGAACTGCGTGACGAAGGTAAAGCTTTTGACGAGACCATTGAGATTGGCGTGATGGTGGAAACACCGGCTGCGGCAACGATTGCTCGTCATTTAGCCAAAGAAGTTGATTTCTTTAGTATCGGCACCAATGATTTAACGCAGTACACTCTGGCAGTTGACCGTGGTAATGATATGATTTCACATCTCTACCAGCCAATGTCGCCATCTGTCCTCACATTGATCAAGCAAGTTATTGATGCTTCTCATGCTGAAGGTAAATGGACTGGCATGTGTGGTGAGCTTGCAGGCGACGAACGTGCTACACTTCTGTTGCTGGGGATGGGTCTGGACGAATTCTCTATGAGCGCCATTTCTATCCCGCGCATTAAGAAGATTATCCGTAACACGAACTTCGAAGATGCGAAGGTGTTAGCAGAGCAGGCTCTTGCTCAACCGACAACGGACGAGTTAATGACGCTGGTTAACAAGTTCATTGAAGAAAAAACAATCTGCTAATCCACGAGATGCGGCCCAATTTACTGCTTAGGAGAAGATCATGGGTTTGTTCGATAAACTGAAGTCTCTGGTTTCTGATGATAAGAAAGACACCGGAACTATTGAGATTGTTGCACCGCTCTCTGGCGAGATCGTCAACATCGAAGACGTACCGGATGTCGTTTTTGCTGAAAAAATCGTGGGTGATGGCATCGCTATCAAACCAACCGGTAATAAGATGGTTGCACCGGTTGACGGTACCATCGGCAAAATCTTTGAGACCAACCATGCGTTCTCTATCGAATCCGATAGCGGTATCGAACTGTTTGTTCACTTCGGTATCGACACCGTTGAGCTGAAAGGCGAAGGCTTCAAGCGTATCGCTGAAGAAGGACAGCGTGTGAAAGTGGGTGACCCGGTAATTGAATTCGATCTGCCGCTGCTGGAAGAAAAAGCCAAGTCAACCCTGACTCCGGTTGTTATCTCCAACATGGACGAAATCAAAGAACTGATCAAACTGTCCGGTAGCGTGACTGTGGGTGAAACCCCGGTTATCCGCATCAAGAAATAATTCTTGCCGCAGAGAAAAATGGCGCCTTCTGGCGCCATTTTTTTATCTACCGGATGGCAAAACCCGCCTGATGGCGCATACGCCGCCATCCGGCATCAGTTCGCGGTTACAATGGTGAGGTCACCGGGCGATAACACTTTTCACGCATCAGGATTTTCATCCCTTCCGGCCCGCTCTCCAGCATCCGCTTTTCTGAATCAGAAACCAACAGTTCGCATTGATAGCCGCCCGTGATGCCAAACATCGCGCGCGCCACGCAGATATCTTCCAGCGCATTCAGCCCGCTGGTTTCAAAATGTCCCACGATACGTCCCTGCTGACGAACCACTAACCGATAACTCTTCATCGCGCCTCCCCTGCCGGAGGCAGTATAAGTTCGTCACATCCGCATTGCTGCGTCCAGGTCATCACCGCCAGTACGCGTTCCGCGGCCTGTTGCGTTGCCTGCGTCAACGATTTCCCCAACACAATGCCGCTAATCAACTCGGCACAGAACAGATCGCCGGTCCCTTTCAGATCGGTTTCTACCCGCGGGTGCTCAATCACATCCAGCGTTTGGGCCGTGACCACCGCCACATTGATGGTTTCACTGTCCTGTCCTGGCGCGCTGGTGATGACAATCCACTTCAGCGTGTCGGTCAGCAGCGATCTCGCCGCGATAACAGCCTCCTCCAGGGTGCGGCACGGCATATCGCTGAGCATCTCCAGTTCGAAGACATTCGGCGTCAGCCCCTGCGCCAGCGGCAGCAGGTGATGTCGATAGGCATCCGGTATCTCGGCTTTCACATACATTCCGCTGTCGGTATCGCCAATCACCGGATCGACCAGAACAGGAATGTCAGGATGCGTTTGACGAACGTTTTGCAACCATTGCGCCAGCAGCACGATTTGTTCTGCGCTGCCCATATAACCGGTGGTCACAGCCTTTAACTCGCGCAGCGCATCACGCTCGCTTAACGCCAGCAAATAACCGCGGAACCAGTCGGCCGGAATAACGCCCCCGTAGAACGTGTCATAGTGCGGAGTATTACTGAACAGGACGGTAGGCACCGCCGTCACCCGCAAACCCTTTGCTTTGATGGCTGGCACAGCGATGCTATTGCCGACGCTGCCATACACCACCTGTGACTGAACGGCGACAATATCGGTCTGCAACGCCCGATGCTTATCGTCGAAGAGCACTGACTGAATATCACTCTCCTGCTCCATTAACTTCTCCTCTCACTGGACAGCGGGCGGGTGCCTCACTATTATCGTCATATGCTAAAATTCATTTTGTCATAGGTCAATAATGATCGACGGAAAAACCGCCAGCGAAATCTTTGACAGTATACGGCAACACGTCACCAGCGGCGTGTTGTCTGCAGGTGAAACATTGCCGCCGGTACGGGAACTGGCTGCGCAACTCAATGTAAATCGCAATACTGTTGCAGCGGCTTACAAACGCCTGGTGACATCCGGACTGGCGCAAAGTCGTGGCCGCAATGGCACCGTTATTAAAAGCGCCTCGACGCCCATCGCACGCGAAGGCGGCGACCCCCACACGCCGCTTCACGATCTCTCCAGCGGAAATCCTGACCCGACTCGCCTGCCGGACCTGAGCCGTTACTTTGCAAAATGTCATCACGACCACCGCCTGTACGGTGACACGCCGGTTTCCCCGGAGCTAAAGCGCTGGGCCACGCAGTGGATGCAGGATGCCGTTCCCGCTGCGGGTGAAATTGATATCACCAGCGGCGCAATTGACGCCATTGAACGCCTGCTGAGCGCCCATCTGCTGCCCGGCGATAGCGTGGTGGTTGAAGACCCTTGCTTTTTAAGCAGTATCAATATGCTGCGATACGCCGGATTCAGCGCCAGCCCGGTGCGCGTCGACAGTGAAGGGATGCGACCAGAGGGGCTCGAACAGGCGCTGAGTAAAGGCGCCCGGGCAGTGATCGTTACACCTCGGGCGCACAACCCGACGGGATGCAGTTTAAGCGCCGCACGCGCTGGCGCATTACAGGCCATCCTCGCACGATACCCACAGGTACTGGTGATTGTTGACGACCACTTTGCCCTGCTTTCCGCCTGCGCGTGGCATCCGGTGATTGCGGCAGAAACACTCCACTGGTCGATCGTTCGCTCAATGTCGAAAACGCTGGGGCCAGACCTGCGTCTTGCCATTGTCGCCAGCGATCCCGCGACGTCAGCAAAATTACGCCTGCGTCTAAACGCCGGCAGTCAGTGGGTCAGCCACATTTTGCAGGATCTGGTTTACACCTGTCTGGCAGACCCCGTCTGGCAGCAAACGCTCGCCGAATCCCGCCAGTTTTACGCCGATCAGCAGCGCAAACTGGCGCAGGCACTGCACGCACAAGGCATCAACAATATTTTCCCCGGCGATGGTCTGAACCTGTGGCTACCCCTTGCCGAAGCCAGCCAAAACGTTGCATTCGCGCTGGCGAAATCCGGTTGGCTGGTGCGTGAAGGCGACGCTTTCGGCGTTAACACGCCCGCACAGGGTCTGCGTATCACCCTTTCCACACTCAATGACAACGACATCAACCGCCTGGCCGGCCATCTTCATCAGGCGCTGAGCCAATAACAGGAGAGTATCCGTGCACGTCCATTTTATTATTCACGAATCATTTGAATCGGCAGGCGCTTATTTGCCGTGGGCTGAAACGCGCGGTCATCACATCACCTGGACCCGCGTCTATGACAGCGAACCGGTTCCGGCCAACGCCGATGGCTTTGATATGCTGGTCGTGTTTGGCGGCCCGCAGTCACCGCGCACCACGCTTGCAGAGTGCCCTTATTTTGACTCTAAGGCTGAACAACACCTGATCAACCAGGCTATCTCGGCGGGTCGGATCGTGGTCGGGATCTGTCTGGGTTCACAGTTGATTGGCGAAGCGCTGGGAGCCAGGGTCTGCCAGAGTCCAGAAAAAGAGATTGGTCACTATCCCATTACGCTGACCGAAGCAGGAAAACAGCATCCGTTGCTTGCCCACTTCGGCTCTCCGCTGACGGTCGGCCACTGGCATAACGACATGCCAGGGCTTACCGATCAGGCCACGGTGCTTGCCACAAGCATCGGCTGTCCACGACAGATCGTGCAATACGGCAACTTTGTCTACGGCTTCCAGTGCCATATGGAATTTACTGCCGAGGCGGTGGAAGGACTGATTCAACATTCTGAGCAAGAGCTGGCGGAAGCCAAAGGGAAGCGCTTTATTCGCTCGAAGGCGGAAATGCGCGAATGGGATTATAAGGAAATGAATGAAAAACTCTGGCAGTTCCTGGATCTGCTGGTGAAAAAACGTCAGGGTTAATCCGCATGCCCGGTCATCGCCGGGCAATGGGGTTAAATCCCCGCGCCCTGGCTGAAGTGCTCTTCGCCAAACACGCCGGTAGAGAGATAACGATCGCCGCGATCGCAAATAATCGCCACGACCACCGCGCCCGGATTGGCTTTCGCAATCCGTATTGCACCGGCGACCGCGCCGCCAGAGCTGACGCCACAGAAGATCCCTTCACGTACCGCCAGTTCACGCA
Organism: Citrobacter sp. Ca225; assembly: GCF_030337175.1. NCBI lineage: Bacteria > Pseudomonadati > Pseudomonadota > Gammaproteobacteria > Enterobacterales > Enterobacteriaceae > Citrobacter > Citrobacter sp. Ca225. The sequence continues at coordinate 25,831 of NZ_JAOWCD010000042.1, read as the reverse complement.
TAGTGTTCTCCGCGTCTCGCTGGTGAATATCCACGACCTGATCGACAAGCTGAGCATTAAAAATGCCCGGCATGTATTCCGCTGGCCAGCGGCGAATCCCCGGAATGCTGCTGCCCTCTTCCGGTTGCAGACCCACAATAGTGACCGCGCGGGCCTGCTCGCGCAGAAAGCGAGAAACCCCGGTGATAGTACCGGTCGTCCCCATGCTGGAAACAAAATGGGTGAGACGTCCGGACGTTTGCCGCCAGATTTCCGGCCCCGTAGTGGTGTAATGCGCGTATGGGTTATCAGGGTTATTGAACTGGTCCAGCAGCTTGCCTTCGCCGCGCTGAGCCATCTCCAGCGCTAAATCGCGCGCCCCTTCCATCCCCTGCTCTTTGGTCACCAGAATCAGCTCGGCACCGTAGGCGCGCATCGCGGCGCGGCGTTCCTGGCTCATGTTGTCCGGCATCAGTAGCTTCATACGATAGCCTTTCAGGGCCGCAATCATCGCCAGCGCAATGCCAGTGTTCCCGCTGGTAGCCTCAATTAATACATCACCAGGCGTAATCTCCCCGCGTTTTTCCGCTTCAACAATCATCGATAACGCAGCACGATCTTTCACCGACCCCGCCGGGTTATTGCCTTCCAGTTTGACCCAAATTTCAGTGCCATTATCCGGCGTCAACCGCTGCAGCTTCACCAGCGGCGTGTTGCCAATAGTTTGTTCTAATGTGTTCACAATTTCAGTCCACAACCCAGACCTGATAAACCCAGCGCCATCAGGCAAATGTGTATTGCCGGAGGCAGCATAACTGCCTTATCCGGCCTACATAATAAACGCTCTGAGATTACGCTATTTCTGCGAAAACAACATCATCATGACGTTCAATACGCTGATTGCCGTTATACAAGCGTGCATTTTGCAGGCCTACAAACAGACGCTCGCCGCGTACCGGAGCATCGTCCCCTTGCATGACCACGGTCAACGGGTCGTGATACCACCCGAGCGGCTGCACGACCAATTGGGTGTAATGACCTTTCGGGCTGGCTTCAATAACCTGAACAGGCAACGGCGAATCCAGACTGGTACGGCGGCTGATATCGACTTCCCATGGACGCAGGAACAGATCGACCGGCCCCTGATACGCAGGCGTATAGCCCAGCGGCCAGCGGTGTGCGCCAACGTGGAACTGCCCACCACGAATGGTGCCTTGCAGGCGGTTCACTTCACCCATAAATTCCAGTACAAAGCGGGTCGCCGGTTCACGCCAGACCTGATCCGGCGCATCGGCCTGTTCAATATTCCCCTGGCTCATTACCACCACGCGGTCCGCCACTTCAGTGGCCTCTTCCTGATCGTGCGTGACAAAGACGCTGGTGAATTTCAGCTCTTCATGCAGTTGACGCAGCCATCGGCGCAGCTCTTTACGCACCTGCGCATCAAGGGCACCAAACGGCTCATCCAGCAGCAGAATTTGTGGTTCAACCGCTAACGCGCGGGCCAGCGCGACACGTTGTTTTTGCCCACCTGAAAGCTGCGCCGGGAAGCGATCCGCCAGGTGTGCCAGTTGCACCATCTCCAGCAGTGTCGTCACTTTGGCTTTAATCGCCGCCGCATTGGGACGCTCACGACGCGGCAGGACGCTCAGGCCAAAGGCGATGTTGTCGAACACCGTCATATGGCGGAACAGCGCGTAGTGCTGAAAGACAAATCCCACCTTACGATCGCGCGCATGCAGGCGGCTGACGTCGGTACCATGGAAGCGAATATGTCCGCTGGACTGGTGTTCCAGCCCGGCAATAATGCGCAGCAGTGTGGTTTTACCGGAACCGGACGGCCCCAGCAAGGCAACCATCTGACCTGAAGGAATATCCAGTGAGATATCGTTCAGCACCTGGGTGCGACCAAAAGACTTCTTAATATTGGCAATCTCAATGCTCATGATTTTCCTCCTGTTGCGCGCGTTTTTCCTGATTCTCCAGGCGCCATTGCAACATGCTCTTCAAAAACAGGGTAATAATCGCCATCAGCGTCAATAGCGCCGCAGCGGTAAAAGAGCCGACGCTGTTGTAGTCCTGCTCCAGTAATTCAATCTGTAACGGCAGCGACAGGGTTTCGCCGCGAATTGAGCCGGAAACCACCGACACCGCGCCAAACTCGCCAATCGCACGGGCGTTAGTCAGCACCACGCCATACAGCAGCGCCCAGCGAATGTTCGGCAGCGTCACGCGACGGAACATCTGCCAGCCGGATGCGCCCAGCAAAATCGCCGCCTCATCTTCCTGACTGCCCTGACTGAGCATCACCGGCACCAGTTCACGTACCACAAACGGACAGGTGACGAAGATGGTCACCAGCACCATCCCCGGCCAGGAGAACATAATTTGCAGATTATGCTCGTCCAGCCAGCCGCCCAACGGGCCGTTGGAACCGTAAAACAGCAGATACACCAGCCCCGCCACCACCGGCGAGACGGCAAAAGGAATATCCAGCAGCGTCAGCAGCAACTGGCGGCCCGGAAAGTTAAAACGGGTCACCAGCCAGGCCAGCAGAACGCCAAACACCAGGTTCACCGGCACCGCAATCAGGGCGATCAACACCGTCAGCCAGATGGCATGCAGCATATCCGGATCGGCCAGATTCTGTAGCACGGGCATCACCCCTTTGCTGAACGCCTGGACGAAAATGGTGATCATCGGCACCAAGAGGATGAACACCGACACCAGCATGCCGGTGCCAATCAGAAACCATTTTCCCCAGTTGATGCGGGGGGCGTCATAACGCTTCAATTGAGTAACTTCCGCCATTAGTGACCTACCACACGTCGGCCAAAGCGACTTTGCAGGGTGTTAATTGAAAACAGCAGCAATAACGATGCCGCGAGGATCACCGAGGCAACCGCGCTGGCGGCAGGGTAATCAAACTCCTGCAAACGAATAAAAATCATCAGCGAGGTGACTTCCGTTTTCCAGGCAATGTTACCGGCGATGAAAATCACTGCGCCGAACTCGCCAAGGCTGCGGGTAAACGACAGCGCGACACCGGCCACCAGCGCAGGTGACAGTTCCGGCAGGACCACCTTGCGAAAGCTTTGCAGCCGCGTGGCGCCCAGGGTTTCCGCCGCTTCTTCATATTCCGGGCCTAACTCTTCGAGTACCGGTTGCACGGTACGCACCACGAACGGAATACTGGTGAACGCCATCGCCACCGCAATGCCAAGCCAGGTGTATGTCACCTTGATATCAAATTTTGCCAGCCATTCGCCGTAGAAACCGTTAACGGAAAACAGCGAAGCCAGCGTCAGACCGGCAACTGCCGTCGGCAGCGCAAACGGCAGGTCCATCAACGCATCCAGCAACGTGCGCCCTGGAAAACGATAGCGAGTTAAAATCCACGCCATCAGCAGGCCAAACACACCGTTAAAAATCGACGCCACAAACGCCGACAATAGCGTCACTTTATAGGCAGCAACCACCTGCGGATTGGTAATCACATCCCAGTATTGCGCCCAGCTCATCTGTGCCAGTTGCATCACTAACGCACTGAGCGGCAGCAGCAAAATCAGGCAAACGAACAGCAGGCTGGTGCCCAGGCTTAAAGTAAAGCCAGGCAATACGCGTCGGGAGGAGACTGCAAACATTACTTACGCCCCGCCGCCAGCAGTTTGTCCAGTTCACCACCGCTGGTGAAATGGGTTTTCATCACCTCAGGCCAGGAGCCAAATTTTTCTTCCACGCGGAACAGTTCGGTCTGTGGGAATTTATCTTTCAGCTTGTCCATCACCTCCGGGTTGTTCACGCGGTAGTAGTAGTCCGTGATGATGGTTTGCGCCTGCGGGCTGTACAGCCAGTTCAGATAGGCTTTCGCCGCTTTCTCGGTGCCGTTGGCCTGCACATTTTTATCCACCCAGGCAACCGGGAACTCAGCCAGAATATTGGTTTTCGGGATAACCACTTCAAAACCCTGCGCTTCATACTGTTTGCGAATGTTGTTCACTTCGGACTCAAAGCTAATCAGCACATCGCCCAGTCCGCGCTCAGCAAACGTCGTGGTCGCACCGCGACCGCCGGTATCAAACACTTCGACGTTTTTCAGGAACTGGGTCATGAACTGTTCGGTTTTGGCTTTATCGCCGCCGTCCGCGTTATCGGCGGCGCCCCAGGCAGCCAGATAGGTGTAACGGGCGTTACCGGAGGTTTTCGGGTTCGGGAAGATCAGCTTCACATCAGAACGGACAAGGTCGTTCCAGTCGCGAATGTTCTTCGGGTTGCCTTTACGTACCAGGAATCCCATCGTGGAGTAAAACGGTGAGCTGTTGTTCGGCAGACGGCTTTGCCAGTCAGCCGGAATCAGCTTGCCTTTGTCATGCAGGATCTGCACATCGGTCACCTGATTGTAGGTCACGACGTCGGCTTTCAGTCCCTGTAAAATTGCCAGCGCCTGCTTTGAGGAGCCCGCGTGCGACTGTTTAATCGTCAGCTTATCGCCGCCGTTATCTTTCGCCCACTGCTGTTCAAACGGCGGGTTAAGGGCAGCAAACAGTTCGCGGGAGACGTCGTACGAGCTGTTCAATAGCTCCGTCGCCTGCGCCTGACCGACCAGTAACAACGACGCCATCAGCGTCAGATATCTTTTTTTCAGTAAGTTAACGGCCATTGCGCACCCTTATAAATTTGATGACTTTCTAATAGCCATAATATTTATAACGAGTGTGAAAGGAGTAACGGTTTTATATACCGTTTACTGATTTGAAAGTTGAAAAGGGAATAAGAGAAACCCCTCCTGATGGTCAGAAGGGGTTGTGCGGTCGTCAGATTCCGACGCTGACGGTCTCCGGCAACGTGCTGCCGCCGTCAATCACGTTTTGCGTGCCCGTGAGATAGCTGGACTCATCCGACGCCAGGAAGGCGGCCAGTTCACCCACTTCCAGCGGGCAGGCCAGTCGACGCAGCGGGATCGCCTTCGCCATTTCGGTCAGCACTGATTCCGGATCGTCCGGGTTAGACTGCTGCGCAATGCTTTCCGCCATCGGGGTACGCACGTAGCCCGGGCAAATCGCATTCACGCGAATCCCCGACTGGGCGTACTCCACCGCCAGCGATTTGGTCAGCCCGACAATCGCGGCCTTCGACAACGCATAGGCCGTTTCGCCCGGATCGGCGACCATATCGCCAGTGACCGAGGACATCATCACGATGCGTCCGTCTTTACGCTTAATCATCTCCGGCAGGACCGCTTTGGTCACGTTCCAGACGCCTTTGATATTCACATCAATGTGGAAGTCGCGATCTTCGTCGCTCATGTCGAGGAAGCTGCCCAGACGGCAGACGCCTGCATTGTTGACCAGAATGTCGATGCGGCCTTCCACCTCTTTCGCTTTCTTCAACGCCGCCGCCACGGAGGCGGGATTGGTCACATCCGCAATCACCGCCGTACAGCGATGCCCGCGGCCACCGAGTTCATCCGCCAGCTTTTCAATCTCATCGGAGATATCCAGCAAGATTAAGTTCGCCCCATGCCGGGCAAACACTTTGGCGATGCCTTCGCCAATGCCCTGTGATGCGCCCGTAATCAATGCTGTTTTGCCCGTGAGTTTACCCATTTCAATGCTCTCCTTGTGAATATGAAGTCTCACACTCCATTAACATTGAAAATACAGGAAAAAAGGATACGTGCTGAGGAACAGCTCACTAATTAAGGTAAATCTTAGATAAAAATCATCCCCGCCGGGGCGGGGACACTATTTTTATGCTGGTCGTAGCGACGTGCGTAAGCGGAAAATTACAGTGCCAGCAAACGGTCCAGCGACGGCGCAAAGTAATACCCGCCGGTCACCGGTTTGGTGAAGCGCAGCATGGCGTCACGTTTGCCGTCGGTGTCGCCAAACATGCTCAGCAGTTGCTGTTCAATGTTATGCAGACGCGCACAGTAGGCGCAGAAATAGAGACCATGAGTACCGCTGGCGGTGCCGTATGGCAGGCTCTGGCGAACAATTTTCAGCCCTTTGCCGTCTTCTTTCAGATCTACACGGCTCAGGTGCGACGTTACCGGGCGATCGTCGCCATCGATCTCTTCGTTGGCTTCTTTGGTACGCCCGATCATCATCTCCTGATCGTGAATACTCATGCGGTTGAGCTGCTTCAGATTGTGTTCCCAGCGCTGAACAAAGACGTAGCTGCCACCCGCATCCACGCCGTCTTTGATGACCGCCACTTCGCGGCGCGTCTCTTCCCCTGCCGGGTTTTCCGTACCGTCGACAAAGCCGCTGAGATCACGCTCTTCCACCCAACGGAAACCTTGGATCTCTTCCTGGACCTCAATGCAATCGCCGAAGGCTTCCATCGCCGCCTGAGCGACAGAGAAATTCACATCGTGACGCAGAGAAAGAATGTGGATCAGCACATCGTACTGGGTCGCCGGGGCCAGCCCTTTACCGTAAGGGATAAAGTCTTTCAGCTCTTCAGCCCCCACTCCGCCGCTCAGGGCGCGCCAGGTGTTGTTGCCGAAGGCCACGACCGCACCCAGATGGGCATCCGGGAATGTCGCCTGGAAGGTCGCCAGTTTATCGGCGAACGCTTTGCTGGCACCACGCAGGGCATCAACGTCGCCTTTTACATTCGCTTCAATCCAAATCGCCGCACGGCAATGCTCTGGCAAAATGCCACTCTGAACCTGAGACATCATTCCTCCTGAAAAATGAGAATGCCACGCAATCGTGGCATTGATGGGCGTTATTTTACCCTGTTTTTACGTTCGAGGGTTTGTTCAGACGCAAATTAACGACGCCAGATAATTTTGCTCACTTTCCACGCTTTCAGCGTATCGTCCGGCGGCATTAACCCTTCAGGCCCCTTCCATTCACCGGTAAAGAGATAGCTGATGTGTTGACTGCCTTCGGCTTTACATTCTACTGCGCTCTGCTCAGCGTGGCTGGCAGGCTGACAATTGCCGAACGCTTTGCTGTAGAGGTCGCTAAACGGTGTGCCAATTTCAACGCCCGCGCTGGAAGGAATCCCGCTATCCAGGACATCAATGCGGCTGATGTTTCCCTGCTCGCCGTGAATGACCATCGCCACCTTGTCGCCGTTCATGGCTTCGAAAAAGCGCACCACATTGCCATTCTCGGTCTTCATGCCACTGCGCAGGCGATAGTCGCCGTCCAGCGCATCGGCAATGGCCTGTTCATTTAGCGGCGTCGATGCCGTGAGTGCGCCAACGCCCTGTTCGGTTACTTCTGTCGATGAACCAAACCAGTTCCACGGATTGGCGGCAGACCAGTTTACCGACGACAGCGTCGAACAGCCGGTCAGCACCAGCGGCATAGCACATAACACTACACGCAGCGATTTCATCTCACTTCCTTTCATTAATGATCAACGTTACCTGGAGTCCGGCTTCACCAAAAAGTTCCGTTATTCTTTCTCCAGAGTAAAACAGGCGCGCATCCGTCGGTTGGTCAATAGCCACAAAAGTGCCACGATATCCGCCACCACCAGCGCCAGACCCGCGCCATTGACAGGATCGCCATTGAACCAGAGAACGGGCTGCCAACAGAGCAGGACCACCTGAGCCACAATCAGCAGCGCGTACAGCATATGCCATATCCGGGGAAACGCGTTGCGTCGTCCGCTCAGCAAGAACGCCAACACTGCCGGTATGCCCGGCAGCAGCCCCTGCCAAAAATTGTCGTGATCGGGATAGAACAGATTCAGCAGCGCAGTACCCTGCTCGCGAGAAGAACCGGCGATCACAAACAGCACCCAGGTCCGCGCCTGAAGCAGCAGCACAAGCCAGAACAAAAAGGGCAGACGCAAATGGCCGTGGCCGTCGTAATCTGCAGGATGAAACTCAATATTCTTCATCTTCGATCAGGCGTTTTCCGAGACACAGCACGTCGGAATGCTCATAGCCGAGTCGCTCATACATCCCCAACACCACGTCGTTATCTTCACGCACCATGATCTGAATCTTCGGGCAACCGCGCGCAATGAGTTTTTTCTCAAGCCGGTTAAGCAGCGCATTGGCGATGCCGCGACCGCGAAATTCCGGGTGCACGCCAAGATAATAGGCCGATCCGCGATGACCGTCGTAGCCGCCCATCACCGTCCCCACCACTTCCCCGTTTACTTCCGCAACGAGAAACAGGCTAACGTCATGGTTCACCTTCCGCTCGATATCCATTTCCGGGTCATTCCACGGACGCAACAAATCGCAGCGCTCCCAGAGGGTGATCACCTCTTCGAAATCTTCCTGGCGAAAAACGCGTATCTCCATGGTATTGAGGCCCTTTTCAAGGTTAAAACTCCGATTATGGCGCGAACGCCCCATTTAGCCAATATCTGACGCGAAACGGCGGAAAAAATGGCATAATAGCGGATTGTCACGTATTGAAATGAAAAGTAAAACAATTCTCAACATCAAGCGTCGTAACGGATTACGCGATACGATATAACATCAGGACTCTTTTTTTTACAACTCAGGCCGTATGAGCACTTTTAAACCGCTAAAAACTCTCACATCGCGCCGCCAGGTGCTGAAAGCCGGACTGGCGGCACTGACATTAACAGGGATGGCGAACGCCACAGCCAAAGAAGCCCCACTGAAAACCAACAATGGTCACAGTCAGCCTGCCACGAAAAAATCGGGTGGCAAGCGCATTGTCGTGCTGGACCCGGGCCACGGCGGTATCGACACCGGCGCCATTGGCCGCAACGGCTCCAAAGAAAAGCATGTTGTGCTGGCGATTGCGAAAAATGTGCGTTCCATTTTGCGCAACCAGGGGATCGACTGCCGTTTGACGCGTTCAGGCGATACCTTTATTCCCCTGTATGACCGCGTCGAAATCGCCCACAAGCACGGCGCGGATCTGTTTATGTCAATCCACGCGGACGGCTTTACCAATCCCAGCGCGGCGGGCGCGTCGGTGTTTGCCCTCTCCAATCGCGGGGCCAGTAGCGCCATGGCGAAATACCTTTCCGACCGCGAAAACCGCGCCGACGAAGTCGCCGGTAAGAAAACGACCGACAAGGATCACCTGTTGCAACAGGTGCTCTTTGACCTGGTACAGACGGATACCATCAAAAACAGCCTGACGCTGGGGTCACATATTCTCAGGAAGATCAAACCGGTACATAAACTGCACAGCCGGAATACGGAACAGGCGGCGTTTGTGGTGCTAAAATCACCGTCAATCCCGTCGGTACTGGTTGAAACCTCGTTCATCACCAATCCGGAAGAGGAGCGACTGCTGGGCACCACGGCATTTCGTCAGAAGATCGCCACCGCCATCGCTAATGGTGTGATCAGCTATTTCCATTGGTTTGATAATCAGAAAGCCCATTCGAAGAAACGGTAATCATGAAACCCGATGCTCTACGCGTAAAACAGTTCCTGCTGAACTTGCAGGATGCCATTTGCCAGCAGCTCACCGCCATTGACGGCGCGGAGTTTGTCGAAGATAGCTGGCAGCGTGACGCGGGCGGCGGCGGACGGAGTCGGGTGCTGCGTAACGGCGGCATCTTCGAACAGGCTGGCGTCAATTTTTCTCACGTACACGGTGACGCCATGCCAGCATCGGCCACGGCCCATCGCCCGGAACTGGCAGGACGCAGTTTTGAAGCGATGGGCGTGTCGCTGGTCGTGCACCCGCTCAACCCTTATATTCCCACCAGCCATGCCAACGTGCGTTTTTTTATTGCCGAAAAGCCGGGTGCCGACCCGGTCTGGTGGTTTGGCGGCGGTTTTGACTTAACGCCCTACTACGGCTTTGAAGAAGACGCCATTCACTGGCATCGCATCGCGCGCGATCTGTGTCAGCCGTTTGGCGACGATGTCTATCCACGTTACAAAAAGTGGTGCGATGACTATTTCTTCCTCAAACATCGCAACGAGCAGCGTGGCATCGGCGGGCTGTTTTTTGACGATCTGAACACGCCGGATTTTGCCCACTGTTTCGCCTTCATGCAGGCCGTCGGCGAAGGCTATACCGAGGCGTATCTGCCGATCGTTGAGCGCCGCAAGGCGATGAGCTGGGGTGAACGTGAGCGTAACTTCCAGCTCTATCGTCGCGGTCGTTACGTGGAGTTTAATCTGGTGTGGGATCGTGGCACCCTGTTTGGGCTTCAGACCGGCGGGCGCACAGAATCCATCCTGATGTCGATGCCGCCGCTGGTGCGTTGGGAATACGACTGGCAGCCGGACGCTGGCAGCCCGGAGGCCGCTCTCAGCGATTTTATTCAGGTGCGTGAGTGGGTGTAATTGCCTGATGGCGGCTTACGCCTTACCAGGCCTACAATCCATTGCAGCCTGCGTTCATCACATCCACTGGCGCATACGCTGGTGCAACGTCAGCGACGGCTTCTCGGCAAACAATTGCTGGTAGTCGGTGGCGAACTGCCCTAAATGCCAGAACCCCCACTGCATTGCCGCATCCTTGACCGTGGTACTCTGCGACCACGGGCTGATTAATTCCCGTCGCACCGCATTCAGGCGGATCCTTTTCAGCCACGCATTCGGTCCAATCCCCAAAATGGCGTGAAATGCATTCTGCAACGTACGACGGCTGACGTGAAGCTGGTTGCAGAGGTCGAGTACCGTCAGCGGCTCCGACATATTTTCCAGCACATACTCACGCGCCCGGGAGAGCAGTTTGCGGTAGCCCTGGTGGCTGATACTCTCCGCCGAGTTGATAGGATGCGCGTCCTCCAGCATCATGCCCATCGCCAACAACAGATTATCCCCCAGCACCTTACGCACTGCGGGTTGATGAAGATTCTCCGGGTTCTCGCTAAAAGTCGCCAGCGCCTGCTGGACAAAGCCCCACAGCGCCGCCTTGTGCTGCTCTTTGACCTCCAGCGCCGACTGGTTGCGCAGCATATGCAGCACCCTTTCCGGATTATGTAAAAACTGTGCCTGACGGGAAATCACATCCTCTGAAATCACTACCCCGAGAATCGTGTAATCATCCGGCGTGCTCAGCTCGAACTCCGTACCGCCCGGGCGGGTCGCAATCTCGGCGCTGCCGAGACACTGTGCGCCAATAAATCCCTGCTCGCCCCGCGTGGCCGGAATGCCAAACCAGAACGAATTCGGCCACACCAGGCATGACTGACGCAGCGCCAGTCCGGTGTATTCGCGAAAAACCTGAATGTCATCGAGCAAGATTTCCGTGAATTCACCATGAAACTTCCCCGGATGCAGTTGATCGTAAATCTGCTGCCAGGCAGTAATGGTCAGGGCGTGCTCATAAACATCCGTGGTCCGCCGCTGGTGAACGTTGTCCACTTCCACCTTTGGCGTGAGTTTAACGTCTTCGGGTAACGCTTCATGATAAAGATGGTGCAAACTGGCTGAACGGGTCTTTTTCATGATCTTTTATGCCGGACGCCTGGTAAGACGCCCGGCCCTCCGACAGGTTAATTTTTTAAGCGATAGCGACTACTGCGTTTACGCAACGCCCCGTCAGTGAAGAGCTGTTCCAGTGCGTTTCTGGCCTCTTCAAGCGGCCAGCCAAAGTGCGCGGCGACCTCTCCTGCCGTCATTCCCTGACGCGCTGTAGCGAGCTGCGCCAGCAGCGCGTCGGCGTATTCAGACCGTACAGGTGCTTCAGGCTTCGGCGCTATCTTCTGCTCAGGGGATTTCGACGCGCGCTTAAATCCGCCGATCAGCCACTGGGTGTCGTCTTCTGGCCGACCAATTTCTTTGCGGCTGATGACGCGGCCTGTCCGCTGTGCTGCGGCGCTTCCGGCATCCAGCGCCGCACGACACGCCGCCAGATCGCCTTCCACCACCAGCGTCACTTTGCCCGGGTCAAGCACTTCATGACTCAGCAGGTTGACATTAGCCGCTTTCAGCATGGCATCCGACGCGTCCACGGCGGCAACCATGCCCTCCACTTCCAGTAACCCCAGTGCATTGATCATTGATGACCTCCGTTACGCGCGCTGAACAGGATTACGGGCGATGTCCAGAACCGCATCGGCAAAGGCATTACAGGCAGCTTTACAGGCAGCCTGGCTACCGGTCAAAAACGCCGCCGAGTAGTTAGTTTCTGACGGAGGCGGCACGTAGGTCACCAGTTGAACATCTGCTGATTTCATTGCCGCATCAATGCCATACGTTGCTTCCAGCGGCGGTGCCACCAGATAAGCCAGCGGATCGCCCAGCGCGATCCCTGCCGTTGACGACAGATAAGAGCCGGTACGCGATACCACATGCGCCAGGAACGCGGTGTTTTCCGCATCGTTCGCCCACTGGAACGCCGCGCCGCCTTCGATATGCGCCACCATCGCATCCAGCCCGGCGCGCACTTCCGCCGGGTTTGGACCGCCCAACATAATCAACACTTCACCGGCTGTCGGCGATGGCCCATGGGCCGCCCCGGCGTACAGCGAACGGCCATACACCACTTCAACCATCGCCTGTTTTGTCGCTTCGTCTGCGGCAATATACGTCACGTCATCAGAATCTGCCGTGATGAGACCGAGGCTACGTATATGCGACGGTAATTTAAGTTCGCGTGCAAACCCGTCGTTCACGGAAGCAATCACGCGCATCGCGCTGACCGACGGTCGAATCAAATCTAATGCTGGCATGATGCCTCCTTAACGGGTCATGTTGATGCCGGACGCTTTCTGCTCCAGCATGCGTTTGGCCAAATCCACGATGACAGCAGCGGCTTCTACCGGCGGCGTACCGCCCTGGTGGATGTTGGAAATACAGGTACGGTCGGCCTCCACCGTCGTCGCCACGCGCGGTGAATAGACCGCGTAGCAGGAGAGACTCTCCGACTGCCCCAGTCCTGGACGTTCACCGACCAGCAGAATCACCACTTTCGCTCCGAGGATCTCGCCGATCTGGTCTTCAATCTTCACGCGGCCATAGCGGACAAAGAACGGTGTCCCGACCTTCAGTCCGGCCTGCTTCAGACCGGACAGCAGCGGGGGCAGGATCTCTTCATAGTTCGCGGTGATCGCATCGGTAGACAGGCCGTCAGACACCACCACCTGAACATCCGGATTTGCGACGCACTGCGATTTCAGCGCCTCTATGGCTTCCTGACTCAAACGGCGGCCCATATCCGGGCGCGTCAGGTAGAGATTTTTGTCGCTGATTTCCGAACGCACTTCCAGCAGTCCCTGCGCTTTCACCCACTCTTCCGGCACCTCTTTCAGTACGGTGTCTTTTGAGCGTGAGTGGTCGGCGAGAAAACGCAGCAGCGCCTGAGTGCGTGGACGCGGACCGGCACGCCCGGTGCAAACGCGCGCTGCGGTACTGCGCCGCAGTTCGGTCAGCACCTCTGCGCGATGCGGGTTCTCCACGCCAATCCAGGCTTTTGCTTCAGCGGAGCCTAAATCCAGCGCGCAGCTCTCTGTAGTCGACGGTGCCGCACACTGAGGTTTGTCGCAGGACTGCGACGGGGCGGCGGTCTGCGGCTGTGTCTGTCCCATTGACGCCATTACGCTGCGTACAATTTCTTCAATCTGTTTTTGATCCATTGTTTGTCATCCCCGCGTCATCAGAAGAACAGTGACGGATCGCCCGCCCGTTTGGTCAGGCGACCGTTTGCCATAATGCCCATCGTTTCCAGCCAGCGTTCAAACTCCGGCGACGGACGCAGATTCAGCAACTGGCGTACGGTCGCCGTATCGTGGAAGGCGGTGGTCTGGTAGTTGAGCATGATGTCGTCGCCAAGCGGCATACCCATGATGTAGTTACAGCCCGCGGTGGCGAGCAGAATCATCAGGTTTTCGTTGAGGTTCTGATCGGCATCGGCATGGTTGGTGTAGCAGCAGTCACAGCCCATCGAGATGCCGCTCAGCTTGCCCATAAAGTGATCTTCCAGACCGGCACGAATAATCTGGCGGTCATTGTAGAGATACTCCGGCCCGATAAAGCCCACCACGGTGTTCACCAGGAATGGATCGTAATGACGCGCCAGGCCGTAGTTACGTGCTTCCATCGTTACCTGGTCCGCCCCGAAGTTCGCCCCGGCGGACAGCGCCGAGCCCTGTCCGGTTTCGAAATACAGGCAGTTTTCTCCGGCGATCCGGTTAAACTCCGCCCCTACCGCACGCGCTTCGTCCAGCATTGCCAGCTCTACGCCGAACTCTTTTAAGCCCTTTTCACTGCCGCAGATACTCTGGAAGATCAGTCCACCCGGCGCACCGCGACGGATCGCTTCAATCTGCGTGGTAACGTGCGCCAGCACACAGCCCTGGGTCGGGATGTTGAACTTGTCGATCACCCCATAAACCGTGTCCAGTACGCGGCTTAAGTTCTCCACATCGTCGGTCACCGGGTTGACGCCAATCACTGCATCGCCGGCACCAAAAGAGAGCCCTTCGTAGATTTGCGCGGCAATACTCTGCACATCATCACGGGTATCGTTCGGCTGCAGACGACAGCTGAAGGTGCCCGGAATACCGATCGTGGTGTTGGCCTTTTTGATCACCGGCATTTTCTTGCCGCCGTAGATCAGATCGGCGTTAGAGCAGATCTTCGCCACTGCCGCCACCACTTCCGAGGTCAGTCCTTTACGCGTAAAGGCAATATCATCAACCGAGGTGTCATCGCTCAGCACATGCTCACGCAGCTCGCTGATGCTCCAGTTCTTAATGCGGTTGTAGGCCGTTTCGTTGACATCGTCCTGAATCAGGCGTGTGACGCAATCCTCTTCATAGGAAATCACCGGGTTATTGCGAATATCCGCCACCGTCATTTCCGACAACACCTGTTTCGCCGCGACACGCTCCTGCGAGCTTTGCGCCGCGACGCCGGCCAGCACATCCCCCGAACGCAGTTCGTTGGCTTTTGCCAGCACCTCTTTTACATCCTTAAACTGATAAACATTGCCGAACAATGTGGTCTTTAGTTTCATAAGTCGTTCCCTCAGGAAGGAAATGCGAGTGATTTCACCGTCACCGGCACAACCGATCCGCCAAACAAAGGCGTACCAATGTCGATATAGTCGCCCGCCCGGACAATCACTTCGTCAATGACCGCCAGCGGGAGTTGCTGTAACTGTGGGCGCAACAGCATGCCCAGCGCTTTACCAAAGTCCTGCTCGGCCACCACCAGCAGGGGATGCGGATTCGGGTAACGCGCGATGAAGGCCAGCAGCGCGTCGATGACCGTAAGTAATGCGGCGTAACGCACCGGCAACGAGGCGGGAAGCGCCAGTACGTATGCGTCAGTCTGTGGATCCAGATCGAGCTGCGTCAGCGCTTGTTGCCACGCGCCAACCAGATCGGCGTCATCCATCGGGATCGCCACCGGCAGATTGCGCAGCGGCAACTGAACCCCTTCCAGCCAGATGGTGCTGCCCGAGAGCGACAGCGTGTGCGCCCCTGCGCCAATCACCGTAGCGCGCACGGTCTGCGCCGGAAACTGCACGTTCATCGCACGCAGACGCGGATGCTCATGCAGCGCCGTCGCCAGCAGCGGCCCAATATCAGAAAAGCAGAACGGATCGGCAGGCAGATTGCGATAGCACTCTCCCACGCCGCCGGACAGGGTGATGACCTCCGGCTTCGCGTCCGCTGGCAGTAACCCGGTTTGCATCAGCGTTTGCGCCAGCGGCGACAACGCGCCGTCGATCACTTCTACGATCAGACTCGCCATCCGCTGCGCCACCTGCCCTAACTGCGCGACGGTCAGTGAACGGGCATCGGTACCCACCCCGAATACCTCATCGACAATCTTCTGACCGGGTTGATGGGCATGTACGACGCGCCCTTGACCGTCGGTCTCCAGCAGACGCCCGCCGACGTTCAGACAGGCGGTGCCGCTCACCTTTCCGGCATCAAACAGCGCATAGTTCGAAGTGCCGCCGCCGATGTCGATGTTCAGCACCCGGCACATCCGCTGTTCAGACAGGGTTTGCGCCCCGGCGCCGTGACCGGCAATCACCGATTCCAGATGCGGTCCGGCACTGGCAACCACAAAGTCACCGAGCGACTGGGAGAGTGTCATCACCGCCGGGCGCGCGTTGCGGGTTTTCGCGCTCTCGCCGGTGATGATGATGGCTCCTGAATCAACCGATTCCGGCGCGATCCCCGCCGCCTGATACTGCGCGAGGATCAGCGCTTTAAGGTCGTCCTCCCGTAACCCGCCCTGCTTATCGACGGGGGTAAAGAAGACCGGGCTTTGCCAGCTAATGTCGCGTTTGATGAATTCGTAACGGGGCACCTGCGACACTGCCGCACGGTTAACCAGTTCCAGGCGCGAGAAGATCACCTGCGTGGTCGTGGTGCCGATATCGATACCGACGCTCAGTAGCTGGCGCGTGTTCACGATTGCGCCTCCACTTCCGTTTCTGCCGGAACGTTTTCATCTTTTGGCACCAGCATCATGGCCACGCCAATCGCCGTAACACCGCCAATCAATTTGCCGACAATCATCGGGAAGATCATGGCGTTCATGTTGGCCGCCGCGAAGCCTAAGTGGTCACCCAGCGCGAAGGCTGCGGAGACGGCGAAGGCGCAGTTGATCACTTTGCCGCGGGTATCCATCTGCTTCATCATGCCGAACATCGGGATGTTATTCGCCAGTGTCGCCACCATGCCGCCAGCTGCCATATTGTTGATTTTCAACAGGCTTCCGACGCGCATCAGCGGTTTCTCAAACCAACGGGTCAGTAACAGCACCATCGGATACGCCCCGAGCAGTACGCAGGAGATAGAACCGATCACTTCAATGGCACGCATCACTTCACCGGGGGTGTCGCCAGGTGCCATAAAGATGGGGTCGAGACCGGGGATCAGCTCCCAGCCCAGCAGGAACTTGATGACTGCCGCGGCGAGACCAATGGTGATCAGCGCAACGAGGAATTTGGCGAAGATCTGGAAGCCGTTGATCATTTTTTCCGGGATGAATTTCAACCCCAGCGCCACCAGCACGGCGACGATAATCACCGGGATCATGTTCATCAGGATCAGCGCGAAGGTGAACTCGACCGGTTGTCCGTTGATCTCAACGCCCGAATACATCGCGACCAGACCACCGGCAATACAGCCGATAGGGATCGTGACAATGCCTGCCAGAACCCCAAGCGCCAGATAACGGCGGTCAGACGGCTCAATAATGCCCAGCGCAACGGGGATAGAGAACACGATGGTGGGCCCCATCATTGCCCCCAGAATCAACCCCGAGTAGAGCCACGCCGCGACGTCGCCACCCGCCAGCTCTTTGGCAAGGAAGAAGCCGCCCATATCGCACGCCAGCAGCGTTCCGGCGAACATGGATGGGTTCGCGCCAAGCATTTCATACAGCGGAATAATCACCGGCCCGAGCAGTTTGGCTAACACCGGCGCCAGCGCGGTCATACCGACCATCGCCAGTCCCAGAGCGCCCATCGCCATAAACCCTTCTTCGAACTGACCGCCGGATCCCTCAATACTTTTGCCGAACTTCCCGAGGAAACGCGCCGACCCGCCGAACTGCGACAGGATCCTGTCCACGGCGGCAATCAGCATAAAGAACATCATGATGTACATGATGATTTCGTTAATTCCCATACCCTTATCTCCATTTGCCAGGGTTTTCGTAGACCGGATAAGCGCAGCGTCATCAGGCAATGATGTCGCGTTTTGCCGGGTGGCGGCGCGAACGCCTTATCTGGCCTACGTCCTGGTATGCTTTTATTGTGCCGCCGCGTACAACTCAATAATGTCGCTCTGCGTGGCGGTGCGTGGGTTGCTGCGTATACAAATATCCTCCAGCGCGGCTTGCGCCCAGACGCTGTAGTGTTCTGGTTTTGCGCCGACATCAGCGAGCCGTTTGTTCAGGCCCACCTCCGCAATCAGTTCGCTGACGGCGGCGATAGCGTCGCGATCGTCTGCTTTCTTATTGGTCAAGGCGCGTCCGATATGGCTAAAGCGTTCGCGACACACCATACGGTTAAAGCCCATCACCGTTGGCAGCAGCATGGCGTTCGCCTGGCCGTGCGGAATGTGCAATGTGGCGCCAGGCTGATGCGCCATCGCATGACACAGCCCCAGCCCGGCGCTGGAAAACGCCATTCCTGCCATGCAGGAGGCCAGCAGCATGCTCTCCCGTGCGGCGAGGTCGTGACCGTAGCCCACCGCTTTCGGCAGCGATTTGCCAATCATCGCAATCGCGCCAATCGCCAGGCTGTCGGTAAACGGCGAGGCATTCAGCGCGCTGTATGCCTCAACCGCGTGCGTCAGCGCATCAATCCCGGTCATTGCCGTCACATGAGGCGGTACGCCTTCAGTCAGCGCGGCATCAAGGATTGCCACGTCCGGCATCAGCGTCGCATGTGCCAGCACCTGCTTGCGTCCTGTCGCCGCGTCGATAATCACCGTTACGTTCGTGGTTTCCGATCCGGTTCCGGCGGTGGTGGGGACAGCAATCAACGGCAGTCGCGGGCGTAAGCTGCTGTATTCCGTCATCTGGGCCAGCGTCTGATGTGGATTCGTCACCAGCAGGGCGACTGCTTTTGCCGCATCCAGCACCGAACCGCCGCCAAAGGCAACAACGCCGTCGCATTTTGACTCGCGCAATTGGGCGGCCGCTGCGCAGACGTCGGTGATGCACGGCTCACCCATCGGACACGGCCAGACCGTCATCGCCACGCCTTTCATCGCCAGACTGCGCTCTAACGACGCGGTCATCCCCGCCTGATGCAGGAAACTGTCGACCATCACGAACAGATGGCTTAAGCCTCGCGATTGCGCTTCCTGTCCGCAGGAACTGAGCGCCCCGAGCCCGCACAGCGTGACCGGCGGTACGCTGAACGTTTTCATGCGTTGCAGATTCAGGGTATCGAATGCCTGAAAGAGCGCCGTCTGCAATTCAGCTTGCATAGATTCCCTCCGCTTTCTCTCTCCCGCTGTTGGCGATCGCCAGCGGTGTCATAAACAGGCTATGCCGGGGCAGATGTACCTGGAGTTCAGGAAAGCGCTGGCGAAACAACGCCTCTACGCCCGGTTGCATACAAGAGCCGCCCGCCAGCCATAAATCGGCTATTTCTTGTCCTTCGATATGACGAGCAACGATCTCCGCCATTTTTTCGTAGACCGGTTTCACCACCGGCCAAATCTCCTGCGCGTTGCTGCGCTTGACCTGCTCGGCCTCTTCCAGTTCGATGCGCCGGTTTCCGGCCAGCGTCAGCGAAATGTGGTGGCCGCCCGTCGCTTCATCCGCCGAGTACGTCACTTTGCCCTGTTTGACGATGGCGATCCCGGTCGTGCCGCCACCGATATCCACGACACCGGCGTTATCCAGTTGCAGCAGATCGGCGACCGCGGTTGGTTCATCCAGCACATGGCTGACCTCCAGCCCGGCAGATTCCAGCACGTTGATGGAAATGCGCGGGTCGGTGCCCGGCGGGAACGACGTCGCTGCGTGGGTAAACCGGCTACCGAGCTGTTGTTCGAGCGTATCGAGATGGCGGCGCACAATTGTGACCGCACCGAAGAAATCCCAGACGATGCCGTCGCGCACGACGTCAGCCCAGTCAAGACACACCGCGACCGGCTGTCCGTCACCGTCGACAACCATCGACACCACGTCGCAGGTGCCGAGATCAACACCCAGCCACAGCGCGGAATCGCTCGTCGCAGGCGCCTGATTACACAGGTCAGCGGCTTTTTGCAGTCTTGGCGTGAGCCAATTTTCTTCGTCGTGCGCCATCATTCATCCCTTATACAATTCGAAACGCATCCACCAATACACAGCGACGCAGACGCACAAACGTACGCGCGCTGGTCACCCCTTCCCCGGTTGGCGTGGTGATGGTCATGGTGGTCCAGCCTTCACCGCCCAGCCCCAGCCCGGCAATGCACGGTCCATTCTTGACAAAGATGCTGGTATCAATGGCGTTCGCCATCCGGTTCATGTTGTCGATGTTGCGTGAGTGCATCGCAGCGGTATGGTGGCAGCCGCCTTCCAGTTGCACCGCCAGCGCAATCGCCTCGTCGACATTTGCCACCCGCACCACCGGCAGAACCGGCATCATCAGTTCCGTGACGGCAAAAGGATGCGTGGCTGACGTTTCAACAAACAGCAGACGGGTTTGCGGCGGAACTTGCAGGCCAATGGCGGCGGCGATTTTTGCCGCGTCGCGTCCAACCCAGTCACGACTGACAGTGCCTTTGCCGCGTTCATCGATATTTTTCAGCAGCACCGGCTGGAGCTGTTCGGCCTGTGCGGCGCTCAGTTTGACTGCCTGCTGGCCTTCCATCAGGCGCATCAGCTCATCCGCCACGCTATCGACGACAATCAGTACCTTTTCATCCGCGCAAATGATGTTGTTATCGAAAGAAGCGCCTTTGACGATGGATTGTGCAGCCCGCGCCAGATCCGCCGTCTCATCGACGACCACCGGCGGATTACCGGCACCGGCGGCAATCAGACGTTTATTGGTGTGTTTGCGGGCAGCGTCGACCACCGCTTCGCCGCCGGTGACGACCAGCAGACCAATGCCTGGGTACTTAAACAACCGCTGCGCAGTTTCAATATCCGGGTTCGCTACGGTCACCAGCAGGTTTTCCGGGCCACCTGCCGCCACCACCGCCTGGTTAAGCAGTGTGATAGCGCGTTGTGAAACGCCTTTCGCCGCCGGATGGGGAGCGAACACGACGCTGTTACCCGCGGCAATCAGGCTGATGGCGTTATTAATCACCGTCGCCGCCGGGTTAGTAGATGGCGTCACTGAGGCGACGACGCCCCACGGCGCATTTTCGATCAGCGTCAGGCCGTTATCGCCGGTGAGTACCTGCGGCGATAAGCACTCCACGCCCGGCGTCCCGCGAGCCTGTGCCACGTTTTTGGCAAATTTATCGTCGACGCGTCCCATGCCGGTCTCTGCGACGGCAAGTTCCGCTAATTCTTTGGCATGCTTTTCGCCCGCTTCACGGATGGCGTGAATGGCAAGCTGGCGCATCGCCACGCTCTTCAGCCCCTGCTGAGCGACTTTTGCTGCCGCCACCGCATCATCCAGGGAGGCAAAGACGCCCATTTCATGAACGGCGGTCGCAGGTTGACTGCTGTCTTTCATTTTCAGCAGTACCGCTTTCACCACCTGTTCAATATCCTGTTGATTCATGATGTTCAGTCCTATTTGTGGAATATCACCTGACCGCCAGCCACCACTTCATCGACGATACCAATCACGCACAGATCGACAGGGGACGCTTCGCTGCGATGCGCCTGGCGAGCAGAACTGCCGCTAACCAGCAGCACCCACTCCCCGGTTCCCGCCCCGATGCTGTCAATGGCGACGGCACACTGCCCGTCGGGATTTCCCTGGGCATCGATCATCTCCACCATCAACAATTTATCGTGTGCCAGTCCTTGATGGCGTACGGTACAAACGATTTGTCCTGTGACGACTGCCAGTTTCATACCCGCCTCCGTGGGTTACGTTGTGCTGCGATCCTGTAGGCCGGATAAGCGCAGCGCCATCCGGCCCCCAGTCCTGCTTAGATGTTGCTGTCGCCTTTGAAGCTGATCGGGAAGACTTCTTCCAGATCGCCATGCGGACGCGGAATCACGTGAACGGAGACCAGTTCGCCGATACGCTGTGCCGCAGCGGCACCGGCATCTGTTGCTGCTTTGCAGGCCGCGACATCGCCACGAACCATCGCAGTCACCAGACCGCCGCCAATCTGTTTCACACCAACCAGCTTCACACGTGCGGCTTTTACCATCGCATCAGAGGCCTCAATCAGTGCAACCAGGCCCCGGGTTTCAATCATTCCTAAAGCTTCCATTGTGTTTTCCTCTCATGGGGTCCAGAACGGGACCATTTATACAACCAGGGTTTGTGAGTCACGTTCGCGTCTCACGTCAGTCTGGCGCGGCATGGCTGCCACCAACGCCAGTTCGATAATTTCCTGTACGCTACAGCCTCGCGAAAGGTCATGAAGCGGTGCGGCAAGCCCCTGAATCAGCGGCCCGACGGCACGATACCCTCCCAGACGCTGGGCGATTTTGTAACCAATATTGCCGGCCTCCAGTGACGGAAAAACCATCACGTTGGCGTTACCGCGCAAAGGGCTGGCGGGCGCTTTTTGCGCAGCGACCTCCGGCACAAAGGCGGCGTCAAACTGCAATTCGCCATCCACCAGTAGCGTGGGCGCACGTTCGCGAACAATCTCCGTTGCCTGCTGCACGTTCGCCACACAGGGATGACGGGCGCTACCCTGACTGGAGAATGACAGCATCGCCACACGCGGTTCTTCACCGGTGATGGCGCGCCAGGTGTCGGCGCTGGCGATCGCGATATCTGCCAGTTGCGCCGCCGTCGGCTGCGGCACCACGCTGCAGTCGGCAAACCCTAACGCGGGTCCGACGTACTGCGGCAGCATCAGGAAAATGGACGACAGCGTTTTACATCCCGGCTGCAGGCCAATAATGCGTAAGCCCGCACGCAGCACGTTAGCTGTGGATGAAAGGTTGCCAGCGATACAGACATCCGCCTGGCCTGCGCTTACCATCGCCGCAGCAAACATCAGCGGGTCATTGAGTTTCTCAAGGGCATCCGGCGGCGTTTTCTCTCCAGACCGGGCGAGCCAGCGCTGGGCGAACGCTTCACGCATCGCCAGATTGCTGTACGGGTCGATAACCTGAATACCGTCCAGCGCCACCCGATGTGTGAGGGCAAACTGGCGCAGTGCAAACGGACTGGCCACCAGAATGGGGTGCGCCAGACCGTGCTGTTGCAGGTAGTGCGCCGCTTTCAGCACGCGTTCGTCTAACGCATCTGGGAAGACCACCCGGGCCGGCGCCTGCTGAGCCCGTTCACGGGCGCGTTCAATGATCATTGTTCACCTCCCAGTCGCTGTTGGATCTGGTTGACGGTGAGTGGGTGTTTGGTGACACACAGAATCATCATCACGTAGACCGCGCTGGAGAGACGGTTCAGCGCCTGCAAAATATCCGGGCGCAGGACGTCAAATCCGCGGGTGATAAAGACCTGAGCGGCGATCGTTTCCGTCTCGCGAATTTTGGTACGTAGCAGATTCAGCAGCGCGGACTCACGACCATGACTGGCTTCAGGTACCAGATGATCGTGCTCCAGATAACGCAACGGTTGATGGGAAAGACGATGCAGGTCATCCTCGTTCAGCCCAACGATGGACTGTGCCGCCAGGGGTTCATCCATCGCATCGGCGCGCATAATGTTGCCCAGCCGCGAACGAATATCCGCAAGCCAGGGCTGCCACGGCTCCGCCAGTTCGATTTGCAGCCACACCGCCAGCGCGATGGTGCTGTCCAGCGCGGCGCGAAAGCCCAGACGCGGATCGCTTTTGGCGACCATTTTGTCCGCCGTCAGGTGGGTCAAGGTGTCAGGCTTTTTCGCCACCGGCTGGCGACACAGTTCACAGCAGGCCTGGGGATGCGTATCGCTACTGGTTAACCCGTGCACCGGCTGCGGCTGCTGTTGCTCGTCGTCGACAAACAGACTGCCCTGCTCATCCAGAAACTTGATGCGCAGATGACGGCCTTCCAACAGTTCGCGGGCAGAGGGCGTCAGGCGAGCGTCAGCGGGGAGATGGATTTCCGCCCCTTCGCTGAGCGTATGGTTCGCTCTGAGCCATGCTTCGGTGATGAAATCTTTCATACCGATTGCCAGTTCGCAGGCCACGCAACGTACAGGAAGCGCACGGTCGTCGGCGTGCCAAATTCAATGCTCGAGCCTTTCGGGATGAACATGACGTCCCCGGCTTTAGCGATCATCGTTTCGCCTTCATGGCGCACATGCAATTCACCGTCGAGCACCATGTCGATTTCGTCGTAGTTCAGCGTCCATGGGAAGAATGCGTTATCCCACTGCATGAACCCGGCGGCCATACTGCTGCCGTCCTGCTCGGTGACGAGATCGGTCAGGCCTACGCAGTGTGGCTGCGCGCCATCGAAGCGGCCAAACTTAACGCTGCTGCCGTCGATCACTTTGATGCCGCCTTTGCCGGTCACCGAGTGAAAACCCGGTTGCATCTCACCCTGCTCCAGCGACTGTTTTTCCTTCAGCACCTTGTCCATCAGCTGTGAAACCAGGCTTTCGGTAAACTGCCCTTCTGGTAGTTGCGCGATGATAGTTTCACGAATGCGCTGGGTTTCAGATTTGGCCTCGTCGACACTGCACGCTGCCGTTGGCGCGGATCCCTCGCGCTCCACAATCGTGATGCCCAGTAACTCCGCGACTTCACGGGCTTCCGGAGTGATGATGCTGGCGCGCAGCACCACCGACATCTCTTGTTCGCCTCGTGCGTGCGCCGCACGTATATCGTTAGCTGTGATAAGTTTTTTCACCTGCCCCTTCCTCCTTTTGGCTGAGCTCAGTCAGATAGTCCACCAGGTGCTGCACGCTTTGCGGGTCATGGCTGTTGAGCTCGAAAATCGGCTCCTGAAACCCAATTCCGCGCAGTAATTCCCGCGTTGCGGTTACGTCGGCATCCGGCATATCCGTTTTGCTGATCACGGCGATGTGTCGTTTACTGGCACCGATATCTAACAGCCCGGCAGGTAAGCGACTTTCTTTGTCATTGGCCGCATGGACATAAATCAACGTATCTACATCCTGCAGCGTAGTAATTAAGGCGTGATACCAGCGGGGATGACTAAAATATTCCCCCGGCGTATCGATATCGCCATTTTCATTAAATTCCACGGCCTGGGTTTTTCTGGCGAGGGAATAATTTCCCTGTAATGCATTAAAAAGCGTTGTTTTTCCCGCGCCGACAGTGCCAACAAACGCAATACGTTTCATGAGCACCTCAAAATTAGCTTTTCGTCAGGTCGCAGAGCGTGAAATTTAATAACCGACCCAGCCCGCTGACCGTTTGCAATAAGGCCTCTTCTACCGCGCCAACCGAGCCGTAGATCACCAGCGCGCCGCTGAATCTGTCGAGAAAACCGATGTGTACGTCAGCCGCCTTCATCGCCAGATCGCCGGCAATCATGGCCGTTTCACCCGGCGTCAGGGTCATAATGCCAATGGCACCTGCTTCGGGAACGCCGATCTTTTTCGCCAGTTCTTCACCTGGATGCGCAATGAGATGCGCCAGCGTGACCTGTTTGCCCGGCACAAATTCCTGAATGATGCGTTCTTTATCCATTGCTCACCGCCTGTGTTAAGACTGAGCTTATCGTAGCAATTTTTTGTCAGGGTAAATAACAAAATTCGGCAAGGTGATTTAAAAGGTGAAGTGGATCACTAATAATGGGGTCGTATTTTTGGAAGTCTCACTGCCGAAATGGCAGAACATTCTTTTGGCCGCCGCAATCAATCAAAAAGAACATTCCTTTAACTTATCTAAATAAATTCTTAGTTTTATCTTTTCTTTAAACGTGAAACTTTATTTTCTGCTTCAGAAATTTATTGTGTATCCATCGCGGGAATGACAACAAAAGGGACTGAGCATGAGCGGAAAACCGGCGGCGCGTCAGGGCGACATGACGCAGACGGGCGGTAGCATTGTTCAGGGCTCGGCGGGCGTGATGATTGGTGCGCCAACAGGCGTGGCCTGTTCGGTCTGCCCGGGAGGGATGACTTCCGGTAACCCGGTCAATCCGTTGCTGGGTGCTAAGGTGCAGCCCGGTGAAACCGATTTCGCCCTGCCGGGTCCGTTGCCGTTTGTGCTCTCGAGGACTTACAACAGCTACCGGACGAAAACGCCTGCACCGGTGGGTATTTTTGGCCCCGGCTGGAAAGCGCCCTTCGATATCCGCTTACAAATCCACGATAACGAACTGATCATTAACGATAACGGCGGCAGAAGCATCCACTTTGAGCCGCTGTTTCCCGGTGAAACGGCCTTCAGCCGCAGCGAATCGCTCTGGCTGGCGCGGGGCGGCGTGCCGGCGCTGCATGAAAGCAAT
>NZ_JAOWCD010000041.1:0-3792 GCF_030337175.1 Citrobacter sp. Ca225 | reverse complement strand
TGATGTAGCCCCCTGAAACACCAGACAGTAGCTGTATCTCCAGATAAGAGATAGGCTTGAATATATGTCTAACACTAACGCCAATTTTGAGATGACCGGGATCCTGTTAGGGCAAGAAGTCCGTAAACGTAAAACTCCTCAGGAGAAGATCGCCATTATCCAGCAGACGATGGAGCCGGGCATGAATGTCTCCCATGTCGCCCGCCTGCATGGCATCCAGCCCAGCCTGCTGTTTAAGTGGAAGAAGCAATATCAGGAAGGCAGCCTCACCGCCGTTGCGGCCGGAGAAGAAGTTGTTCCAGCTTCTGAGCTTACTGCTGCTCTGAAGCAGGTCCGGGAGCTTCAGCGCCTGCTGGGCAAGAAGACGATGGAAGTTGAGATCCTGAAAGAAGCCGTGGAGTACGCTCAGTCGCGAAAATGGATAGCGCACGCGCCCTTGTTGCCAAAGGACGGGGAATAGCCCTGGTCAGCCGCACCATGGGCGTGTCGCGTGCGCAGCTGTCACTGCGAATTAACCGTTCTGCCGACTGGCAGGACAGGCGCTGTAACCGGCGTGATGACGAAGCAGACGCTGAAATACTGTCAGAGATCCTCGATATCATCAGCGATATGCCCAGTTACGGCTATCGCCGTGTGTGGGGCATCCTGCGTACGCAACGCCGTACAGAGGGACTGCCCCCCGTGAACGCCAAACGGCTTTACCGGCTTATGAGTGAGCATAATCTGCTGTTACTGCATGACAAACCAGAGCGGTCGAAGCGTGAACATAAGGGCAAAATCGCGGTGGCAGAAAGCGATATGCGCTGGTGTTCAGATGGCTTCGAGTTCGGCTGCGACAACGGTGAGAAGCTGCGGGTCACGTTCGCGCTGGACTGCTGCGACAGAGAAGCCATAGACTGGGCAGCGAGCACAGGAGGCTACGACAGTTCGACGGTGCAGGATGTGATGCTGAGGTCGGTGGAAAAGCGCTTCGGCGACGGGCTGCCGACCACACCGGTTCAATGGCTGACGGATAACGGTTCAGCATATACCGCGCATGAAACGCGGAGGTTCGCCAGAGAGCTGAATCTGGAGCCGTGTACAACAGCGGTGAGCAGCCCGCAGAGCAATGGCATGGCCGAACGATTCGTGAAGACGATGAAGGAAGACTATATCGCGTTCATGCCAAAACCAGATGTGAGAACAGCCCTGCGAAACCTTGCAGCAGCGTTCACACATTACAATGAAAACCACCCGCACAGCGCGCTGGGATATCACTCCCCGAGGGAATATCGGCGGCAGCGGACATCGTTAACTTAAGATACAAAAGCTGTCCGGAGATGGCGGGTCAAGATCAGTGGGGTTATCCATGAACTTTACAACGGCAAAGATTATAGCGAATGCCAAGAAAACAGTGTGTTTGTTCTGCACCCCGTGTTAGATGCGGTTGAGAAAGTCGTATCTCCACAGGAATGGGCGAAAGACAGTTATTTGGGCGAACTATCCATGTTTGATTGGGAGCCAGCATACCATCAACGTCAAGCTACAAACTATGGTGCAGTATGTGCTAACCCAATGAAGTCGCAACGCTATCTTGATGAAATCCAACGTATGCTAGGGATGTTTCTACAGTACGGCATTGAAGACAATACATCTTTTCGAGGAGCATCGGATGATACTCATGCGGTGAATTTTTGTGTTTCTTGCGGGTCTGAAAAAGTAGTTGATGTAACGAAATCAATGAGTTCAAATAATCAAAAGCGTTGGTATCGGTGCAATGAGTGTACACACTTTACCGTGTATACCCACTGTGGTACATGCAATACACGATTAATTAAGAATGGCGAGTATTGGACCTATTTGTCTTTGATGCCTATGTCTTCAATTAACATAAAGTGTCCAAACTGCGAGTCTCCCGTATGACGGGTTCTATTTGGGGTCTGACGCTCAGTGGAACGAAAACTCACGTTAAGCAACGTTTTCTACCTCTGACGCCTCTTTTAATGGTCTCAGATGTCCTTTGGTCACCAGTTCTGCCAGCGTGAAGGAATAATGGCCGAGCATATTGATATGTCCGTGGCAAAGCGGGGAGAGGCGTGCGATATCTTCATCATTCAGTGTTTCACCTTGCGCCCGGAGATGATCCAGGGCTGCCTGCATATACATAGTGTTCCATAACACGACGGCGTTAGTGACCAGCCCCAGTGCGCCCAGTTGATCTTCCTGGGGTCAGTTTGGAGATCGGAAATTTTTGTACGTTAAGCGCATTATTTAACCAATCTTGGTTCGTAAGGGGTTGATTTTGCGTCAGTGGCTATCGCTTTTAAGTTGTCGCTCTTGCAGTATCGCATTTAGGTTATCCGATTAAGGTCAAACCTCTGAAAATGCCGTATAGCGCGGGAGTACACCCTATTGCTACAGGTAAGCCTGTTCAAAAAACAGGCTTACCGAATGGAAGGGACTTCCCCTGGATATGTGCCTGATTAGCTCTTGTGCAATCATGGGGTAAACATAGCCCTGGAGGGATTCGTTATGACTATCACTACTGTCGGTATCGATCTTGCTAAAAATGTGTTCGCTGTTCACTGCGTTGATCAAAATGGAAAAACTGTTCTGGTTAAACCTAAAGTATCGCGTGCTGCACTTCCTGAGTTAATTGCAAGCCTGCCTCCCTGTGTTATCGGGATGGAGGCGTGCTCAGGCGCCCATTACTGGGCAAGAGTGTTTCGGCAGTATGGCCATGAGCCCCGTTTGATGGCTGCAAAGTTCGTATCGCCATATCGCATGGCCGGTAAATCAGGAAAAAATGATGCAGCTGATGCCCAGGCTATTTGTGAGGCTGTCCGTCGCCCGCATATGCGGTTCGTGCCAGTGAAGGATGAGAGCCAGCAGGCGATGCAATGTCTACACCGTACCAGACAAGGTTTTATCGAAGAGAAAACAGCAACATATAACCGATTAAGAGGTTTGATATCTGAATTCGGCGTCATCGCTCCACAAAGTACAGATGCCCTGCGCCACATCGTTTCTGAACAGAAGAATTCTTTGCCGCTTCAGGTTCAGCAATGCGTTGATGATCTGCTGGAACACATTAATCGCATTGAAGATAACATCGCTGAATATGACCGGATCCTGTCCCGCATGGCAAAAACGGATCACCGCAGCCAACGACTGATGGAACTGAAAGGGATTGGTCCCACAACGGCCTGTGCGCTGGTCGCCAGTATCGGTAATGCCCATGATTTTAAGAATGGACGCCAACTGGCAGCCTGGCTGGGACTTACACCATCACAGTACAGCAGTGGCGGAAAATCAAAGCTTGGCAGAATAACGAAAGCGGGCGATTCATATCTGCGAACGCTTCTGGTTCAGGGGGCCCGTTCGGTTTTGATTGGTGCAGAGAAAAGGACTGACTCATTCAGCCGTTGGGTTTGTAAGTTGGTTGAGCGCAGGGGGTACTGGCGGGCTGTTGTAGCCATCGCCGCCAAAAACGCGAGGCTGTGCTGGGCATCGTTGCATTACGGTGATGATTTCAGGCTGTACTCAGCCAGCTAAAGCACAAAGCAGTATAACCATCTGACCTGCAACTCGTTGATGAAAAAGGGTTAGACCCCGTGAGGCCTATCTGGCTATTGTACAGGATATACGTATCCGCTTAACGAACAAGAACCTCACGCGCGTCTTTCATCAGGGCCCGAATCGATAACGATTTATCATGGCCGTTTATAGTACCGCAGTCTCTCCCCTTTATTTTACTGACGAGCAGACAGAAACTATAAAACCGGCGTTGACATGCCGGGGAAGCCCTTATAG
>NZ_JAOWCD010000040.1:0-5492 GCF_030337175.1 Citrobacter sp. Ca225 | reverse complement strand
TTTTATTATGGTGATCCCCTGGGCGAAATGCGCCTGGTAAGCAGAGTTTTTGAAATGTAAGGCCTTTGAATAAGACAAAAGGCTGCCTCATCGCTAACTTTGCAACAGTGCCCTCTGGGAGACTACCCCAGCCTCTCCACCTTCGTTTCCCCTTCCACCATCGACAGCTGATACAGCGAAAACGATCTCTGTTTCTCAATTAAATTCGCCAGTTCCGGCGAGTGGCTGGTCAGCCAAATTTGCGAGTAGCGGCTGGCCTCGGCGATTAAGCTCGCCAGCGCGGGCAGCATCTGCGGATGCAGGCTGTTTTCCGGTTCGTTGAGGGCGATAAAGGCCGGTGGACGCGGGCTTAATAGCGCCACCGCCAGGCACAGAAAACGCAGAGTGCCGTCGGAGAATTCCGCCGGCTCCAGCGGTCTGCTTAGCCCTTCACGCTGCATCATCATCCGGAAGCGTCCGCCGGTGTTGTCGCTGTAAAACACGCAGCCGGGGAAGGCCTGGTCGAGGATGCGCATCAGCAGCAGCTCGTCGCCAATTTCCACGATGGTCTGAAACGCCGCCGCCAGGTTTGCGCCGTCGCTGGCCAGCACTGGGGAGCGGAAACCGACCTGAGGCGCGCGCATGGCCGAGCCGATTGATACAGAAAACTCCTGATAAAAGCGCCAGTTACGCAGCGACTCGCGCATCTGCGACACTTCCGGGTAAAGATGCGGCTCGCCAAGCTGGCCGAACACCGATTCGTTCTCATACAGCGTGCCGCTGTGGGTGACTTTCTCGTGATGCACGTTGTTCAGAAATACGGCCTGATTTTTACGCCTCATCAGCTGTGACGACGGGCGGCGGTATTGACCACTCAGCCAGATGGACTCTTCTTTGATCACCGGATCGAGTTGAAACTGTGAGGGGTAAGGCAGTTTTTCGACAAAGCCTACCTGCAGCTCGTATTCGTAGGTTTCGGTTTCAACGGCCAAATTCATCCGCCGCAGCTGGTCGCTGCGGGTTTTGCCTGCCCAGAACACTTTTAAAATCCCACCCTCGTTCGCCAGTGCCTGCGAAAACTGCCCCTGTGCGGCGCTGTGCATCAGGTGGATCGCCTTGTAGATATTGGATTTTCCGGTGCCGTTTGGGCCAAAGACGATGTTGAGCTGTTCCAGCTCCAGCGACATTTCGCGAATCGAGCGGTAGTTTTGAATGTGCAGGGTGGTGATCACAGGCAGTCCCTTTTTGCGTTACAATCCTGTACATAATTACAGTCTTTTGTGTGGAATGCAAAAAAGAGACGACAGTGAGGGTGTCGTCTAAACGGGGTACTGCTTTGGGCCTCTGTGGGTCAAACGGGCCTTCGCATTTTTATCGTCAGGTTACTGCCAGACGCAGACCCAAATCATCAGGATAGGGATCAAAGTAGTTTTGCGTCATCAGATACCGGTCAGGGTATTCGGCCATGTAGTGTTTCAGTAGCGTCAACGGCGCGAGGATGGGTAGCAGCCCGTCGCGATAGTGCAGGATCACATCGCGCAGCTCGACGCGCTGGCGGCTGTTCAGCTGGTTACGGAAATAGCCCTGGATATGCATTAGCACGTTGGTATGGTTTTTCCGCGAGGCGGGCTTTTTCAGGATGGTCATCAGCTTTTCGCGGTACGCCACGAAGAACGCGTCCAGATCTTCCCATTCATGCAGCGACGCAACGAACGGGCCAATCTCGCGGTAGCCCGCCTGATGGTGCGCCAGAAGCTGCAATTTATAGCGGCTGTGGAAATCCAGCAGCGCGCGGCGCGTCAGGCCTTTAGCGCGCAGCGTGTTCAGCTCGTGCAGGGCAAATACCCGCTCGATAAAGTTTTCCCGCAGCACCGGGTCGTGCAGCCGACCGTCTTCCTCCACGGGCAGCCACGGGTAGGTTTCAAGCAGGGCGGCGGTGAACAGCCCGACACCCTCCTTGCGGCCCCGGTTGCCGTTTTCATCATATAGCCGCACGCGTTCCATGCCGCAGCTTGGCGATTTCGCGCAGACGATAAATCCCGACAGATCGCCGATTTTTGGCAGATAGTCCGCCGTAAAGTCGGCCATTTTCTGCGTTATATCATCATGGGGCGGCTTGCTGAAGCGGAGCTGCGTTTCGCCGCTGTCCGTCAGCGTCAGGCGTATGGCCGGGCGTGGCGTCGGCAGGCCAATCGCCATTTCCGGGCAGACGGGCCTGAAACTCACCCACTGGGCCAGTTCATCCATGACAAAGCCCATACGCTTGTGTCCGCCGTCGAAGCGAACGGCAGACCCGGTCAAACATCCGCTAATACCGAGCACAGGTTTTGTTGTCATGGTGTGGTCCTCCCGTTCTTCTCTTTAAAACTTACACAACATGACTAATTTGTCCAAGTATTAGCGGAATTATTTTTTATTTGCCTTTAAAATCAACGTTTCTTAACTGCCCTTGTAAGTTGAATAACCGTATTGGCTCAGCAGGAGAGGGATGTGCAGCTTTTCGTTGGTCCGGGTTACGGTGAACAGCACCGGGATCTCCGGGAAGAAGGAGTCCAGCTTCTTCCCGTGGAAGTAATCTGCGGTTTTAAAGGCCACTTTATAGACGCCGGGCTGCATATCCTGATCCTCCGGATAAAGCGATTTGATGCGGCCGTCATGGTCAGTTTTGCCGCTGGCAATTGGGGTCCATTTGTCCTGCTGCTGTTTTTCCAGCGTGACGGTAACGTCCGATGGCGGCATCCCGGTTTGCTGGTCAAGAATGTGTACGCTCAGCGTGCCGGCAGGGGCGCTAAAGGCGGCAGGGGCAAAGGCCAGGGTGGTCAGCATCAGCAGAGAGGCAGTTTTTTTCATTGTGTTTTCCTGTGGGGTTGTCGGTCACAGGAAAACGTTAGCATTTGTGGCGCGGGAAAATATTCAACTTTTCGTGAAGATTCCCGCAGGAGAAAATGATTAGAGGATAATCACTTCAAGCGATACCTGCTGCTGCCACTGCTCGATCTGCTTTTTGCGCGCGGCGGTGAGTTTACCGCGCGTGACCAGAAGCCAGTGGCGGTCCGGGAAAATCTCCGGGGCCAGCGTGGCGGGCGGCGTGGGTAAAATATCGATACGGTGGCCTTGCCCGGTGCGGGTTAAGGCTTCGAGCCAGACTTCGCACGGGTCATTCAGGTTCCAGCCGCTGAGCAGGATGTTGTCGCCCGGCGCTTTTTTATCGCCTTCCAAGCAAAACGAGGTGTAGGCGATGATGATGCCGTAGAGGATCTCCCGCAGGGTCATGGCGGCGGCGACGTTTGCCGACACCTGACTGCGCAGCGGACGCAGCACGTTCGCGACCAGTTCTGGTCTTGGGTACTCGCGTCCTGCGTCGTAAATCATCTGGCGCAGGGACTCGATTTTGCCGTCCTGCAGGCGCTGTAACATGCTCTGCTGCAGCGTGAGCCAGTTGTTGGTCAGGCGCGACGTAGGGCGCTCCAGCAGCGGTTTGACCTGGCCAATCGGGACGCCTTTTTTTACCCAGTCGAGGATTTTTAGCGCCTGCTGGACGTCCTCATCGCTGTACTGGCGGTGGCCGCCCTCCGTGCGCTGAGGCTTGAGTAAGCCGTAGCGCCGCTGCCAGGCCCGCAGCGTGGTGGCGGTGATCCCGCTGAGTCTGGCGAATTCGCCGATGGAGTAAGCCATGTCCGTGTCCAGAGTTGAGGAATACTCTCAATATACTACGAATTTTCGCGGATGGGATGAAGCGCCGCCGCGGTGCACTACACTTAATTTCCAACCGTGCAAATGAAAGGAATTCTCATGAAGCTATGGCCTGTTGTGACCGGTGTTGCCATTGCCCTGACGCTGGTAGCCTGTAAATCCCCTACCCCACCGAAGGGCGTGCAGCCCATTTCCGGTTTTGACGCCAGCCGCTATCTTGGCAAATGGTACGAAGTCGCTCGCCTGGAAAACCGCTTTGAACGCGGCCTGGAGCAGGTTACCGCCACCTACGGCAAGCGCAGCGACGGCGGCATCAGCGTGCTTAACCGCGGCTACGACCCTGTGAAGAACAAGTGGAATGAGAGCGAGGGTAAAGCCTACTTTACCGGCGAACCGACCACGGCCGCGCTGAAGGTGTCCTTCTTGGGGTCAGTTTGGATATAGAGAATTATTGTACTATAAGGGCTTCCCCGGCATGTCAACGCCGGTTTTATAGTTTCTGTCTGCTCGTCAGTAAAATAAAGGGGAGAGACTGCGGTACTATAAACGGCCATGATAAATCGTTATCGATTCGGGCCCTGATGAAAGACGCGCGTGAGGTTCTTGTTCGTTAAGCGGATACGTATATCCTGTACAATAGCCAGATAGGCCTCACGGGGTCTAACCCTTTTTCATCAACGAGTTGCAGGTCAGATGGTTATACTGCTTTGTGCTTTAGCTGGCTGAGTACAGCCTGAAATCATCACCGTAATGCAACGATGCCCAGCACAGCCTCGCGTTTTTGGCGGCGATGGCTACAACAGCCCGCCAGTACCCCCTGCGCTCAACCAACTTACAAACCCAACGGCTGAATGAGTCAGTCCTTTTCTCTGCACCAATCAAAACCGAACGGGCCCCCTGAACCAGAAGCGTTCGCAGATATGAATCGCCCGCTTTCGTTATTCTGCCAAGCTTTGATTTTCCGCCACTGCTGTACTGTGATGGTGTAAGTCCCAGCCAGGCTGCCAGTTGGCGTCCATTCTTAAAATCATGGGCATTACCGATACTGGCGACCAGCGCACAGGCCGTTGTGGGACCAATCCCTTTCAGTTCCATCAGTCGTTGGCTGCGGTGATCCGTTTTTGCCATGCGGGACAGGATCCGGTCATATTCAGCGATGTTATCTTCAATGCGATTAATGTGTTCCAGCAGATCATCAACGCATTGCTGAACCTGAAGCGGCAAAGAATTCTTCTGTTCAGAAACGATGTGGCGCAGGGCATCTGTACTTTGTGGAGCGATGACGCCGAATTCAGATATCAAACCTCTTAATCGGTTATATGTTGCTGTTTTCTCTTCGATAAAACCTTGTCTGGTACGGTGTAGACATTGCATCGCCTGCTGGCTCTCATCCTTCACTGGCACGAACCGCATATGCGGGCGACGGACAGCCTCACAAATAGCCTGGGCATCAGCTGCATCATTTTTTCCTGATTTACCGGCCATGCGATATGGCGATACGAACTTTGCAGCCATCAAACGGGGCTCATGGCCATACTGCCGAAACACTCTTGCCCAGTAATGGGCGCCTGAGCACGCCTCCATCCCGATAACACAGGGAGGCAGGCTTGCAATTAACTCAGGAAGTGCAGCACGCGATACTTTAGGTTTAACCAGAACAGTTTTTCCATTTTGATCAACGCAGTGAACAGCGAACACATTTTTAGCAAGATCGATACCGACAGTAGTGATAGTCATAACGAATCCCTCCAGGGCTATGTTTACCCCATGATTGCACAAGAGCTAATCAGGCACATATCCAGGGGAAGTCCCTTCCATTC
>NZ_JAOWCD010000039.1:0-6715 GCF_030337175.1 Citrobacter sp. Ca225 | reverse complement strand
GGCGCCGATTATCCGTTTCAGTTTGCCATGATCGCATTCAATCACGTTGTTCCGGTACTTAATCTGTCGGTGTTCAACGTCAGACGGGCACCGGCCTTCGCGTTTGAGCAGAGCAAGCGCGCGACCATAGGCGGGCGCTTTATCCGTGTTGATGAATCGCGGGATCTGCCACTTCTTCACGTTGTTGAGGATTTTACCCAGAAACCGGTATGCAGCTTTGCTGTTACGACGGGAGGAGAGATAAAAATCGACAGTGCGGCCCCGGCTGTCGACGGCCCGGTACAGATACGCCCAGCGGCCATTGACCTTCACGTAGGTTTCATCCATGTGCCACGGGCAAAGATCGGAAGGGTTACGCCAGTACCAGCGCAGCCGTTTTTCCATTTCAGGCGCATAACGCTGAACCCAGCGGTAAATCGTGGAGTGATCGACATTCACTCCGCGTTCAGCCAGCATCTCCTGCAGCTCACGGTAACTGATGCCGTATTTGCAGTACCAGCGTACGGCCCACAGAATGATGTCACGCTGAAAATGCCGGCCTTTGAATGGGTTCATGTGCAGCTCCATCAGCAAAAGGGGATGATAAGTTTATCACCACCGACTATTTGCAACAGTGCCCTCCTTATTATTCAGCCACAGAGACGACCCGCGACAGGGCAATATTTTCTCTGCCGCCGGACACGCTTTTTCCGCAAATGGGCTCATACCTCAAGTTTGTCCAGCATTTCTTTGGTAACCAGAACGATGCCTTCTTCCGAACGATAAAAGCGTCGCGCATCCTCAACGGCATTTTCGCCAATCACCGTCCCCTCCGGAATAACGCATCCCCGGTCGATCACGCAGCGTCTTATCCTGCAGGAGCGACCGACCCAGACGCCCGGTAATAAAACCGACGAATCAATATTACAGAACGAGTTAATCCGAACTCTGGAAAATAGAACCGACTGCACCACCACCGAGCCAGAAATAATACAGCCGCCGGAGACCAGAGAATTCATGGTCATGCCATGACTGCCGGAACGGTCCTGAACAAATTTGGCGCTGGGCAGCGATTCGACATAGGTACGGATAGGCCAGTTACGGTCATAAACGTCCAGCTCTGGCACTACTGAGGCTAAATCCAGATTCGCTTTCCAGTACGCCTCCAGGGTTCCGACATCGCGCCAGTATGGCTCGGCATTATTATCCGACTGAACGCAGGAGCGCGGGAACGGATGCGCATACGCTTCACCTGCCGCCGTTATCCTGGGAATAATATCTTTGCCAAAATCATGGGTGGAGTGTTCATCCCGATCGTCGTCTTCCAGCAGCTGGTAGAGATATTCCGCATCAAACACATAAATGCCCATACTGGCAAGCGAGCGGGTTTCATCGCCAGGAATGGTGGGCGGATTAGCCGGTTTTTCAACAAATTCAATGATTTTGTCATTCTCATCCACGGCCATGACGCCAAAAGCGCTTGCCTCTTCAACCGGGACCGGCAGGCAGGCCACGGTACAGCGCGCCCCTTTTTCAACGTGATCGAGCAGCATCCGCGAATAATCTTGTTTATAGATATGGTCCCCGGCCAGAATAACGACATATTCCGCATCATAGCGGCGGATAATATCCAGATTCTGGGTCACGGCATCCGCCGTCCCCCGATACCAGTTCTCACCATGCACCCGCTGCTGCGCCGGTAATAAATCCACGAACTCATTCATTTCTTCGTTAAAGAATGCCCAGCCGCGTTGAATATGCTGCACCAGTGAATGGGACTGATATTGTGTAATGACCCCGATACGTCTTATTCCGGAGTTAATACAATTCGATAAAGCAAAATCAATAATTCTGAATTTACCGCCGAAATGCACCGCAGGTTTTGCGCGAATAGTGGTCAGGTCTTTTAATCGTGTGCCACGTCCGCCGGCGAGGATCAGGGCCACGGATTTAAGCGGTAACTGGCGCGACAGCATTAAGTTGTCAGTATATTCAAGTTTACTCATAATAATGTCCTGCCATTAAATAAAAGCCATAAAAGAAAATAATGAAGAAAAAGCCTCACTCTTCTGCAAAATAATTCAGAAGTGATCACCTCCGGTAATAAGTCAGCTGCAATAAATCAGCTGCGCGTTTTATTGCCCTGCAGATTCCCGTACCAGCCAGATTGTCGCCAGCGGCGGCAGAGTCACCGACAGCGAATGCTCCCGACCGTGGCTGGCGATCGCCTCGCTTGCCACGCAGCCGCCGTTGCCGGTGTTGCTCCCGTGGTAGTGCATCGAGTCGGTGTTCAGCTCTTCACGCCAGCGCCCCGGCTGGTTAATCCCGAAGCGATAGCCGTGACGCGGTACTGGCGTGAAGTTGCTCGCCACGATTATCTCGTTCCCGGCTTTATCGCGACGGACAAAGATAAACACCGACCGTTCGTGGTCATCCACAACAAGCCATTCAAAGCCGTAGGGGTCAAAATCCAGTTCGTGCAGTGCCTTATGGTGGCGATAGGTATGGTTCAGATCGCGCACCAGACGCTGCACCCCGTGATGCCAGTTGTCGCCCCCTTCCAGCAGATGCCAGTCGAGGCTGGCGTCGTGGTTCCACTCCCGCCCCTGGGCAAACTCGTTGCCCATAAACAGCAGCTTTTTACCGGGGAAGGCAAACAGCCAGCCGTAGTAGGCGCGCAGGTTGGCGAACTTCTGCCAGGCATCGCCAGGCATCCGGTCAAGAATCGATTTTTTGCCGTGAACCACTTCATCGTGTGACAGCGGCAACACGAAGTTTTCGGTGTAGTTGTAGAGCATCCCGAAGGTCATCTTGTCGTGATGATAACGACGATAGATGGGATCGAGCTGCATATAGTCGAGGGTGTCATGCATCCAGCCGAGGTTCCATTTGAACCAGAAGCCAAGACCGCCCGTAGAAGACGGTCGTGTAACCCCGGCGAAGTCGGTGGACTCCTCCGCCATCGTGACCGCTCCCGGCGTCTGCTCACCGAGCACACGGTTGGTATTGCGCAGAAATTCAATCGCTTCGAGGTTTTCCCGGCCGCCGTACTCATTGGGCACCCACTCCCCCTCTTTGCGGCTGTAGTCGCGGTAGATCATTGACGCAACCGCATCCACGCGCAGGGCGTCGATCCCGAAGCGTTCAATCCAGTACAGCGCGTTCCCGACCAGAAAGTTGCTGACTTCACGGCGACCGTAGTTGTAGATCAGCGTATTCCAGTCCTGGTGATAACCTTCTCGCGGGTCGCTGTGTTCATACAACGCGGTGCCGTCGAACGATGCCAGCGCAAAGTCATCCGACGGGAAGTGGCCCGGCACCCAGTCGAGGATCACGTTCAGACCCGCGGCATGGGCAGCATTCAGGAAGTAGCGGAAGTCTTCACGGGTACCAAAACGGCGGGTCGGCGCGTACAGCCCGGTGGGCTGATAGCCCCAGCTGCCGTCGAACGGATGTTCGTTTACCGGCAGCAGCTCCAGATGGGTGAAGCCCATCCACTTCGCGTAAGGCACCAGCTGGTCCGCCAGCTCGCGGTAGCTGAGCCAGAAATGGTTATCGGCGTGGCGGCGCCACGAGCCAAGGTGCACTTCATAAATCGAAATCGGTGCATCAAACTGGTTGGCCTGCTGACGGGACTGTGGCTGTTCGACCTTTTCCGGCATGCCGCAGATAAGCGACGCGCTTTCCGGGCGCATCTGTGCCTCAAAGGCATACGGGTCGGATTTCACCCGCAGGTGGCCGTGGGCGTCAATCAGCTCGAACTTATACAGCTGGCCGTTATGCGCGCCGGGGACAAACAGCTCCCAGATGCCGGACTCTTTGCGCAGACGCATCGGGTGGCGGCGGCCGTCCCAGTAGTTGAACTGTCCGACCACCGACACACGACGGGCGTTCGGCGCCCAGACGGAAAAACGCGTCCCGGTGACGCCGTCCATGGTGTCGGCATGGGCTCCCAGCGTCTCGTAGGGCCGCAGATGAGTCCCTTCAGCGAGCAGCCAGGCATCAAGCTCCTGCAGCAGCGGGCCAAAGCGATAGGGGTCGTCAATCAGGTTTTGCTGACCGTGCCAGGTGACGGCCAGCTGGTAACGAAAAGGATTTTTCCGGCGCGGCAGAACGCCGCTAAAGAACCCGCGTGTGTCGAGGCATTCGAGTTTACCGACTTTGCGCCCGGTTTTCGGTTCAATCACCCATACATCGGTGGCATCGGGTAATAATGCGCGCACTTCCAGACCCGCATCGGTTGAGTGCATGCCAAGCACGGAAAATGGATCGGAACAATGACCTGCGAGAAGTGCGGAGATCGCACTTTTTTCATTATAATCAGACATGGCAGTCACCCTACTATCATCCTGCGGAAAGAATTAAAACGCCTCTTCCTGCTTTATTGATCCGGTAATATTCCGCTGCATGCTACGCATCGAAATATCAACACGTTATTCCAGAGCCTTAAGACATGTCGGTTGTCCACAAATAGAGAGTGATTAACCTCCTGAGAAGTGAGTTAAATGCGCTGTACGACTTCTGTATTATCTGTCTTCAGAATAATTACTCCTGATTTTCTTTCTGTGAGTAAACACTCATTTCTATATTAATGGGGAAACTAATTTTTATTTCGTCACGAATGATGAGTTTCCTTCTGCTGAATTCGTCAGATCGTATATAAAAAAAGGCTTTGTTGAATAAATCGAACTTTTGCTGAGTTGAAGGGCTTTGTTAATGGAATGGTCGCCTCCCATCTCTTGTGCCACAGTGGGACGATAAATCGTCACTCATTGAACGGAGCGCTGCTATCATGAACGTTAAAACTATTGGAATCGATTTGGCAAAAAACGTTTTCCAGATCCATGGGGTTGACGAGCACGGAAAACGGTTGTTCAACAAACAACTCAGACGGGCACAAATGGCCTCCTTTTTTGCCAACATCCCACCCTGTTTGATCGGCATGGAGGCCTGTGCATCTGCTCATTTCTGGGCCAATAAACTGATATCGATGGGCCATAATGTCAAACTGATGGCCCCTCAGTTCGTCAAACCCTATGTTAAAACCAATAAGCATGATGCTGCAGACGCTGAAGCTATTTGTGAAGCCGTCACTCGACCTAACATGCGGTTCGTGCCGGTCAAAACCGCTGAGCAGCAAGCCGTATTGGCACTTCACCGGAGTCGTCAGAGCTTCATCAAACAGCGAACCGCACAAGCCAATCAAATCAGGGGGTTATTGGCCGAATTTGGCATTGTCGTCCCCCGAGGTATCCAGCAGCTACAGCGACGATTACCTGAGCTCGTGGAAGATGCGGATAACCCGTTACCCGTCCTGTTTCGTACACAGCTGAGTCTACTAGGGGTCAGTTTGGATATAGAGAATTATTGTACTATAAGGGCTTCCCCGGCATGTCAACGCCGGTTTTATAGTTTCTGTCTGCTCGTCAGTAAAATAAAGGGGAGAGACTGCGGTACTATAAACGGCCATGATAAATCGTTATCGATTCGGGCCCTGATGAAAGACGCGCGTGAGGTTCTTGTTCGTTAAGCGGATACGTATATCCTGTACAATAGCCAGATAGGCCTCACGGGGTCTAACCCTTTTTCATCAACGAGTTGCAGGTCAGATGGTTATACTGCTTTGTGCTTTAGCTGGCTGAGTACAGCCTGAAATCATCACCGTAATGCAACGATGCCCAGCACAGCCTCGCGTTTTTGGCGGCGATGGCTACAACAGCCCGCCAGTACCCCCTGCGCTCAACCAACTTACAAACCCAACGGCTGAATGAGTCAGTCCTTTTCTCTGCACCAATCAAAACCGAACGGGCCCCCTGAACCAGAAGCGTTCGCAGATATGAATCGCCCGCTTTCGTTATTCTGCCAAGCTTTGATTTTCCGCCACTGCTGTACTGTGATGGTGTAAGTCCCAGCCAGGCTGCCAGTTGGCGTCCATTCTTAAAATCATGGGCATTACCGATACTGGCGACCAGCGCACAGGCCGTTGTGGGACCAATCCCTTTCAGTTCCATCAGTCGTTGGCTGCGGTGATCCGTTTTTGCCATGCGGGACAGGATCCGGTCATATTCAGCGATGTTATCTTCAATGCGATTAATGTGTTCCAGCAGATCATCAACGCATTGCTGAACCTGAAGCGGCAAAGAATTCTTCTGTTCAGAAACGATGTGGCGCAGGGCATCTGTACTTTGTGGAGCGATGACGCCGAATTCAGATATCAAACCTCTTAATCGGTTATATGTTGCTGTTTTCTCTTCGATAAAACCTTGTCTGGTACGGTGTAGACATTGCATCGCCTGCTGGCTCTCATCCTTCACTGGCACGAACCGCATATGCGGGCGACGGACAGCCTCACAAATAGCCTGGGCATCAGCTGCATCATTTTTTCCTGATTTACCGGCCATGCGATATGGCGATACGAACTTTGCAGCCATCAAACGGGGCTCATGGCCATACTGCCGAAACACTCTTGCCCAGTAATGGGCGCCTGAGCACGCCTCCATCCCGATAACACAGGGAGGCAGGCTTGCAATTAACTCAGGAAGTGCAGCACGCGATACTTTAGGTTTAACCAGAACAGTTTTTCCATTTTGATCAACGCAGTGAACAGCGAACACATTTTTAGCAAGATCGATACCGACAGTAGTGATAGTCATAACGAATCCCTCCAGGGCTATGTTTACCCCATGATTGCACAAGAGCTAATCAGGCACATATCCAGGGGAAGTCCCTTCCATTC
>NZ_JAOWCD010000038.1:0-86719 GCF_030337175.1 Citrobacter sp. Ca225 | reverse complement strand
GGAAGTTGCGATTAAGTGGTCCGCAGCTCCCGATATGACGCCCCAAACCGTCCTTTATCGACGTCCTGTGGCTCAATTTTCCAATTTTCAGCCCAAAATCGTCTCTTCGTGGCTGATTTTGGCCCTGTTTCAGGCTAATTTCCTCATTTCAGGTAGATCTCGCCTGTGCCCGTATCAATTGGTCAACTCGAACCAGGTTCGCCAGGGTGAATAACATCGCCAGTTGACTGTCATTTTTAGCCAGCCCCTTGTACCTGGCTTTGACGAAACCAAACTGACATTTTACTATCCGAAATGGATGCTCAACCTTCGCTCGGATACTCGCTTTCAGGTATTCGTAACGGATGGCCAGCTTGTTCTTGCGCGGGTGTTGCTTCAATGCATTCACTTTGCCGGGACGCTTGGCGATAAGCCAGTCTGCGCTGACATCGCTGAGCTCATCGCGCTTTTCGGCCCCCTGATAACCAGCATCGGCTGAGATAAATTCTTCATCGCCATGCAGTAACTTGCCAACCTGATTGAGGTCGTGCTCGTTAGCCGCCGTGGTCACCAGACTGTGGGTCAGGCCACTTTTGGCGTCCACGCCAATGTGCGCTTTCATGCCGAAGTACCACTGGTTACCTTTCTTGGTCTGGTGCATGTCTTCATCACGGCTGTTGTGTTTGTTTTTGGTAGAGCTGGGGGCTTGAATGATGGTGGCATCCACCAAGGTGCCCTGGGTCATTAGAACGCCACACTCTGCTAGCCAGTGATTAACGGTACTGAAGATTTTGCGGGCCAGTTCATGCTGCTCCAGCAAATGCCGGAAATTCATGATGGTAGTGCGGTCTGGAATGGCTTTATCCAGTGACAGGCGAGCAAATTGGCGCATGGAGGCGATTTCATAGAGGGCATCTTCCATGGCCTCATCGCTCAGGTTGTACCATTGCTGCATGCAGTGAATACGCAGCATGGTTTCCAGCGGATAGGGCCTGCGACCATTACCGGCCTTGGGATACACAGGCTCGATAACGCCAAGTAATTTGTCCCAGGGAAGCAAGTCATCCATTCTGCCAAGGAAAACTTCTTTGCGGGTCTGGCGGCGTTTACTGGAAAACTCACTGTCGGCAAAAGTCAGTTGCTGGCTCATCCGGTTACTCATTCTGGGTTCAGGTTACAACACGATGATCTCACATCTCGGACTTATTCGCACCTTCCTTAATGAGTTGCCGTTGTTCGTTTTTTCTGTATCGCCAGTAAAGGTGATATCTGCCGAGGCATTGAATGTTGCTACAATAAGTATGGCTAAACATTTCTTTCTAAATAATCCGTTCATATAACTTTCCATTTATGCTTAAAACAGCACTCAAAAAGAGTAAGTAAAG
The DNA here is from genome assembly GCF_030337175.1 of Citrobacter sp. Ca225. NCBI lineage: Bacteria > Pseudomonadati > Pseudomonadota > Gammaproteobacteria > Enterobacterales > Enterobacteriaceae > Citrobacter > Citrobacter sp. Ca225. Next base: position 85,355 of record NZ_JAOWCD010000038.1, on the reverse strand, counting down.
AAATTTTAAAAACCAAAACAATTTTTCATTCCATACAACCCTAAAATTAATTTTCTTGATAAATTACACACAAAATCATGCCAAATATTTTTTGATACATCTCAATGACGATTGATGAATGCAACCTGCCAGTCAGATAGACTTGAAAATATATTTGCAGTTTGTTTGGTTCACTTGTCAATTAAGTGAGTCGACATTACCAATAGGTCACGACATATTAATACACCTACGGAATTACATTTTGTGAGTCCATATTCTTGTAACACATCACGCTTTATCCGGTAGATTGACTTTGTCGTTAATCCTGGTGGTCCTGTTATTTCCGGTATTTTTCCTCCATAACAAAGTTGAGTAAATATATTCACCGCGCGTAGTGACGTTATTTTACGTCGAAGAGGAATGTTTTCTGCGTCATCCAGTAACTCGATGAATTCCTTCCTTCTTATTTTTTTCGATAATAAACAAGGAAAAGAACAACGTGTTTCCCCTGGAGTTAAAGGGATGTCAACGAGGACAATCAATTTGGTTGATAACAACACCGGTTTTTTAAGCAAGCAACTGCGAAGATGGTTGTTATCTACAGCAACAACAACAGCATCCTTTGCATTAGGTTTTATTCCTGCCCATTCCTTATTCAAATCGATGAACGCTACTTCTTGATATCGCTCCCCAATTATCAACTGAAGTGATTTAAGAAAGAAAACATCATCAGAAATAAACCAGTACTTCATAGTCACCTCATAATCCTTTTAATGATGTATTTAAATTAATTTCCCTTTGACTAAGATCATCTTACCGGAGTTTTTTTTAAAATGTTTAATCGTTTTGTTTTTTTACTATCCCCTTTTTTGATAGGCAAAAGCTATCAAAATAAAAGCATTTAGCAACATTATCCACAGTTAATATTACTAACATATTCAGTGGATTGAGTATAATTACGGTTGCATTAACTGAAATAACTCATTAATAAATAAAACAATAACAAACAAAACCATACATAAATTGTATAAAATGACAATTACTCAAGATAAAATGCTGTTAAGGAAAACATTATCAACTGTTAAGATGGGGAGGAATCTTAGTGCATGTTTCATAATTACATTAAACATCTATTAAACGAGACACGTTAAGTTGACTTTAGCATCTACTCATAAGCACTCATTATTAATTCGAGAAATTTCTGAATTATTAGGTGATTTTTCCTAAATATACCTCCTGCAAAATGACATTTTCACCGAGTATTAATCTTCATAGTTCTTAAGACCTAAGAATAATCCCGAAAATAAAAGTTTTGATTATGCGATCTTGATCACTATTATTGTTAACAATATTAACATAACAAGGAATAATCTCAAAAAAGTAACTTTTACAGAATGAAGAATTAACTTAACCTTATTTTAATAAATGAATAAATCAGAATTTTTTAGACTGTTTCGAGCCTCATAGATCAGGCACCATCATAAAAAGTAGAAGGTTGTTCTACACAAGCACGGTGGTACCGTCTTCATTAAGAAACATATCTAAATAATCAAAGATATCCTCGGTCTGGACCTGACTTTCACAGCATCCTACATAGCAGGCAAATGTAGACAGGATTTACGATATGAGTTGTTGTTCTGACCTTTTAACATTTCTGATTTTGATCCCAGCGTTTCAGAGAGCGGAGAGTAAAGCCTGATTGGAAGTTGGTACTGATACAATAATATCGCTATTGCTCTTTACCACACTTATTCGTGCTGAGTGAGGGTACTGTAAACAAGAATTTCCGACTGATCCGTTCAGACCAGTAGAGTTTGCACTTTTCGCATTCACCGCTGTTTAGATCTTTGCAATTCAGATTATCTTCAGATTCTTGTAGTTACACAGTATGGGTAAAATGCTTCAGAAAATAGGCTTCCTGATTATACCCAAGCCTGTACTTGAGCACTGATGACCTCATATCATGTCTCTGTAAGACAGCTTCCTTGCTGCTTGGCTTAGCGCATTGGGAATGATCATTTTTTAAGGCAATCTTCTCGCGATGACCTCTGCATCGAAATGAATAACCTGGCGGTCACTGGTATCCCGCGACCGCCAGGTTTAAAAACCACAGCGAAACAAAAAGCGACCTCAATATCAATTCGTCGCGGCAACCCCTACCCTCTCAAGACTGTTTATATAAACAGTTTTTCTTAATGGTCGGATCAAGAAGGTTTTTGACAGGAGTTAACATCATTATGAATTTCAGAGAAAAAATTTCCAGTTTTCCCTGCCTTTTACGGTGTTTCAGGCCAGACCGGTTTTGAAGGATCAACACGGCTTAGTTCAACCGAATAGAATTCCCATAATTCCAATTTAGCCACCTCATCACTTGTAGCTATGCCATGCTTCACAGCCCTCTCAAGCGGCAAAATCACGCGTTCTGCATCTGACATCAACCGCGCTTTCTCGGCTTCAGCCTGTGCAACGACTAATTCTCGATCCTCTTCAGGCTGGACATAATCAGCAATAACCCCAGCCTGCTCGGTAATGCACCAGTCAAAAATAAAACGGCCATTATCATCTGAATCGTCTACTAACGCCGTGTATGGTACCGAGAAATTCATTTCTTTGAACTTCACCATACAGTCAATCGCGGTTTTCTCCGCATTAGCCCACACAGGAGCGCTGATTTCCTGAATTTCCATGCTGACTCCCGTCTATGCAATTCGCTGGAAAAGACCGGCGTATAATGTCCATGAACCAGTCAAACCTTCAGTTGATATGAGGCTACAAGCTCGCCATGTTCCGGGTAATGTATAAGGTCCCAGCGTTTCTCTGCCGCTAAGCCCTTTGATTACAAACGATGCCCTGCGTTCAGAATCGACGACAATGGCGCACGACTTAAGGCTACTTCCTGAGTAGTTTGTGCCGGGAACGGCGATTGTGGAACCCGACAGGGTTAAGTGCGCCAATGCAAATGCCCCAACCGCATTCAGAGCTCCCGCTGGCGCTCCCGCTGGCCCCTGCGCACCTGTTGCTCCCGTTGCACCTTTGTCTCCTTTGTCTCCTTTTGCACCGGTTGCACCCACCGGTCCCTGTGGACCGATGTCGCCTTTATCTCCCTTGTCACCCTTCGCACCGGTTGCACCCACCGGTCCCTGTGGACCGATGCCGCTGCGGCTTTTGCACTGGCACTGGCGAAACGTGCAGACTGCTCAGACTGCGTTGTGTTCATGCTGACGTCTGCGGCCAGCCGGCTGACCTCATCAACCATGGCCTCAAACCGTTTCAGCGCTTCAGGCCGGACATCGTTTTCTGTCACGGTGCCAAGGAAATCATTCAGGGTGCCGGCGACTGAGTCTTCCCACACTTCGATGTCACCGGCAGACGACGGCGGATAAGGCAGCAATTTCACAGTTCATTAAACGCTGGATGGAAAATCCTCGTAAGCGTGAAGAAATGCTGCCGGAAAATACCGCATTGGATAATGATGGTGTCAACAATGACAGTAACAAAGTAGCACCACAGCGCGGATATAAGCATTCTTATGCCACACTGGATCAGGAGATTGCCCTCGCCCTTCTCCCGATTAATTTCACAGAAACAGTATCAGTTCGTGCGCTACGAGCTGCTGAACACATCATTGAAGAAGACCGAGAAGATTTCAAACGCTGGTCAGCGGCACTACGTACGACAGAGCAGATCCTGAAGTATGACCGCCCTAGTGTTTTTGGCGTTATTCAGAATGCACCTGCTAAAGATACATACCATTTCCCTGAGTCACTGCGGCGCCATATTAATTCCTGGCTGGCTGAAAATGGTCAGTTCGAGTGTGCTGGTACTGATGCGGAGAGAACCGGCAAACTGCTTGCGGCAGAGCGCGGCGAGTACGTCGAAGGTATCAGCGATCCTAACGATCCTAAATGGGTTAAAACAGATTCCCAACCTCAGGTATCAAACCTCGGCAATGGAATGTTCTCTGTTGATAATCTGATGCCTGAAACCGCCTCAATTGAAGGTGAAAAAACGGAAGTGACCGCACAAGGAACTGTTACAGAAGACCAGGCAACGCAGGCCCGTGAAACGTTGAATAGCATGGGTTACGGAGTTTATGCAACGAACCATGACGAAACTGACCAGCAGGAAGAAAAGCTGAGCGATAAAGTAAAAACTCTCGTTCAGGATGCGGATCAACTAGTCGAGCGCGTTAAACGTGAAGAGCAGCTCCCGCAGGCATCTGAACTGGTTCAGAGCATCAACCAAATGCAGTCTACTGAACGCGACAACCTGGAATTGTGGAAAGAGTCTTCAAAACAGATGAGCGTTTTACTACTGCGTTCTCTGTGAATGGCGGCGGAACCTCAATTAATGGCACCTACATGACCATGATCGCTACCCGCGAATTCGGTCCGAAAGGTATCGGCTGGGGTGTCGATATTCTGGAAGAACGCTTTGACGATGGCGCACCAATTACTCGCACAGTCAAAGGCACCGACGGTAACAACACGTGGGAACTTATCCCCAACGGGGTCGGCGGCGTCCTGACAGAGAAACATCACGTTATCAAAATCAGACTTTGGTACACCCGCAATGGTGTACGCGGTGAGGAGATTTCTTTCGGGTGTACCCCATATATTTACGGCAGCAAATACGGCCCTATTTGCGATGGTGAAGCGACAAAAAAATCACTGACTGACGCAACCAAAAAAGCGCTGTCTGCGCTTGGTTTCTGCGCTGATATTTTCATGGGCCTGTACGATAACCCGGAATATCGCCAGAAAAACAAAGCAGAATTCGCGCTCAAAAACGCCAGCGAAAACGCCGAGGATGCCGCCCGCGTACGTCAGGAACTGGACGACAAACTGACCCGAGTCGCTAACACCATTGCATCTGCTGTATCAGAGCACGAGATCAACAAGGTCTATTCTTCGATTGCTCGCGAAGCGGAGGTTCATCGCAAGGATGCAGAGGCGAAAGGTGACACACAGCATGCCCGTTACTTAGGTGGGCGTCTGCGTCGCCTGACAACTATCAAAGATGGACGTATCGCCGAACTGAAAAAAGTACAGGAGAAAGCATAATGACTACTGCTATCGCCTTAGCTGCCGACTATACCAACCTTCTGCAATTGCTGGAAAGCTCTGATGAACTGACTCCAGAAATGATCGCCGATACTCTGGAAGGCATTGAAGGAGAACTGGCGGATAAGCTGGATGCCATCATGGTAATAGCCCGCAATAATCTCGGACATGCCAAAACCTGTGATGAGGAAATGAAGCGCCTGGCAGAGCGCAAAAAGTCTTTCGAAAATAAAGATAAAACGCTCAGGAAATATATTCTGTCGTGCCTTATGGCCGCGAATCTGGATAAGCTCAAGACACCTAAAAACACTTTCACTGCCCGTAAAGGAAGCATCAGCGTTGTGATCGATAACGAAAAGCTATTGCCTGATGATCTGGTAACTGTTCAGACGATTATCGCCCCGGACAAAAAAGCCATCAAAGAGGCAATCGAGGCTGCGGAAGCTGCCGCAGCTCAAATCACCGCTGATGGCGGTGAAGTACCTGCCGAACTGTTAAACCCGGTACCGGGCGCCCATCTTGAGATCGGCGAACGTTCATTGCAGGTGCGCTGATATGCTGAAACTATCCCTCAAACGTGGCGATGCGGTACATGTCGTTTTCCCTGACGGTAGTAACGGCATTATTGAAGCCCGCAGCCGTTGTGAACTAGGTATGCATCTGCCGAAAAACGTGAAGGTTACGCGTGAAAAAGGCGCATTCCTCCCTGCAAACCTGATTAAGCGTAATCAGAAATAAAACCCCGCTACCGCTAGCATTGCGGCCTCACTATTCACAGGAGGTCGCAATGCTGCGATGGCAACCCGGAGCTACTCTGCTCACAGATTTCGATATAAAGATTGGCCGGTTATCGGCAAGCGTACGAAAGAAGACACTGACCCAGTCCGACATCGAACGCGCCTGCAGTGATGCTGACGACGCTGTGTACCGGATGATGAGGAAAGACCAACATGACCAGAGAAAACGATCTGCTAACAGACGCTGAACTGATTGAGTTTACCGGCTATCAGAAACCATCCAAACAACGGGAAATACTGGACCGTGGCGGCGTTTCGTACATTCCCGACCGGGAAGGGCGCCCGATGGTTACCTGGACACATATCAATGCTGTACTGAACGGACAGATCACCGTGCAGACCAGTACAGAAGAGAAACCCGATTTTGGAGCTATTTAAATGGGGCGCAGAAGAAAGGATCCGGGTGATAACAAGCTCCCCCCGCGCGTATCAAAAACCAGAACGCGTTACTACTACAAAACCACCTCGCGGGAAACCGTGACGCTTGGGCCAATCACCCTCACCATGTCAGCGTTATGGAAACGGTATGAGGAAGAGCGACGAAATTATTCAGATGTGATGACGTTCGAAAAGCTCTGGAAGATGTTTCTTAAAAGCGCCTACTACACCGAGCTTGCAATACGAACCCAGCGGGATTACCTGCAACATCAGAAAAAACTACTTGCCGTATTCGGTAAAGTTAAAGCTGACTTAATCAAACCGGAAGACGTTCGTCAGTTTATGGATCGTCGTGGCCTGCAAAGTAAAAATCAGGCCAATCAGGAAATGAGCAGTATGTCGCGTGTTTACCGTTGGGGATATGAGCGTGGTTACGTTAAGGGAAATCCGTGCACCGGCGTCAGTAAATTTTCTCTCAAGGCTCGCGAGCAATACATCACCGACGAAGACTACCTGGCGATTTATAAACATGCAGATCACGTCGTCAGGGCAGCAATGGAAATATCGTACCTGTGCGCAGCCCGGCAAGCTGATGTACTCGCTCTGCGCTGGATGCAGATATCTGACAAGGGGATTTTTATCCAGCAGGGTAAGACAGGGAAAAAGCAAATTAAGGTGTGGACGCCCCGCCTTCGGCAAGCTCTGGAAACGGCACAGACAGAATGCCCGAGGCTCTCACCTGACGCACTGGTCATCTATAACAACGATCGTGGTCAGTTCATCCGCAAGACATTCAATAATCGCTGGCTAAAGGCCGTACGTGCCGCACAAAGCGAACTGGGCCGGCAACTGGATTACACGTTTCACGATATCAAGGCAAAAGCCATTTCTGATTTTGAGGGGAGTAGCAGGGATAAGCAGATTTTTAGCGGTCACAAAACAGAAAGTCAGGTGCTTATCTACGACAGAAAGGTGCAAATCAGCCCGACGCTGGATCGTCCGGTTATTGGGGAAAAGTGAATTTTTATGCTTATGGAGGGATGGGATATTCTCCGGGAATATTCTTTTTTTATTCTTCGCCTCAAAAACAAAGGGGCTAGCTTATTGCTAACCCCTTGTTTAATCTGGCGGAAGCGCAGAGATTCGAACTCTGGAACCCTTTCGGGTCGCCGGTTTTCAAGACCGGTGCCTTCAACCGCTCGGCCACACTTCCGGAATGAGGCGCACTATAAACATCCCGATGCGCTGTGTAAAGCCCGAATGTGTTCGTTTGCCTGAAAAACAGTCAAAATGTTGTTAATAGCCTGAAATAACAACAGATTGACCATTTATTCAGCACAATACTCATGCTTTATCAGCTATTCACTGTTACCCACGATGAAACCTGATTTAGATCAAATGAGTAAAGATGGGTAAAAGCGCTGTGTCGTCGTCTGTGTTTTCATTATCCTCCATCATTAATTACATCTGTCATAAGAGAGTGACTCATGGATCGTATTGTTAGTTCATCACATGACCGTACATCGCTACTTAGCACGCACAAAGTACTGCGTAATACCTATTTTCTGCTGAGCCTGACGCTGGCATTTTCGGCGATCACCGCCACCGCCAGCACCGTGCTGATGCTGCCTTCTCCGGGTCTGATTCTGACGCTGGTGGGGATGTACGGGCTGATGTTCCTGACCTATAAAACGGCGAACAAGCCAAGCGGTATTATTTCCGCGTTTGCCTTCACTGGTTTCCTCGGTTATATCCTTGGGCCGATTCTGAACGCTTACCTGTCCGCTGGAATGGGCGACGTGATCGGGATGGCGCTGGGCGGCACCGCGCTGGTGTTTTTCTGCTGCTCCGCCTACGTGCTGACCACCCGCAAAGACATGTCCTTCCTCGGCGGCATGCTGATGGCCGGTATTGTGGTGGTACTGATTGGTATGGTTGCTAACATCTTCCTGCAACTGCCAGCGCTGCACCTGGCGATCAGCGCGGTGTTTATCCTGATTTCTTCAGGCGCAATCCTGTTTGAAACCAGCAACATCATCCGTGGCGGTGAAACCAACTATATCCGCGCAACGGTTAGCCTCTACGTTTCGCTGTACAACATCTTTGTCAGCCTGCTCAGCATTTTGGGCTTCGCCAGTCGCGATTAACGGCAATCCGGCATGACACCCGGCCCCGCTTATGCGGGGCTGAGACTACTGACAAAGAAGGAAAAAACGTGGTTTTTCCTTCTTTGTGGTTATCAGCCGAAAAATCAATGAATTGATTTTCCAGGTTTTTAATGAGGTGATCTCTGCTTGTCCGGTATTGTGATGAGCCCTGTCATCCCTCTCGGCCCCGCTTATGCGGGGCTTTGTTTTTTGGTAAACTGCCGCCAGGTTGTCTAACGCAGTGAAGAATTATGTTGATCTTTGAAGGTAAAGAAATCGCTACCGACGCCGACGGCTATCTGAAAGATAGCGCGCAGTGGAGCGAGCCGATGGCGGTGGTCATTGCTGAAAACGAGGGAATTATCCTCTCCCCGGAACACTGGGAAGTGGTGCGTTTTGTGCGCGACTTTTATCTGGAGTTTAATACCTCGCCTGCGATTCGTATGTTAGTCAAAGCGATGGCGAATAAGTTTGGCGAGGAGAAAGGCAACAGCCGTTATCTGTATCGTCTGTTTCCAAAAGGCCCGGCAAAACAGGCCACTAAAATTGCTGGCCTGCCAAAACCGGTGAAGTGTATTTAATAACGAATACTAAAACCGGTAAACGCCTCTCGAGGACGGTGCGGTTCACTCAGGACTCTGTCTACCCGGGCAGAACGCGGGCCGCCGTCCTTGAGCCATTTCAGTAATTTGTCGACCTGCTCCGCTTCGCCGCTGGCAACCACCTCCACGCTGCCATCATCCCTGTTCCTGGCGTAACCGGTTAAGCTCAGACGCCGTGCCTCCTGCTGCGTGGTATAGCGAAATCCCACGCCCTGAACCCGGCCATAAACCCACGCGATAATGCAGACTCTCGACATTGTTATTCTCCTTCACATCCTCGGGCGCGTTGCAAATCCGGGTAAAACTCAGGACAATGGCGCCCATTTCTTTGATTCGACAGAACCGTTAATTATGAGTGTACGTTTAGTGTTAGCCAAAGGGCGCGAAAAATCATTACTTCGCCGCCATCCGTGGGTCTTTTCTGGTGCCGTTGCCCGTATGGAAGGTAAAGCCAACCTCGGTGAAACCATCGACATTGTTGACCATCAGGGTAAATGGTTAGCCCGTGGCGCCTTTTCCCCGGCGTCGCAAATCCGCGCACGCGTCTGGACCTTCGACAAGAACGAGTCTGTCGATATCGCCTTCTTCACCCGCCGTCTGCAACAGGCGCAGCAATGGCGCGACTGGCTGGCGAAAAAAGATGGTCTGGACAGCTATCGTTTGATCGCCGGAGAATCCGACGGCTTGCCGGGCATAACCATCGACCGCTTCGGTCATTTCCTGGTGCTGCAACTGCTCAGCGCTGGCGCGGAATATCAGCGTGCCGCATTGATTAGCGCGCTGCAAGCGCTCTACCCGGAATGTGCGATTTATGACCGTAGCGATGTCGCGGTACGTAAAAAAGAGGGGATGGAGCTGACGCAAGGCCCGGTCACCGGTGAGATCCCCCCTGCACTGCTGCCAATTGAAGAGCACGGTATGAAGCTGCTGGTGGATATTCAGGGCGGTCACAAAACCGGTTATTACCTCGATCAGCGTGACAGCCGTCTGGCGACGCGCCGTTATGTCGAAAACCAGCGGGTGCTCAATTGTTTCTCCTACACCGGAGGTTTTGCTGTTTCTGCACTGATGGGCGGTTGCCGTCAGGTGATCAGCGTCGATACCTCCCAGGAAGCGCTGGATATTGCGAAACAGAACGTTGAACTCAACAAACTCGATCTCAGCAAGGCAGAATTTGTCCGTGACGATGTCTTTAAACTGTTACGAACCTATCGCGATCGTGGCGAAAAGTTTGATGTCATCGTGATGGATCCGCCGAAGTTTGTCGAAAACAAAAGCCAGTTGATGGGGGCATGTCGGGGTTACAAGGATATCAACATGCTGGCGATCCAGTTGCTGAATCCGGGCGGCGTGCTGTTGACGTTCTCCTGTTCCGGCCTGATGACAACAGATTTATTTCAGAAAATCATCGCCGATGCCGCAATTGATGCAGGGCGTGATGTACAATTTATAGAGCAGTTCCGTCAGGCCGCCGATCATCCCGTGATCGCTACCTACCCGGAAGGGCTGTATCTGAAAGGGTTTGCCTGTCGCGTCATGTAACTTGAAAAGTGGAATTTTACCCTCATATCGAGAGTAATGATTTCCCGGGAGGTGACTATGATTGCCAGCAAATTCGGTATCGGCCAGCAGGTCCGCCATTCCCTGTTAGGATATCTCGGAGTGGTCGTGGATATCGACCCGGTCTATTCGCTTGCAGAGCCGTCACCTGATGAGTTGGCGGTCAACGACGAGCTTCGCGCCGCTCCGTGGTATCACGTGGTGATGGAAGATGATGACGGTCGTCCAGTGCATACCTATCTTGCCGAAGCGCAGCTAAGCAGCGAAACGCAGGACGAGCATCCTGAACAGCCTTCGATGGATGAGCTTGCTCAGACCATTCGTAAACAGTTGCAGGCCCCTCGCCTGCGTAACTGATCCTTACCAGGGCCCGATGGCGCATTGCTTCTCGGGCCTGTCTTCTTTCGGCCGCCAGACTCGTCGACTTACTTCGTTAACCCCAGTCGTGGGATCTCAATCGCCGGGCAGCGATCCATCACCACCATCAATCCCGCTTCGCGCGCCAGCACCGCAGCCTGCTCATTAATCACGCCCAATTGCATCCACAGCGTTTTCGCGCCAATCGCAATCGCTTCCTGAGCGACGCCCCATGCCGCTTCTGAATTACGGAACACATCCACCATATCCACTTTTTCCGGCACGTCCGCCAGCGTCGCGTAGCCCTTCTGCCCTAACAAGGTTTTACCGGCAACCTTCGGGGAAACCGGAATCACGTGATAGCCCTGATCGAGTAAATACTTCATCACGCGGTAGCTTGGACGGTCAGGCTTATCGCTTGCGCCAACCAATGCAATGGTTCGGGTCGAGGTTAAAATGCCAGCAATATCGGTCTCTTTCATCATCATTCTCCAGGCTGTTTTGCAAAGTGTACGACAATCCTGACAACCCAACCATGCGTCCCACCCGTAAGTATGAGAGCAAAACGCCAAAATATGTCTATATGTTAGTAAACATGATTATCGAAAAATTTTGATACATTCTTACCCGGCGGTCCTTGGACAGGAGAACCCTATGAAAACCGGCACTGTGACCCTGATGATAGCCCTCTGCTTGCCGGTCACGGTTTTCGCTACCACTCTTCGTCTTTCAACCGACATTGACCTGCTGGTACTGGACGGCAAAAAAGTCTCCAGTTCACTCCTGCGCGGCGCGGACAGCATTGAGCTCGATAATGGGCCCCATCAACTTGTTTTTCGGGTTGAGAAGACAATCCGCCTCCCCAGCCATGCAGAACAGCTCTACATTTCCCCGCCGCTGGTGATCAGTTTTGACACTCAGCGCGTGGAGCAGGTTAATTTTCACCTTCCGCGCCTGGAAAGCGACCGCGACGCCAGCCATTTTGACGTGGCGCCACGGCTGGAATTACTGGATGGCAATGTGATGCCGATCCCGGTACAACTGGATATCCTCGCCATTACCTCAAAAACTAAAGCCATTGATTTTGAGGCAGAAACGGAGCGCTACAATAAATCGGCAAAACGTGCTTCCTTACCCCAGTTCGCGACGATGATGGCCGACGACAGCACTCTGCTTTCGGGGGTCTCAGAACTGGATACCATCCCGCCGCAATCTCAGACGCTCACAGAACAGCGTCTGAAATACTGGTTTCGCCAGGCGGACCCGCAAACGCGTAATAGCTTTCTGCAATGGGCGGAGAAACAGCCCTCGTCCTGATGTTTTGTTCCGTCCGGCTTTTTTTTCGTCTTTCTCTTGCAGCATCAGGCACATTCAGTACTCTGTAGCAAAACCCACAATGGAACTGAATGATGGAACTGACGACTCGCACTTTGCCGGCGCGTAAGCACATTGCGCTGGTTGCACACGATCACTGCAAAAAGATGTTGATGAGCTGGGTAGAACGCCACCAGCCGTTGCTGGAAAAACATGTGCTCTACGCCACCGGGACGACCGGAAATCTTATTCAACGCGCGACGGGTATGGACGTTAACGCCATGCTGAGCGGTCCGATGGGCGGCGATCAGCAGGTTGGCGCGTTGATTTCTGAAGGGAAAATTGATGTGCTGATTTTCTTTTGGGATCCGCTTAACGCGGTTCCGCACGATCCGGATGTGAAAGCGTTGCTGCGCCTGGCGACCGTCTGGAATATCCCTGTCGCCACCAACGTCGCCACGGCGGATTTCATTATCCAGTCGCCACACTTCAATGATGCCGTTGACGTGCTCATTCCGGACTATCCGCGTTATCTGGCTGAACGCCTCAAGTAATCCCGCGCAGGCGACGGGCGTCGCCTGTTGCTTACGGTTTTCTTACCACCGGCACGTCCAGGTCTTTGAGATCCTCCACGAAGCGTGAGGGGGTCGCTTTGTTGTACAGCAGCCAGACCCGATGGCGGGCGCGGGTCAGGGCAACGTAAAGCAACCGCCGCTCTTCCGCATCCGGAAAATCTTCCACAACCGGCAGCAACGCCTCTTCCATGATGGATTCACGCGCCGGTGCCGGGAAACCATCGCTCCCTTCCTGTAGCCCGACAATGATAACGTAATCCGCCTGTTGCCCCTTGCTGGCGTGGATGGTCATGAAATCAAGTTGCAGCTTAGGCCAACGGGTTGCCGCCTTTTCGAGACTGGCCGGTTTCAGATGGTGATAACGCGCCAGCACCAGAATCCGCTCGTCGGCTTTCGCATAACCGGAAAGCTTATCCAGCAACGCATCAAGCTGCGTGTCATCCAGCAACGTAACGGCTTTCTTATCTCCCGTCGTCAGACTATTAAGCGGTTTCTTGAGCTGATGTGGGTTCTGCTGAATAAAGCGGTTAGCGATTTCGCCAATGCGATTGTTGAAACGATAAGTGGTGTCGAGATCGCAACGGTCACCGTCGCCGAAGGTCTGATGAAACGCAGTCGTTAAGGAAAGCTGCGCGCCGCTAAAACGATAAATAGCCTGCCAGTCATCCCCGACGGCGAACAACGTGGTATGGCTATTTTGCTTACGCAATGCAGCCAGCAGCGCGGCACGCTGCGGGGAGATATCCTGAAATTCATCCACCAGAATATGCTTCCACGGACTGACAAAACGCCCTTTTTCCAGAATCACAATGGCTTGATGAATCAGACCTGAAAAATCGACGGCGTTTTCCGCTTTCAGCGCACTTTTCCAGGCTTTCAGCAATGGCGCCATCAGCTTCACACGCTTTCCAAACAGATCCCGAATCTCCTCCGGTGCGCTGGCAATCATCTCCGCCTGGGCTCCGCCATGCATGCGCATCAGGCTCACCCAGCGATCCAGACGCGAGGCAAGACGCCGCTGTAATTTTTCATCGTCCCAGAAATTGCCTTCCGGCACCGTCCACGCCATCTCCTCTTCCAGCCACTGTCGCCAGCCCTTCGCCTGCGCTTTTTTCTCGCTGCATTGTTGACGCCAGGTGCTGATGAATAGTTTATTTCGCGCGGCGGTGTCATTTTCAAGCTTACTGATGGTCGGTACTTTTTTGCTGCCCTGCTGAATGATGTGCAGCGCCAGGGCATGGAACGTCCGCGCCGTTATCTCCTCGGTATGCAGCCGCTCACGAATACGCTCATCCATCTCCTGCGCCGCTTTGCGACCAAAAGCCAGTAGCAGGATCTGTTCTGCGGCCGCTTCGCCCCGCGCCAGCAGCCAGCCCGCCCGCGCCACCAGCACGGATGTTTTACCGCTACCGGCCCCAGCCAGCACCAGCAAAGAATGTTCGCCATTGACGACCGCTCTGGCCTGAGCCGGATTGAGCGGTGACGATTCCACCTGCTGGAAAAAATCGGCGTATTCCGTCAACATCGTTTCGGTATACGCCTGGTTATGCTGCAGGCGACATGCCTCGATATCTTTCAGCCACGCCTGGCACTGTCGCAGCGCATCGCGACAGTTCTCAAACTCTTCCAGCCGATTAACCGGTAACGGCAGCGCAGCAAACGCCTGCAGGATCTGTTGCTGTAATCCCGTCGTTTGCTCGCGCGTCAGCCAGGCATTTTGCTCGGTTCGGGCCGCAATCAAATCCAGTTGCTCCTGCAGTACGCCAGCCGCAACTTCACTCATTTCCTGGCTCCACTGCTGCCAGCGGCTATGCAGATGGTGATGGAAGCGCTGAGTTTCTGCCCACTCTGTGCCATGCAGTCGCACCACTTTTTCGTCCGGCAGCACAAATTCCAGCTCACCCCACACCAGCCCGCGCTTACAATGAATCGCCAGTAACTGATTGAAGGGAATGAGATATTCATGGCGATCGCCCGATACCTTAATGCCGGCATTAAGGATCACCGCCCGATCGTACGGGTGTTGCGCCAGACGTTTACCAATAGACGTTGCTTTCAGTTCCATGACTCAGCCGATCCAGACAAAGCGTATTTCTTCTCAGTGTAACCGCCAGAGAATACGTGCTCCAGCCCAAAAAAACGTTACAATTGCCGGAAATCACAGAAAACCAGAATCAATCGAGGGTTTATGCGTACCGTTCTGAATATTTTGAATTTTGTGTTGGGGGGTTTTGCCACCACGCTGTCCTGGTTCCTGGCAACGCTGGTCAGTATAGTGCTGATCTTCACCCTGCCGCTCACCCGCTCATGCTGGGAAATCACCAGGTTGTCGCTGCTGCCTTACGGAAACGAAGCGGTTCATGTTGATGAACTGGATCCGGCGGGTAAAAGTGTGCTGATGAATACGGGCGGGACGCTGCTGAATATTTTCTGGCTGATCTTCTTCGGCTGGTGGCTGTGTCTGATGCACATCGCCGCAGGTATCACCCAGTGCATCACGATCATTGGTATTCCGGTTGGCATTGCGAACTTTAAGATTGCCGCGATTGCACTCTGGCCAGTGGGACGTCGCGTTGTCTCCGTAGAAGTTGCACGTGCAGCACGCGAAGCGAACGCCCGTCGCCGTTTTGAGTCATCAGGACGCTAAGTCAGTATGTTAAGTCCCCTGCTTCGCCGCTATACCTGGAACAGCACCTGGCTGTATTACGTGCGTATTTTTATCGCCCTCTGCGGAACAACAGCGCTGCCCTGGTGGTTGGGTGATGTCAAACTGACCATCCCCCTGACGCTGGGGATGGTGGCAGCAGCGCTGACCGATCTGGACGATCGTCTCGCGGGTCGTCTGCGCAACCTGATCATTACGCTAATCTGCTTTTTTATCGCCTCTGCGTCAGTCGAGCTACTGTTTCCTTACCCATGGCTGTTCGCCATCGGACTGACGCTCTCTACCAGCGGTTTTATCCTGCTCGGCGGTTTAGGGCAGCGTTATGCGACGATTGCCTTTGGCGCATTGCTGATCGCCATTTACACCATGCTTGGGGCGTCGTTGTACGCCCAATGGTATCAGCAACCGCTTCTGCTGCTGGCGGGCGCTATCTGGTACAACGGGCTGACGCTTATCGGTCATTTGCTGTTCCCAATTCGTCCCTTGCAGGACAATCTGGCACGCAGCTATGAGCAACTGGCGCACTATCTGGAGCTGAAGTCACGGCTTTTTGACCCGGATATTGAAAATGAAAGCCAGGCACCGCTTTATGACTTAGCGCTGGCCAACGGCCAACTGATGGCGACACTGAATCAGACGAAAGTGTCCCTGTTGACTCGCCTGCGCGGCGACCGGGGGCAGCGCGGCACACGGCGAACTCTGCATTACTACTTTGTGGCGCAGGATATTCATGAGCGCGCCAGCTCCTCGCATATTCAATACCAGACGCTACGTGACCATTTCCGTCACAGCGACGTGATGTTTCGCTTTCAACGCCTGATGTCGATGCAGGGCCAGGCCTGTCTGCAACTGTCGCGCTGTATTTTGTTGCGCGTCCCCTATCAGCACGATCCGCATTTTGAACGCGCCTTCACGCATCTCGACGCCGCGCTTGAGCGAATGCGGGCAAACGGCGCCTCCGCCGATCTGCTGAAAACGCTGGGATTTTTACTGGCTAATTTGCGCGCCATCGATGCACAACTGGCAACAATTGAATCAGAACAGGCGCTGGCTATGCCGCGTAACGAATCGGAGAGCCAGCTCGCCGATGACAGTCCGCACGGGTTCAGCGATATCTGGCTGCGTCTGAGTCGTAACTTTACTCCCGAATCGGCGCTGTTTCGCCATGCGGTCAGGATGTCTCTGGTTCTGTGCGTCGGCTACGCGATCATTCAGATAACCGGTATGCATCACGGTTACTGGATCCTGCTGACCAGCCTGTTTGTTTGTCAGCCAAACTACAACGCCACGCGGCACCGCCTGGCGCTGAGGATTATCGGTACCCTGGTCGGGGTGGCGATTGGTATCCCGATTTTATGGTTTGTTCCGTCGCTGGAAGGTCAGCTTATTTTACTGGTGATCACCGGCGTTCTGTTCTTTGCCTTTCGCAACGTCCAGTATGCCCACGCCACTATGTTTATCACGCTGCTGGTTCTGCTGTGCTTCAACTTGCTCGGCGAAGGGTTTGAAGTCGCCCTCCCCAGGGTGATTGATACGCTCATCGGCTGCGCCATCGCTTGGGCGGCAGTGAGCTTTATCTGGCCGGACTGGCGTTTCCGAAACCTCCCGCGAGTGATGGAAAGAGCGACCGATGCAAACTGTCGCTATCTTGACGCCATCCTGGAGCAGTACCATCAGGGACGCGATAATCGACTGGCATATCGGATTGCCCGTCGCGATGCCCATAACCGCGATGCTGAGCTGGCCTCCGTGGTGTCGAATATGTCCAGCGAGCCCGACGTGACGGCACAAACACGTGAGGCCGCGTTCCGTTTGCTCTGCCTCAATCATACATTCACCAGTTATATTTCTGCTTTAGGTGCGCATCGTGAGCAACTCACCAACCCCGACGTGCTGGCTTTGCTGGACGATGCGGTCTGTTATGTCGATGATGCGCTGCATCATCTCCCGGCCGACGAAGCGCGCGTGCAGCAAGCTCTCGCCGAACTGAAACAGCGCATTCAGCAGCTTGAGCCACGTCCGGACAGCAAAGAACCACTGGTGATTCAGCAGGTCGGTTTACTGGTGGCCCTGCTGCCGGAAATGGGGCGGCTACAGCGGCAAATCACTCACTCTTCTCCACCGACATCGGCACCGGTGAAAGCGACTTAACCCACAGAGCAAGCTCCTGGCGGCGTATTGCCGGGAGCGCCGCTTCATGGATACCATAAATAGCCCCTTCAAGATTAAACAGCACCTTGTCAGTGATGGATTTGTTCATTTGTCGCAGTCGCAACCAGCACATTTTAGCGCCCAGCATTCGCAGGGTGGCGACGTCGTAGATCCCCGCTTCATTCAGCAAACTCTCCAGATGAAAGGTCATATTGGGGAGATCCTTAAGCCGCTGCTGAGAACTACGGGACAACTTCTCTTGCAACGCGGCATCCAGCGAAAACTTCGACAACTGGATCAACTGTTGCTGGTCGCGCCAAAGAGTGTCATCAACCTGATAATAATTAAGCATGACCGGACGCCCGCGTTTAAGAAACGTCAGCCAGACCGGGGAATGTTGCACGCAATACTGTACGCTTTGCTCACAGGCACGCAGATAGAGCTCCCCATTGGCAACCATCGCAAAGACGGTATTCCTGATTGTCAGACTGTAACTGCCAAACAGTGAGCGGAAGTGGATCGTCCCCAGAGAAGATAAATATTCCTGTGATTTATAGATCCTGTCATAGGAGTGAATTTTCATAAAATTCCCTTTTAAATCATAAACTAAAAGAATGATTTGCCGTCACGAATCCGTTAATGACGAAAATAGGCAACTTATTCTCAAGGGGCAAGCTGAATTTCGTTTTTACCGCTACCATGAATAAAAATTGCGAGTCTCTTTCCGAAAATAAAGTTGATCTTTCACGACATCAGAGTTACTGTACATCCATACAGTAACTCACAGGGCTGGATTGATTATGTACACTTCAGGCTACGCAAATCGTTCTCCGTCATTCTCTTCCACATCGAACACGATGGCGCGCGTCTCTTCCGAGAAAGTGTCCACCGGGCTTATCAGCGAAGTGGTCTACCGCGAAGACCAGCCCATGATGACGCAGTTACTGCTGTTACCGCTTCTTCAGCAGCTAGGACAGCAATCGCGCTGGCAGCTCTGGCTGACGCCACAGCAGAAGCTGAGCCGTGAATGGGTTCAGTCTGCCGGGCTTCCGCTGACTAAAGTGATGCAAATTAACCAACTGTCCCCCTGCCATACGCTGGAATCAATGGTTCGTGCATTGCGCACGGGCAACTACAGCGTGGTAATTGGCTGGCTAACAGAAGAATTAACAGAAGAAGAACATGCTGAATTGGTTAAGGCGGCAGATGAAGGAAATGCGATGGGATTTATCATGCGTCCCGTGAATGCACACA
The DNA here is from genome assembly GCF_030337175.1 of Citrobacter sp. Ca225. Lineage (NCBI taxonomy): Bacteria > Pseudomonadati > Pseudomonadota > Gammaproteobacteria > Enterobacterales > Enterobacteriaceae > Citrobacter > Citrobacter sp. Ca225. Next base: position 66,513 of record NZ_JAOWCD010000038.1, on the reverse strand, counting down.
CCCATGCCACGAGACAGCAAACCGGGCTAAAAATTCACTCAAATTTGTATCATTGAGTAAATTTAGGATTTATCCTGGAATTTTTTTTCCTCCTCGACCTTCACATTGAGGACTAACGTTTTTTTTCTGTGAACGCTTGGCGCACGCGGTTCCCGCGAAATCTGGCGATAAATTCTGATGCGCCAAATGTTAAATATTATGTATACAAGTTTTTTTTTTCATATGCCTGACAGAGTTCACACTTGTAAGTTTTCAACTACGTTGTAGACTTTACATCGCCAGGGGTGCTCGGCGTAAGCCGCAGATATCGGTAGAGTAACTATTGAACTACTCCCCCGGTGAAGGATTTAACCGTGTTATCTCGTTGGAGATATTCATGGCGTATTTTGGATGATAACGAGGCGCAAAAAATGAAAAAGACAGCTATCGCGATTGCAGTGGCACTGGCTGGTTTCGCTACCGTAGCGCAGGCCGCTCCGAAAGATAACACCTGGTACACTGGTGCTAAACTGGGCTGGTCCCAGTACCATGACACTGGTTTCATCAACAACAATGGTCCGACCCACGAAAACCAACTGGGTGCCGGTGCGTTCGGTGGTTACCAGGTTAACCCGTATGTTGGCTTTGAAATGGGTTACGACTGGTTAGGTCGTATGCCGTACAAAGGCGACAACATCAACGGCGCTTACAAAGCTCAGGGCGTTCAGCTGACCGCTAAACTGGGTTACCCAATCACTGACGATCTGGACATCTACACTCGTCTGGGTGGTATGGTTTGGCGTGCAGACACCAAGGCTAACGAACCTGGTGGCGCTTCCTTTAAAGACCACGACACTGGCGTATCCCCAGTATTCGCAGGTGGTGTTGAGTACGCAATTACTCCTGAAATCGCTACCCGTCTGGAATACCAGTGGACCAACAACATCGGTGACGCTAACACCATCGGTACTCGTCCAGACAACGGTCTGCTGAGCGTAGGTGTTTCTTACCGTTTCGGTCAGCAGGAACAAGCTGCTCCGATCGTAGCGCCGGCTCCGGCTCCGGCTCCTGAAGTACAGACCAAACACTTCACTCTGAAGTCTGACGTTCTGTTCAACTTCAACAAAGCGACTCTGAAACCAGAGGGCCAGCAGGCTCTGGATCAGATGTACAGCCAGCTGAGCAACCTGGATCCGAAAGACGGTTCCGTAGTGGTTCTGGGCTTCACGGACCGCATCGGTTCTGACGCTTACAACCAGGGTCTGTCTGAGAAACGTGCTCAGTCTGTTGTTGATTACCTGATCTCTAAAGGTATCCCGGCTGACAAGATCTCCGCACGTGGTATGGGCGAATCCAACCCGGTTACTGGCAACACCTGTGACAACGTGAAAGCTCGCGCTGCACTGATCGACTGCCTGGCCCCGGATCGTCGCGTTGAGATCGAAGTTAAAGGCATCAAAGACGTTGTAACTCAGCCGCAGGCTTAAGTTTCCGTCTTATGAAAAAACCCCGCGTTGCGGGGTTTTTTTTGGCTGTCAGCAAAACAGCTTTAATGAATACCAGTCACTCTTTGCCTAACAACGCCTGCAGATCCTGCTTTAGCGAAGACATCTTGTTAGCGTACTTCTCTTTATTCTCTGCATCTTCAATCAGCTGCACTACGGTCTCAGATAGCGTTTTGCCTCGCCGCTGTGCCAGCCCTGCCAGTCTCTGCCAGACAATAAATTCCAGATCGATAGATTTCTTTCGTGTGTGCTGATGCTCGGCATTGAAATGACGTTTACGCCGTGCGCGTATCGTCTGTTTCATGCGGTTTTGCAGCGCGGGACTCATATGTTCGTCAATCCAGAGATTGACCCGCACCGGTTCATTTTCCAGCGTAAGCAACAAATCCACGGCCTCCTGGGCTGCACTGGCCTCCACATAACGGGTTATTAATTCCCCTTCGCGATGCTTCTTCACCAGGTACTTCCACTTCCAACCGCTTTCAAGATTCTCAAGTTGTTGATATTTCATGGCGATCTCAATGTTACCGTGTCACTCCTATCAGAATATCAGCTTTTTTAGCATCTGAAGAAAAGAATCTTCAGGCTGTGAGCCACTCTGCAGCCTCCTGTGCGTTTGCCATCGCATTCCACGTGTGAAGCGCGGACGGTTACGCTATAATCGCGTCTTTTACAACAGACTAAAAAACATCAACTTTGACCATTACGAAACTTGCATGGCGTGATCTTGTCCCTGATACCGAAAGCTATCAGGAGATTTTTGCACAGCCACATGTCACTGAAGAAAACGACACATTACTGAGTGATACTCAACCACGTTTGCAATTTGCCCTGGAGCAATTGTTACAGCCCAGAGCCTCATCCCCTTTCATGCTGGCCAAAGCCCCCGAAGAGCTTGAGTATCTTAATCTTCTTGCCGATGCCGCACGTGCCTTGCAGCACAATGCCGGTCACCTGACGGGAGGTCATTACGAGATCTCTGGTCACACGATTCGCTATCGTGACGCTGAGCGGGAAGAGGATAATTTTTCTACCTTATCTCAGGTGGTGATTGCCGACTGGGTTGAGGCAGAGCAACTGTTTGGCTGCCTGCGTCAATTCAACGGCGACATCACGTTACAATCGGGACTGGTTCACCAGGCCAATGGCGGCGTGCTGGTTATCTCGCTGCGCACTCTGCTTGCACAACCGCTACTGTGGATGCGCCTGAAAGCGATTGTCAGCCGCGAACGCTTTGACTGGGTAGCCTTTGATGAATCACGTCCGCTACCAGTCTCTGTGCCGTCTATGCCGCTTAAACTGAAGGTGCTGTTAGTCGGTGAGCGCGAATCGCTGGCGGACTTCCAGGAGATGGAGCCCGAACTGGCCGAGCAGGCGATTTATAGCGAATTCGAAGATAACCTGCAGATTGTGGATGCAGAATCCATGACGCAGTGGTGCCAGTGGGTAACGTGGACCGCGAGACATAATCAGTTGCCTTACCCGGCACCCGACGCCTGGGAAGTGCTGGTTCGCGAAGCGGTGCGCTATACCGGCGAACAGGATACGTTACCGCTCAATCCGCTGTGGATCATCAGGCAGTTCACGGAAGTCGCGCCGCTGTGCGAAAGCGAAACCTGCAGCGGTGAACAACTTAGCCTGATGCTTGCTCAGAGAGCGTGGCGTGAAGGGTTCCTGGCTGAACGCATGCAGGATGAGATCCTCCAGGAACAGATTCTGATCGAAACCGAGGGTGAGCGCGTGGGTCAGATCAACGCCCTGTCGGTGATTGAGTTTCCGGGTCACCCTCGCGCCTTCGGTGAACCTTCTCGCATTAGTTGCGTCGTGCACATCGGCGATGGCGAGTTCACGGACATTGAGCGGAAAGCAGAACTTGGCGGTAATATTCATGCTAAGGGGATGATGATCATGCAGGCGTTCCTGATGTCGGAACTCCAGCTCGAACAACAGCTCCCCTTCTCGGCTTCACTCACGTTTGAACAGTCCTACAGTGAAGTCGATGGCGACAGCGCGTCCATGGCGGAACTGTGTGCACTCATCAGCGCCCTGTCAGATGTGCCGGTAAATCAGAACATCGCTGTTACCGGGTCGGTCGATCAGTTCGGTCGAGCCCAGCCGGTTGGTGGTTTAAATGAAAAAATTGAAGGCTTCTTCGCGATTTGCCAACAGCGTGAACTGACGGGTAAGCAAGGGGTGATTATCCCTTCTTCTAACGTCAGACACCTGAGCCTGCAACCCGCACTGTTACAGGCCGTTGAAGAAGAGAAGTTCACTATCTGGGCGGTAGATGACGTGACCGACGCATTACCGCTGCTGTTAAATCTGGTGTGGGATGGCGAAGGCCAGATGACGCTGATGCAGACTATCCAGGAGCGTATCGCCCAAGCGACGCAACAGGAAGGACGTCACCGTTTTCCATGGCCGCTGCGTTGGCTGAACGGTTTTTTTCCTAACTGATCGGACTTGTTCAGCGTACACGTGTTAGCTATCCTGCGTGCTTCAATAAAATAAGGCTTACAGAGAACATGGTAGATAAACGCGAATCCTATACAAAAGAAGACCTTCTTGCCTCTGGTCGCGGTGAGCTGTTTGGTGCGAAAGGCCCACAGTTGCCTGCTCCTAACATGCTGATGATGGACCGTGTCGTCAAAATGACCGAAACGGGCGGCAACTTCGACAAAGGTTATGTTGAGGCAGAGCTGGATATTAATCCGGATCTTTGGTTCTTCGGATGCCACTTCATCGGTGATCCGGTCATGCCGGGTTGCCTGGGACTGGACGCCATGTGGCAGTTGGTTGGATTCTACCTCGGCTGGCTCGGCGGTGAAGGCAAAGGCCGCGCGCTGGGCGTAGGCGAAGTGAAGTTCACCGGTCAGGTGTTGCCTTCTGCGAAGAAAGTGACCTACCGTATCCACTTCAAGCGCATCGTAAATCGCCGCCTGATCATGGGTCTGGCAGATGGTGAAGTGCTGGTGGATGGTCGTCTGATTTATACCGCAAACGATCTGAAAGTCGGGCTGTTCCAGGACACCTCTGCGTTCTGATGCCAACCGGGTGAATGACCAGACAGCGTCATTTATCACAGGTCATAAAAGGCGAAACCTCCGCACTGCGGAGGTTTCTTTTTAAAGAGACAGAATCAGGCCATTACCACCCTGTCAGCCATGGCTTCTCGCCAGCCTCCTAGCCAGTACGACCTCTGATTCAGCGTCTGATAGGGACACATTTCTTTTGAGCGTCCGGCAATACCGGCCTGATAACCACGTTGATGTGCCCGTTCCAGGCGATCTCGTTTTTGTCTCTTCATGCCTCGTTTCCCTCATACTTAATATCTGGTGGAAAAGATAACAGTGATTACGAAGTGTGCAATCACACTAAACGAATACCGCGAATCCCCGGTTCCGTCAATGCGCAAAATTCACACAGGTGTCATATTTGTGAGCTAGTGAAAAACTCGGTTGTACAAAAAATGTGAACCGGAACAAGTTCCTGGCCCCTCTTTATGGCCAAAAAAAACCGCCTCAAACGCACGGTCTGAGACGGTTTTATTTACAAAATTTTAAACTATGGGATGCGCTTCAGCTCCTGAGCGATCGCCGCCGCTTCCTGACTCCAGACGTTCGCCAGCACTTTCACCATTTCATCGTAACCGTCCTGTGTCTGTACGGCTTCAATGTGGAACGGACGCTTAATGAGACGTCCCTGATGGTTTAGCAGCCACTCACCGCTGACCACCACTTTGCCATCATAACGACCGTGGAAGCCGGTGACCATCACGTTGAGCGTGTCCTGCACGCTGCCTAACGGTTGAGACGCCACCACCCAACCCGGCAATTGTGTACTCAGATTGGCAACCAGCGTATTGCGCAACTGTTGATCCAGCGGACTGGCCCACAGATTATTATTGGCGATCACGTACTGTACATCGCTGGTCTGATAGACCACGCCATTGCCGGCCAGATAATCCGGCACTGCAACTTGCTCGACCCACAGCAGACGGTTCCCCTGGCTTGCGGTACTCTGCACGCCACCTTGCGCAACAGGAAGCTGGTAATAGCTTTTGTTATCTCCACTGGTACTGCATGATGTCAGCCAGAACGCCATCGCCACCACTAGCCACTTTTTCATTGTTTCGCCCTCTTCGGCTCTGGATCTTTCTTGTCCTTCGCTTCAAACACCAGCGCGTTACTCTTGTCATTCAGCGTTTTCAGCACCGGCTGTAGCTCGCGGAGCACCTGATCAAGACGTTGCATATCGGCCACCATCTTGTTGTAGGCTGCCGAACCCGGCTGGAAGCCCTGCATGCTGCGATTCAGTTCACGCAGAGTATTCTGCATATCTGCCGGCAGTTGTTGCATAGACTGACTGGACGTAATCTTGTTCATGTTATCCAGTGTCGTTTGCAGATGTTTCATCGTGCGCTGGCTTTCACTCAACGTATTGGTGGCCTGCTCAATCATCGGGTTCAGCGGCAGATTGTTGATCTTATCCAGCGCTTCCATCAGCCGCTGCTGAATTTGTGCCAGACCGCCGCTCACCGTCGGGATGATCTGATAACCGTTAAACTCGCGAATGCCGGTAATCGGCGGCTCTTTTGGATAGAAGTCCAGATCGACATACAACGCCCCGGTCACCAGGTTCCCGGTTTTCAGCGAGCCGCGTAAGCCCCGCTTCAGCAGGTCGGCCAGATGAGCGCCCACGTCGGTATCTTCGCCCAATTGCGCTTTCAGACGCTCGGGTTCAATGCGCACCAGCACAGGAATACGGTAATCGTTGTTAAACACCTGACGCATATTTGGTGCAAAGAACGGCACTTTACTCACCGTCCCCAGACGAATACCGCGGAACTCCAGCGGCGCTCCCGGTTGCAGACCGCGGATCGAATCTTTGAAGAACATCAGGTAATCGATGTGCTCGGTGAACAGCGAATCCTGGATGCTTTTCTGATCGTCATACAGGCTAAAGGCGGCCTTCTCGGCAACCGGCTGACCCTGCTCAAGCCCTTCAGGTACGTCAAAACTAACACCTCCGCCAAATAACGTCGTCAGCGAGCCCATTTCTACCCGCATGCCTGCGGACGTCAGATCCACGGCAATCCCGCTGTCTTTCCAGAAACGGACGTTGCTGGTGACCAGGCGATCGTTAGGTGCATTAATAAACAGCTGATAGCTGATGCTGCGTTTTTGTGGATCAAAAGTACTGGTTTCCACCGATCCGACGCGATAGCCACGGAACAGAACCGGATCGCCGGGACTAAGCTGACCGGCTTTTTTACTGTCGAGCACCACGCGGATCCCCTTGGCATCAGGCGGCGCCAGCGGCGGCGAATCCAGCAGATCATACTTTTCCAGTTTGTTACCTTTATTACCCGGCTGCAGTTCGATATAAGCGCCAGAAAGCAGCGTCCCTAAGCCGCTGATCCCTTCACGTCCAACCTGTGGCTTCACCACCCAAAACACGGAGTCTTTGTGCAGCAGTTTTTCCATACCGGCGTTCAGGCGCGCTTTGATTTCAACATGCGTCAGATCGTCGGTCAGCGTGGCGCTTTCGACGACACCCACGTCAACGCTGCGGCTTTTGATAGTGGTTTTTCCGCCCTCGATGCCCTCGGCATTGGTGGTAATCAGGGTCACAACCGGTCCCTGATGGCTGTAGTGATAGAACAGAACCCATGCCCCAATCAGCGCAGTGACGATGGGAAAAATCCACACGGGAGACCAGTTTTTTACCTTCTGGATTTTGGCTTCCCCACTTTTAGATTCCATGTTATCAGGACTCCTCATGGCCTGGTTCTGGTTCACGATCCCACGACAGACGCGGATCAAATGTCATCGCAGAAAACATTGTCATAATGACGACTAAAGCAAACATTAATGCACCCATTGCTGGATAAATATTCATCAAACCTCCCATGCGCACCAGCGCAGAGAGCACGGCGATAACAAACACATCAATCATTGACCAGCGACCTACAAACTCCACCACTTCATAAATCAGGTGCATGCGTTCACTGTCACGCTTGCCATGCCCTTTGGCGTCCCAGCACAGCCAGGCAATGGCGATCATTTTTAGCGTCGGCACCATAATACTGGCGATAAAGATCACCGCCGCGACCGGATAAGAGCCTTCACTCCAGATTAAAACCACCCCTTCAAGAATGGTGGAAGGCAGTTTCGACCCCAGTAAATCGGTGATCATGATCGGCAAAATATTCGCTGGAAGATATAGCATGATCGACGTGAACAGTAATGCCAGCGTCCATTGCAGGCTGTTTCTGCGGCGCACATACCCTTTCGTTTCGCAGCGCGGGCAAAGATGCTCATCCGCCGGAAGGATCGCCGTACAGCAGGAACAAGAGCGTAATCCCTGACGAATGCCGGGAACGCCAGGCGTTAACGTCTGTTTAATCACGGGCATAGGGGCGATGTCGTCCCACAGCCAGCGACGGTCAACACACTGAAACGCGCGGAGTTGCAGAATGCAGAAGAAGCACCAGGGGATAAAGCTGCTGCCGACGCCGATATCGCCGTATGCCATCAGTTTGACGAAACTTACCAGCACGCCCGCGAGAAAAATTTCCGCCATTCCCCAGCTCTTTAGCTGAAACAGAATGCGAGCCAGTTGGGCTTTGAGCCTTGCGGGCATTTGTACCCGATTCACCAACAACAGAATGGTTAACAGGCAAAATGCGGGAACCAGTTGAACGAAGAGTAAAAAGAACGTACCGAGACTGGCGTAATTTTCCGAAAACAGGACACCAGGGATTTGCATCAGGGTCACTTCACTGCTCACCCCAGCGACATTCATATTCACAAAAGGGAACAGATTCGATAAAAGCAACATAAACAACGCGACTAACGCATAGGCAGTGGGACGCTGTCTCGGCGCGTCCCACATCACCGTCAATGTTGTGCCACATCTCGGGCATGCCGCTTTCTGCCCATGCTCAAGGTGGGGCAATGCCACCAGCATGTCACACTGCGAGCACAAAATGTGCTTTGCGGCATGATGATGTTCGCACATGGTGTGCTCCTTAATTATGCACCATTCTTTAACGCTTCAAGATACTCCCAGCGCTCAAAGGCCTGCTCAAGTTCTTGCTCTGCATTTGCCAGATCGGCCAAAACCTGTTGTGTCTGCTCATGAGGCTGGCTGAAAAACGCGGCGTCGGCAACCTGTGCCTGCAGGGCTTCCAGCTTCGCTTCCAGTTCTTCCAGCCGTTGCGGTAACTGTTCCAGTTCGCGCTGCAGTTTATAGCTTAGTTTGCTACTGGCGCGTTTTACAATTTCTGCTTTCGGGGCAACCACTTCCTCAGTTTTTTTCGCCGCTGGCTGTTTAAACGCCAGATGCTGTTCCTGTTGACTGCGTGCATCATGATAGCCGCCGACATAACGGCCGATTTTCCCGTTGCCTTCGAAAATCCAGCACTCGGTCACCGTATTGTCGACAAACTGACGATCGTGGCTCACCAGTAACACGGTGCCCTGATAACCATCAATCAGCTCTTCCAGCAACTCCAGCGTTTCGACGTCGAGATCGTTCGTTGGTTCATCGAGAATCAACAGATTGCTGGGTTTCAGAAAAAGACGCGCCAACAGCAGACGATTTCGCTCACCGCCAGACAGTGCGCGTACCGGGGTCATCGCCCGTTTCGGATGGAACAAGAAGTCCTGCAAATAGCCGAGCACATGGCGCGGTTTGCCGTTAACCATCACTTCCTGCTTACCTTCGGCGAGGTTGTCCATCACCGTCTTGTCTGGATCCAGTTCGGCGCGGTGCTGGTCGAAATAAGCGACTTCCAGTTTCGTACCGACGTGAATACGACCGCTGTCCGGCGGCAACTGGCCTAACATCAGCTTCAGCAGCGTGGTCTTACCGCAGCCGTTAGGACCGATCAGGGCAATTTTATCGCTGCGCTGTACCTGAGCTGAAAAGTCTTTCACCAGCTGTTTGCCGTCGACCTGGTAATCCACGTTCTCCATTTCGAAAACGATCTTACCGGAGCGGGTCGCCTCTTCGACCTGCATCTTCGCGGTGCCCATCACTTCGCGGCGTTCGCTGCGTTCGCGGCGCATCGCTTTCAGCGCCCTCACGCGGCCTTCATTACGGGTACGACGGGCTTTAATGCCCTGGCGGATCCACACCTCTTCCTGCGCCAGCTTGCGATCGAACTCGGCGTTCTGGAGTTCTTCGACGCGCAGCGCCTCTTCTTTCTCCACCAGGTATTGATCGTAATTCCCCGGGTAGGTCACCAGCTTGCCACGATCGAGATCGACAATGCGGGTCGCCATATTGCGAATAAAAGAACGGTCGTGGGAGATAAAAATAATCGTCCCATTGAACGACTTCAGGAACCCTTCCAGCCAGTCAATGGTTTCAATATCGAGGTGGTTGGTCGGTTCATCCAGCAGCAGAACGCGCGGATTACTGACCAGCGCACGACCCAGCGCGGCTTTACGCAGCCAACCACCGGACAGCGACGACAACGCGGCATTAGGATCCAGTCCTAACTGCGCCAGCACCTCATTGATGCGGTTTTCCAGTTGCCACAGATTGTGGTGATCGAGCTGCTCCTGCACTTTTGCCAGCTCATTTAAGTTTCTGTCGCTCGGATCGGTCATCACCAGACGCGAAATTTCGTGATATCGCTTAAGGTAGACCGCCTGTTCTTCGATGCCTTCCGCGACAAAATCGTAAACGGTGCCTTCAATATTGCGCGGAGGATCCTGTTGCAAACGGGCAACGATCAGATCCTGCTCATAAATAATGCGCCCATCGTCCAGACCCTGCTCACGATTGAGGATCTTCATTAACGTTGATTTGCCGGCGCCGTTACGGCCCACCAGACAGACGCGTTCGTTATCTTCGATATGCAGTTCTGCATTATCAAGAAGCGGCGCGTCGCTGAACGACAGCCATGCGCCATGCATACTGATTAATGACATTTACTTATCCTTTCAGGCCGCGGTAATCAACCAGCAGTTGTGGATTTGACGGTTACGGGCAAAGTCCTGGGAAAGCGTTTTTTGGGTGATTTCTTGTGCTTTCAGCCCCAGCGCCGCCAGTCCGTCAAGATCCATACGGAATCCGCGTTTATTGTTGGAGAACATGATCGTGCCGCCTTTACGCAGCAGACGTTTCAGATCTTTCATCAGCGCCAGGTGATCGCGCTGAACGTCAAAGGCATCCTCCATCCGTTTCGAGTTGGAGAACGTCGGGGGATCGATAAAAATCAGATCAAACTGTTCATTAGCTTCACGCAGCCAGGCCAGACAGTCGGCCTGGATCAGGCGATGCGCGCGTCCGCTCAAGCCATTCAGACGCAGGTTGCGCTCTGCCCACTCAAGATAGGTACGCGACATATCGACCGTCGTGGTGCTGCGCGCGCCGCCTAAACCTGCGTGCACACTGGCGCTGCCGGTGTAGGAAAACAGGTTAAGGAAGTCTTTGCCGTTGCTCATCTGCCCCAGCATCCGTCGCGCAATACGGTGATCGAGGAACAGTCCGGTATCCAGGTAATCGGTCAGGTTCACCCACAGGCGAGCGTTGTATTCGCTTACCTCGATGAATTCCCCCTTCTCGTTCATCTTCTGATACTGGTTTTTCCCTTTCTGCCGTTCACGGGTTTTCAGCACCAGCTTGTTCGGCGCAATCTCCAGCACCGACAAGGTGGCGGCGATGATGTCGAACAGTCGCTGACGCGCTTTCTGCGCATCGACAGTTTTCGGCGGAGCGTACTCCTGAATCACGACCCAGTCGGCGTAGCGATCGACCGCTACGTTGTATTCAGGCAGATCGGCATCGTACAGGCGGTAGCATTCAATCCCTTCCTGACGCGCCCATTTTTCCAGTTTCTTGATGTTTTTACGCAGACGGTTGGCATAGTCTTCCGCCACCGTTGCCGGTTTGCTGTCCGGCGTGCTTTCCGCTACATGGTAGTTTTTCTGCACACAGTCCAGCGGGCCGTTTTTCGCTTTGAATTGTTTGTCCGCGCGCAGTTGCAGGCTGCTTAGCAAATCCGGTGAGGCGCTGAACAAAGAAAGGTTCCAGCCGCCGAACTGGTTCTTCATGGTGCGTCCCAGCAGGCTGTGCAGCGCAATCAGCGCCGGCTCGCTGTCCAGACGTTCGCCGTAAGGCGGGTTGCTGATCACCGTCCCGTAAGGACCTTTCGGCAGCGGATTGCTCAGCTTCGCCACGTCTTTGACTTCGAAGGTAATCAGTTCGCCAATCCCTGCGCGACGGGCGTTGCTGCGCGCGCGTTCGATCACTCGGGCATCACTGTCAGAACCGTAAAAACGCGAGGTATATTCAGCCAGACCTTTGCGGGCGCGGGTTTGCGCTTCCGCCTTCACGTCCTGCCAGATAGCGTCATCATGCTGCGCCCAGCCGCTAAAGCCCCAACGCCCACGGTGTAAGCCCGGTGCGCGATCGGTTGCCCACATCGCCGCCTCAATCAATAGCGTGCCCGAACCGCACATCGGGTCGAGCAATGGAGTTCCCGGCTGCCAGCCAGAGCGCATCACAATCGCCGCCGCCAGCGTCTCTTTGATCGGTGCCAGACCGGTGCGATCGCGATAGCCGCGCAGATGCAGACCATCACCGCTTAAATCCAGCGCAATGCTGGCCGTGTCTTTATTCAGCCAGACGTTTACGCGGATGTCGGGCGATTCGCGATCGACATTCGGACGCGGCAGATTTTTACGCGTGAAGGCGTCAACAATCGCATCCTTGACTTTCATCGCGCCGTACTGGCTATTGCGAATGGTGTCGTTCAGCCCGCTGAAGTGGACAGCAAAGGTCGCACCCGGATTAAACATTGCCGTCCAGTCGATGGCCAGCACACCAAGGTAAAGGTCTAAGTCACTGTAAACTTTGCACTCACCCAAAGGTAAAATAATGCGCGAGGCCAGGCGACTCCACATCAGGCTCTGGTAAACAAGCTGGGTGTCGCCCTGGAAATGGACCCCACCCTGAACCACCTGACACTCCACGGCGCCGAGGCTTTCCAGTTCAGTTTTTAACAGCTCTTCCAGCCCACGGGCCGTACTGGCAAACAAAGAATTCATAGCGTCACTTATACTCGAAGAAAATTGCTGCGCATTATAGCTAATATGGGCGCTATGTCATAAAGTTGAAGGCTTATTTCTTTCGAGGGACTGTACCGTGTTGACGTTATCCAGACTTTTCATCCACCCCGTCAAATCAATGCGTGGCATTGGGCTGACCCACGCTCTGGCAGACGTCAGCGGTCTGGCTTTTGATCGTATTTTTATGGTTACCGAAGCCGATGGCACCTTCATCACAGCGCGTCAGTTTCCACAAATGGTGCGCTTTACCCCCTCGCCCCTGCACGATGGCCTGCATTTGACCGCGCCTGACGGCAGCAGCGCGCTGGTGCGGTTTGCTGATTTTGCCGCCCAGGATGCGCCGACGGAAGTCTGGGGCAACCATTTTACCGCGCGAGTCGCCCCCGATGCGATTAATCAGTGGCTTAGCGGCTTCTTCTCCCGCAGCGTGCAACTGCGTTGGGTGGGACCACAGTTGACCCGGCGGGTTAAACGCCACGCGGGCGTGCCGCTCTCTTTTGCCGATGGTTTCCCGTATCTGCTGGTGAATGACGCTTCGTTGCGCGATCTGCAGCAGCGCTGCCCGGCGGGGGTGCAGGTTGAACAGTTCCGCCCCAATATCGTGGTCTCTGGTGCTACGGCATGGGAAGAAGACAACTGGAAAGTGATCCGCATTAGCGAGGTTATCTTTGATGTGGCGAAACCGTGCAGCCGCTGTATTTTTACCACGGTCAGTCCGGAAAAAGGGCAAAAGCATCCCTCCGGTGAGCCGCTGGCAACGCTGCAAACCTTCCGTACCGCGCCGGACAATGGCGATGTCGATTTTGGGCTGAACCTGATCGCCCGTAATAGCGGCGTGATTCGCGTGGGCGATGAAGTGGAGGTTTTATCGACCGGTCCGGCTCGCGTTTATGGCGCCGCCGACACCGGGGAGACGGTTGAAGTCGCGCAGCAACCGAATGCGACGGTCACCATCGACTGGCAGGGACAGGCGTTTCAGGGGAACAATCAACAGGTATTGCTTGAGCAACTGGAAAACCAGGGGATCCGGGTACCCTATTCGTGTCGGGCGGGAATTTGCGGCTGCTGTCGTATCAAACTGCTGGAAGGCGAAGTGAACCCGCTGAAGAGATCGGCACTTGGCGATGATGGCACCATCCTCAGCTGTAGCTGCGTGCCAAAAACCGCGCTGAAGCTGGCGCGTTAAACCGCCTGTTCCAGGCTGAAGCTGTGCGGACGAAACGACGGCTTCAGTCGGTCATTCATTATTTTAATCGCATCACCAAGCTGCATCGTCCGCCCGGCCACAACCACCCCGGGTTGCGCCAGCAGGCACAGCGCCGCATTTTCGCCAGGCTCTACCACTAACAGATTGATTTGTTCCTGGGTATCGCTCAGCCAGACACAAGCCGCATCGCCAGTGCCGGGTACCCAGTTTTCGCCGTGCGCCACAAAGTGCCAGCTTTTCGGCATTTGGGGTTTCAGATAGCGAATGGCCACCAGCGCATTGAGCACCAGCTCAGCTTTCTGGTCTTTAGAGAGCTCAAGGTCGCGGCACTTTTCTTCAAAGGAGAAGTACAGCGCGGCATCGTCAACGCAAAAACCGGACGGTGAGAATGCATCCGGGGTGAGCATTTTGCGGGCAAAACGCGAGCGAAATAACATGCCATTGGCTAAATCGAGCATCATTCGGTCATGCTCTTCGTCATAATACCAGCGCCAGTTATCGTCAGGTTTAATTCGCATTGTTTTCTCTCCCCTCTCCATCGCCCCGTTGCAAAATTGTCCTTTTTCGCCGCTTCGTTTATTACCTTAATAAGCAAAGCTTAAAATGTTTAAATAAGCAACAGTGAAAGAATATAAAACAACCAGGGGAGGAAATAAACCCCTGGTTGTCTGATATTCTGATAAAGAGAGAGAAAAAATCAAATATGGGTAACGATTTCTTTAATCAGTGGCGGACCTTTAAAAATAAAACCAGAATAAATCTGAACCAGCGACGCCCCGGCAGCCATCTTCTCGCGCGCGGCAATCACTGAGTCGATACCGCCAACGCCAATAACAGGCAACTGACCTTTTAATTCCTGAGACAGACGGCGGATAATTTCTGTACTTTTTAATTGCAGCGGACGACCACTTAAGCCACCCATTTGATCGCAATTTTTCATTCCCTGAACCAAAGAACGATCGAGTGTTGTATTGGTGGCAATAACACCATCAATATTATGGCGTACTAAACTATCGGCAACCTGGATCAGTTCTTCCTCAGAAAGATCCGGCGCGATCTTTACAGCGATCGGAACATATTTCTGGTGGATCTTTTGCAGATCGTTTTGTTTATTTTTAATCGCCGTAAGCAAATCATCCAGCGCGTCGCCATATTGTAATGAACGTAATCCCGGCGTATTTGGCGAGGAGATATTAATGGCAATATAACCGGCATAGGCATAGATTTTTTCCATACAAATCAGATAGTCATCTTTACCCTGCTCAACCGGCGTATCTTTATTTTTGCCGATATTAATTCCGAGCACCCCGTCATAATGGGCCTTTTTAACGTTCTCGACCAGGTTATCAACGCCGTGGTTATTAAAGCCCATACGGTTGATCAAACCTTCGGCATCGACCAGGCGGAACAGTCTTGGCTTATCATTGCCGGGCTGTGGACGCGGGGTCACGGTGCCGATCTCGATCGAGCCAAATCCCATCGCGCCCAGGGCATCAATACACTCCCCGTCCTTGTCCAGACCAGCAGCCAGACCAAGCGGATTTTTAAAGGTTAATCCCATACAGGTGACCGGTTTCGCCGGGACCTTCTGGCGGATCAACGCTTCTAGCGGCGTTCCCGTCACACGACGTAATTGCTGAAAAGTTAATTCATGAGCGCGCTCTGGATCGAGCTGGAAAAGGGCTTTACGAACGAAGGGGTAGTACATGAACTCTCCTGGATTCCCGGTGTGCAAACCGGGGGCGTATTATGGGTGATATCGAACAAAAAGGGAATTGACCTGCGGCAATAAAAAGCAAACGTTTTCCCTGGCAGCTTCTTTTTATGCAATTTTCAGCTTTTCAATTCCGCATAAATCATTTCGATTCCCGATTCCCCTCTGTCAGACTGCAAAAATTGTTATCAATGTTAAATCAAAGCGAACAATTGGTTATAAGGGGAGAATGCAATTATGCGCGTCATCACTTTGGCGGGAAGCCCACGCTTTCCCTCTCGATCCAGTGCTTTACTGGAATATGCCCGGGAAAAATTGAACGGTCAGGACGTTGAGGTGTACCACTGGAATCTGCACAACTTCGAGCCTGAAGATCTGCTGTATGCCCGTTTCGACAGCCCGGCATTGAAAACACTGGTCGCACAACTGAAAGAGGCGGACGGCCTGATCGTTGCCACGCCGGTTTATAAAGCCGCCTATTCCGGGGCGCTAAAAACGCTGCTCGATCTGCTCCCCGAACGGGCGCTGGAAGGTAAAGTCGTCCTGCCTCTGGCGACAGGCGGCACCGTTGCACATCTGCTTGCCGTCGATTACGCGCTGAAACCGGTGCTCAGCGCCCTGAAGGCGCAGGAGATTTTACACGGCGTCTTTGCCGATGACTCCCAGGTGATCGACTATCAGCATAAGCCTCATTTCACGCCAAATTTGCAGCTGCGTCTTGATAAAGCGCTGGAAACGTTCTGGCACGCCCTGCACCGCCGCGACGTTAAGGTTCCTGCTTTTGATACTGTGCGAGGTGCGGCCCATGCGTAATCTTCTCAAAGCTCGTACGGCATGGCTGGCATTCGCCGGACTGCTGGCCTTTTGCGGACTGACACAGGCGGCGGAGCCCTCACCTGATGCCCTGCGTATAGGCTATCAGAAAGGCAGCATCAGTATGGTCCTGGCGAAAAGCCACCAGCTGCTGGAAACGCGTTATCCCGGAACCAAAATATCCTGGATTGAATTTCCCGCCGGACCGCAAATGCTGGAAGCCCTGAACGTCGGCAGTATTGATCTGGGCAGCACCGGCGATATTCCGCCCATTTTCGCCCAGGCCGCTGGCGCAGATTTAGTGTACGTCGGCGTAGAACCGGCGAAACCGAAAGCCGAAGTGATTCTGGTGCCGGAAAACAGCCCCATCAAAACGGTGGCGGAACTGAAAGGCCATAAAGTGGCGTTCCAGAAAGGATCCAGCTCGCACAACCTGCTGCTGCGCGCCCTGCAACAGGCCGGGCTGAAATTTACCGATATCCAGCCGACGTATCTTACCCCTGCCGATGCCCGAG
This sequence comes from Citrobacter sp. Ca225, assembly GCF_030337175.1. Lineage (NCBI taxonomy): Bacteria > Pseudomonadati > Pseudomonadota > Gammaproteobacteria > Enterobacterales > Enterobacteriaceae > Citrobacter > Citrobacter sp. Ca225. The sequence continues at coordinate 49,693 of NZ_JAOWCD010000038.1, read as the reverse complement.
CGGCGTTCCAGCAGGGTAACGTTGATGCATGGGCCATCTGGGATCCTTACTATTCCGCTGCATTATTGCAGGGCGGTGTGCGCGTACTGAAAGACGGCAGCGATCTGAAACAAACGGGATCGTTCTATCTCGCCGCGCGACCGTACGCTGAGAAGAACGGCGCGTTCATTCAGGGCGTGCTGGATACCTTCAGTCAGGCAGATGCGTTAACCCTCAGCCAGCGGCAGGAAAGCATTGCCCTGCTGGCGAAAACAATGGGACTGCCAGAGCCCGTGATTGCGTCATATCTCGATCATCGCCCGCCGACCCGCATTTCACCGGTCAGTGACGCTGTAGCCGCGTTGCAACAACAAACCGCAGATCTGTTTTACGACAACCGCCTGGTACCGAAAAAAATCGATATCCGCCAGCGCATCTGGCACCCCACTCAACAGGAAGGAAAATCATTATGAGTCTGAATATGTTCTGGTTTTTACCGACGCACGGTGACGGTCACTATCTGGGGACGGAGGAAGGCTCGCGTCCGGTGGATCATGGCTATTTACAGCAGATTGCGCAGGCGGCGGATCGTCTGGGATTCACCGGTGTGTTGATCCCCACCGGGCGATCCTGTGAAGACGCGTGGCTGGTCGCGGCATCAATGATCCCGGTAACTCAGCGACTCAAATTCCTGGTCGCATTGCGCCCGAGCGTCACTTCACCGACAGTCGCCGCACGGCAGGCCGCTACGCTTGACCGCCTCTCCAACGGTCGCGCGCTGTTTAACCTGGTCACCGGCAGCGATCCACAGGAACTGGCGGGCGACGGTGTGTTTCTCGATCACAGTGAACGTTACGAGGCCTCTTCGGAGTTCACCCAGGTCTGGCGTCGTTTATTGCAGGGTGAAACCGTCGACTTCAACGGTAAGCACATTCACGTTCGCGGAGCGAAACTGTTCTTCCCGCCCATCCAGCAACCCTATCCCCCACTTTACTTCGGCGGCTCTTCCGATGTCGCCCAGGATCTGGCCGCTAAACAGGTCGATCTTTACCTCACCTGGGGCGAACCGCCTGAGCTGGTGAAAGAGAAGATAGCCCAGGTACGAGCCAAAGCGGCGGCGCGTGGGCGTAACATTCGTTTTGGCATTCGCCTGCACGTCATTGTCCGTGAAACCAACGAAGAAGCATGGCGAGCCGCGGACCGGCTGATCGCTCACCTTGATGACGACACGATCGCGAAGGCGCAAGCGGCGTTTGCCCGGACGGATTCTGTCGGTCAGCACCGAATGGCGGCGCTGCATAACGGCAAGCGCGACCAACTGGAGATCAGCCCGAATTTGTGGGCCGGTGTGGGTCTGGTGCGCGGTGGCGCCGGGACCGCGCTGGTCGGCGACGGACCGACGGTGGCGGCGCGCATCAACGAGTATGCCGCGCTGGGCATCGACAGCTTTGTCCTTTCCGGCTACCCACATCTGGAAGAGGCGTACCGGGTCGGCGAACTGTTGTTCCCGCATCTGGACGTCGCGATCCCGGAAGTCCCACAACCGCAACGCCAGCATCAGCAGGGTGAAGCGGTGGCGAATGAATTTATCCCGCGTAAGGTTGCGCAAAGCTGAGGAGAACCATGATGGCAACGCCAACGAAAAAGTGGTTGTTACGCGTTGCCCCCTGGTTTTTACCGGTGGGCATCGTCGCCGTCTGGCAACTGGCCTCCTCCATGGGCTGGCTCTCCGGGCGTATTTTACCCTCACCGGAAGGGGTGATCATCGCCTTCTGGACGCTCTCCGCCAGCGGCGAACTCTGGCAGCATCTGGCCATCAGTTCCTGGCGTGCGCTGATCGGCTTTTCGATCGGCGGTTCGATTGGCCTGACGCTGGGGCTGATCAGCGGCTTATCGCGCTGGGGAGAACGCCTGCTGGATACCTCCATTCAGATGCTGCGCAACGTTCCACATCTGGCTCTCATCCCGTTAGTGATTTTGTGGTTTGGCATTGATGAAACCGCGAAGATTTTTCTGGTCGCGCTGGGGACGCTCTTTCCTGTCTATATCAATACCTGGCACGGGATCCGCAACATCGATCGCGGCCTGGTGGAGATGGCGCGTAGCTACGGATTATCCGGCTTTTCGCTGTTTATCCATGTGATCCTGCCCGGCGCCCTGCCCTCGATCATGGTCGGCGTGCGCTTTGCGCTGGGGCTGATGTGGCTGACGCTGATCGTCGCGGAGACCATTTCAGCCAATTCAGGAATCGGTTATCTGGCGATGAACGCTCGCGAATTCCTGCAAACGGATATCGTGGTTGTCGCCATTATTCTCTACGCCCTGCTCGGTAAACTGGCCGACGTCAGCGCTCAACTGCTGGAACGCGTCTGGTTGCGCTGGAACCCGGCTTATCATGTGAAGGAGGCCACCGTATGAATACCGCCCGTCTGAACCAGGGTACACCGCTCCTGCTGAATGCGGTAACGAAAAAGTACGCGGGTAACATCGTACTGAATCAGCTTGATCTCCATATCCCGGCGGGACAGTTTGTTGCCGTCGTCGGGCGTAGCGGTGGGGGAAAAAGCACTCTGCTACGCCTGCTGGCGGGGCTGGAATCGCCGAACGCCGGTGAACTGCTGGCAGGGACCACGCCGCTTCGCGATAGTCAGGACGACACCCGCATGATGTTTCAGGATGCCCGACTTTTGCCGTGGAAATCGGTGATCGACAACGTGGGACTGGGTCTGAAGGGCCACTGGCGGGACGCTGCGCGTCAGGCGCTGGCGGCGGTTGGGCTGGAAGAGCGGGCGAGCGAATGGCCAGCAGCGCTTTCCGGCGGACAAAAGCAGCGAGTTGCCCTTGCGCGGGCGCTAATCCACCGGCCGGGCCTGCTGTTGCTTGACGAACCGCTTGGCGCGCTGGATGCGTTAACACGTCTGGAGATGCAAGATCTCATTGTTTCGCTGTGGCAGGAGCATGGTTTTACCGTGCTACTGGTGACACATGACGTCAGCGAAGCCGTGGCGATGGCCGATCGGGTGTTGCTGATTGAGGATGGCAAGATTGGACTGGATTTGACGGTCGACATTGCACGCCCCCGCCGCCTGGGATCGGTGCGTTTAGCGGAGCTGGAGGCCAACGTATTGAGTCGGGTGATGCAGCGTGGGGTAACGGAACAGCCGATCCGTCGGCATGGATAAGTATTCAGGACGTTGTAGGCCCGGTAAGCATGAGCGCCACCGGGCATTTTGCCGGATAGCGGGGTTACCGCCTTATCCGGCCTACAAAAACGACAGGTCAACGTCTCAGGCTAACGCTTTGGTTACCTTCTCGTACAGATCGCCGGAAAGATTCTCCAGCCCTTTCAATTGTTCCAGCGCGGCACGCATTTTTTGCTGACGCTTCACATCGTAACGTTTCAGACGGATCAAAGGTTCGATCAGACGTGACGCCACCTGCGGGTTACGGCTGTTAAGCTCGGTCAACATCTCAACCAGGAACTGATATCCGCTGCCATCTTCCGCATGGAACGCCGCCGGGTTACTGCCGGCAAACGCACCAATCAGCGAACGAATACGGTTCGGGTTGCTCAGGCTGAACGAACGATGTTTCAACAGACCGCGTACCGTATCCAGCACGTTATCCGCCGGGCTGGTGGCCTGCAGGATAAACCATTTGTCCATCACCAGACCGTCCTGATGCCAATTGTCGTCATACTCCTGCATCAGCGCATCACGGCACGGCAGTTGCGCCGCTACGGCCGCAGACAGCGCCGCCAGCGCATCGGTCATGTTGTTAGCTTCACGATACTGCTTACTTACCAGCGTATCCGCCAGCGTCGTTTCACCAAAGGCCAGGAAGCGCAGGCAGGCGTTACGCAGCGTACGTTTACCGATGTCCGCATGCTCAACACGGTACTCCTCCAGCCGGTTGGCGTTGTAGATCGCCAGGAACTCATCCGCCAGTTCGGTCGCCAGCGTACGCGTTAACGCTTCGCGAACTTCAGCGATCGCCAGCGGATCGATGATATCAAACAGCTCAGCAATTTCGTTTGCCGAAGGTAACGTCAGGATCTCCGCCGCCAGCGCCGGATCGATCTTCTCATCCAGCAGCACCGCGCGGAACGCATCCGCCACATGCACCGGCAGAGACAGCGGCTGGCCCTGCTGATGGCGGTTTACGTTGAGCTTGATGTAGGTCGCCAGCAGGCTTTGCGCCGCATCCCAGCGGGAGAAGTCGTTACGCGCGTGACGCATCAGGAACGTCAGTTGCTGATCGCTCCACTTGTATTCTAGTTTCACCGGGGCTGAAAACTCGCACAACAGCGCCGGTACCGGCTGAAAGTAAACGTTATCAAAGACAAACGTCTGCTCCGCCTGGGTGAAATTCAGTACCGAATTCACCGGGTGACCGCCTTTTTGCAGCGGGATCACTTTACCTTCGTTGTCATACAGTTCGATGGCAAACGGAATATGCAGCGGCAGTTTTTCCGCCTGATCCGGCGTTGGCGGCGTGCGCTGGCTGAGAGTCAGCGTGTATTGTTCGGTTTCCGGGTTGTAGTCATCTTTAACGGTGACAATTGGCGTGCCGGACTGGCTGTACCAGCGGCGGAAATGGGAAAGATCAACGTTGGACGCATCTTCCATGGCCTGAACGAAGTCATCGCAGGTCGCCGCGCTGCCGTCGTGACGTTCAAAGTACAGTTGCATCCCTTTCTGGAAATTTGCCTCACCCAGCAGGGTGTGGATCATGCGAATCACTTCTGCGCCCTTTTCATACACGGTCAGGGTGTAGAAGTTGTTCATTTCAATGACCATGTCCGGGCGGATCGGATGCGCCATCGGACTGGCATCTTCAGCAAACTGCAGGCCGCGCATGGTGCGCACGTTGCTAATCCGGTTAACGGCACGGGAACCGAGATCCGAACTGAACTCCTGATCGCGGAAAACGGTCAAGCCCTCTTTCAGGCTCAACTGGAACCAGTCGCGGCAGGTAACGCGGTTACCGGTCCAGTTGTGGAAATATTCATGGCCGATCACGCGCTCAATATCGAGATAGTCTTTGTCGGTGGCGGTATCGGTACGCGCTAGCACATATTTGGAGTTAAAGATATTAAGCCCTTTATTCTCCATCGCGCCCATATTAAAGAAGTCGACAGCGACGATCATATAGATGTCGAGATCGTACTCCAGGCCGAAGCGCTCTTCGTCCCACTTCATTGAGTTCTGTAACGAGGTCATCGCCCACGGCGCACGGTCGAGATTGCCGCGATCCACGTACAGCTCCAGCGCGACTTCGCGCCCGGAACGGGTCGTAAAGGTGTCGCGCAGCACGTCGAAATCACCGGCAACCAGCGCAAACAGATAGCACGGCTTCGGGAACGGATCCTGCCACTGAACCCAGTGACGACCGTTTTCCAGTTCCCCCTCGCCGGTGCGGTTACCGTTGGAGAGCAGGAACGGATATTGACTCTTATCGGCAATAATTTTGGTGGTAAAACGCGCCAGCACGTCAGGGCGGTCGAGATACCAGGTAATATGGCGGAAGCCTTCCGCTTCGCACTGAGTGCAGAGTGCATCGCCCGATTGATACAGGCCTTCCAGCGCGGTATTCCGGGCCGGGCTGATTTCATTCACAATACGCAGCGTAAAACGCTCGGGCAGATTGCTGATCACCAGCGCACCCGCTTCTTCTTTATAAGCGGTCCACGGTTCATCGTTGACGTGGAGAGAGACCAGCGTCAGATCTTCTCCATCCAGTTTCAGCGGGGCATCCGATGCGCCATGACGAACAGCCTGGCTCACTGCCGTGACCACGGTTTTTTCAGCATCCAGGTCAAAGGTCAAGTCAATATCAGTAATCTGGTAATCCGGCGCACGGTAGTCGTGGCGGTATTTGGCTTGTGGCTGTTGTGTCATAAAAAAACCTTTAGCATCTTTTGAAGAGTCTCGACTCCAGTCTATTCCTGTTGCGGAAATCGCGCTACGCAGAATGTTTATCTTTTCAGGCACAAACACTCTTTTCGCTACATTTTTATAACACGAGGCACGAAATGCACTCGACCCTAACGTCAGCTTATGGTGTGATCGGGGTTCAATAAATCGCTAAACAAGGTATACTCCAGCGGTTTTCTTAGTTGTTTATTGTACTAAACGCTCCCGTGAGAGGATGCTACTGCGCACCTATGACACAATTCGCTTCTCCTGTTCTGCACTCGTTGCTGGATACAGATGCTTATAAGTTGCATATGCAGCAAGCCGTATTTCACCACTACTATGATGTGCAGGTAGCGGCTGAATTTCGTTGCCGAGGCGACGACCTGCTGGGTATTTATGCCGACACCATTCGCGAGCAGGTTAATGCTATGCAGCATCTGCGCCTGCAGGATGAAGAGTACCAGTGGCTCTCCGGCCTGCCCTTCTTCAAAGCGGATTACCTCAACTGGCTGCGCGATTTTCGCTATAACCCGCAACAGGTATCCATCAGCAACGACAACGGGAAGCTGAATATCCGCTTAACTGGCCCATGGCGTGAAGTCATCATGTGGGAAGTCCCACTGCTGGCGGTGATCAGTGAGCTGGTCCATCGGTATCGCTCACCAGAAGTGGGTGTCGCGCAGGCCCTCGATACGCTAGAGACGAAACTAGTCGATTTCTCTGCTTTAACGTCAAGTCTCGATATGTCCCGCTTCCACCTGATGGATTTCGGCACTCGTCGCCGTTTTTCCCGTGAAGTGCAACAGGCTATCGTTAAGCGTTTACAGCAGGAGTCGTGGTTTGTTGGCACCAGTAACTACGATCTGGCGCGTCGTTTGTCGCTAACCCCGATGGGCACACAGGCGCACGAGTGGTTCCAGGCGCATCAACAGATAAGCCCTGAACTGGCAACCAGTCAACGCGCCGCTCTCGCCGCATGGCTGAATGAATATCCGGATCAGCTAGGTATTGCGCTGACTGACTGCATCACAATGGATGCGTTCTTACGCGATTTTGGCAGCGAATTTGCCACCCGTTACCAGGGACTGCGCCATGACTCTGGCGATCCGGTTGAATGGGGTGAAAAAGCTATCGCTCACTATGAAAAGTTAGGTATCGACCCGCACAGCAAAACGCTGGTCTTTTCCGACAATCTGGATCTGAATAAAGCCGTCGATCTTTACCGGCATTTCTCATCCCGCGTGAAGTTGAGTTTTGGTATTGGCACGCGTCTGACGTGCGATATTCCGCAAGTTAAGCCGCTTAACATCGTGATCAAACTGGTGGAGTGCAACGGTAAACCGGTTGCCAAACTGTCTGATAGTCCGGGCAAAACCATTTGCCACGACAAAGCTTTTGTTCGCGCATTGCGCAAAGCGTTTGATTTACCGCATATCAAAAAAGCCAGTTAATCCTGCCAGGGAGCCGCTTCGGCTCCCTTTTAGCATTTATTTCTGAATTCTTTTCTTTTCCTGTTAATTCTACTTGTCTGATTGCAGATGCCAGGTAACATAGGAAATCCCCATTCCGGGGAACATGTGTTTATATATCGGACTATTAACAGAGAGAATATTATGAGCGTTGTGCCTGTAGCCGACGTACTCCAGGGCCGCGTAGCCGTTGACAGCGAAGTCACCGTGCGCGGATGGGTACGTACCCGCCGAGATTCAAAAGCTGGCATCTCCTTCCTCGCCGTTTATGACGGTTCCTGCTTTGATCCTGTACAGGCCGTCATTAATAATTCTCTGCCCAATTACAATGAAGAAGTGCTGCGTCTGACCACCGGCTGCTCCGTTATCGTCACCGGCAAGGTTGTGGCCTCTCCGGGACAAGGACAGAGTTTTGAGATCCAGGCCTCTGAGGTTGAAGTTAGCGGTTGGGTTGAAGATCCAGACACCTACCCGATGGCGGCGAAACGTCACAGCATCGAGTACCTGCGTGAAGTTGCGCACCTGCGTCCGCGTACCAACATGATTGGTGCCGTTGCACGTGTTCGCCACACGCTGGCCAAGGCGCTGCACCGTTTCTTTGATGAGCAGGGCTTCTTCTGGGTTTCCACTCCGCTGATCACCGCATCCGATACCGAAGGTGCTGGTGAGATGTTCCGCGTGTCGACGCTGGATCTGGAAAACCTGCCGCGTGACGATCAGGGCAAAGTGGATTTCGACAAAGACTTCTTTGGTAAAGAGTCCTTCCTGACCGTATCCGGCCAGTTGAACGGTGAAACTTACGCCTGTGCGCTGTCGAAAATCTATACCTTCGGCCCGACTTTCCGTGCGGAAAATTCCAACACCAGCCGTCACCTGGCCGAGTTCTGGATGCTGGAACCGGAAGTGGCGTTTGCCAACCTGAGCGATATCGCCGGCCTGGCGGAAGGCATGCTGAAATATGCCTTCAAAGCCGTACTGACCGAGCGTGCTGACGACATGAAGTTCTTTGCCGAGCGCGTAGATAAAGAGGCGATTAGCCGTCTGGAACGTTTCATTGAAGCGGATTTCGCCCAGGTAGATTACACCGATGCAATCGTTATTCTGGAAGAGTGCATTAAGAAAGGCAGAAAGTTTGAGAACCCGGTTTACTGGGGTGTCGATCTCTCCTCCGAGCACGAACGTTATCTGGCAGAAGAACACTTTAAGGCACCAGTGGTAGTGAAAAACTATCCGAAAGATATTAAAGCGTTCTATATGCGCCTGAACGAAGATGGAAAAACCGTTGCCGCGATGGACGTTCTGGCGCCGGGTATCGGTGAAATCATCGGTGGTTCTCAGCGTGAAGAGCGTCTGGATGTGCTGGATGCGCGCATGCTGGAAATGGGTCTCAATAAAGAAGATTACTGGTGGTATCGCGATCTGCGCCGCTACGGTACCGTGCCGCACTCCGGCTTCGGTCTCGGCTTTGAGCGCCTGATCGCCTACGTCACCGGCGTACAGAACGTTCGTGACGTGATTGCCTTCCCGCGTACACCGCGTAATGCGACGTTCTAAGATCGTTCACAAAAAGGCCAGCGTTGCTGGCCTTTTTTATTGCCTGAAATGTCAGTTTTTGTGAGTAATAAGTAAGCAATTCTAAGATCAACCCCGAAATCCTCCACTCCTGTTACTGGGTATTACGTTGTAATATTTCTGCACAAAAAATAAACCGTAGTTTTCTTGCGGATTAGTATTTACTCACCCATTAGCACATTTTTTAAACAATCCAACAGCATTCCAGACGTCCAGATAATGCCATAAGCAAAACTGGAAATGTCTATTTTCTGTACGTCGTTTTTCTTTTATTCAAATTAAAGATAAGAAAATCATATAAATAGATATAAGTGGTGTGTTCTGGCGCTGAAATCGTTTCGAAATTTGATATCGTTCACAAAGTTCCAAAAATGAAATAATTAGTTACACATTTTTTCTTTCTGAAACTAATTCTTTATCTTTGTAGCACTTTCACGGTAGCGAAACGTTAGTTTGAATGGAAAGATGCCTGTCAGACACATAAAGACACCAAACTCTCATCAATAGTTCCGTAAATTTTTATTGACGTAATTTATTGACGGCAGTGGCAGGTGTCATAAAAAAACCATGAGGGTAATAAATAATGATGAAGCGCAATATTCTGGCAGTGGTTATCCCTGCCCTGCTGGTAGCCGGTGCAGCTAACGCTGCAGAAATCTACAACAAAGACGGCAACAAACTGGACCTGTACGGTAAAGCGGTAGGTCTGCACTATTTTTCTGATAACAAAGGCAACGACGGCGACCAGACTTATGCTCGTCTTGGTTTCAAAGGGGAAACTCAGATCAATGACCAACTGACCGGTTACGGCCAGTGGGAATATAACTTCGCCGGTAACAACTCTGAAGGCGGTTCTGACGCACAGAACAACAACAAAACCCGTCTGGCGTTCGCCGGTCTGAAATTCGGTGATGCGGGCTCCTTCGACTATGGTCGTAACTACGGTATCGTTTACGATGCACTGGGTTACACCGATATGCTGCCAGAATTCGGCGGTGATACTGCATACAGCGATAACTTCTTCGTTGGCCGTGTTGGTGGCGTAGCAACTTACCGTAACGCTAACTTCTTCGGTCTGGTTGATGGCCTGAACTTCGGTGTTCAGTACCTGGGCAAAAACGAGCGCGCAAGCAGCTACGAAGTTGACGCTACCGATCCGACCAGCACCAACTTCAGCGATGTTCGTCGTTCTAATGGTGACGGCGTTGGCGGCTCCATCAGCTATGAGTTCGAAGGCTTCGCTGTTGTAGGTGCTTACGGTGCAGCTGACCGTACTAATGCACAGCAAGATCCGGCACTGCGTGGCAGTGGCGAAAAAGCTGAGCAGTGGGCGACCGGTCTGAAATATGACGCGAACAACATCTACCTGGCGACCAACTACGGTGAAACCCGTAACGCTACTCCGATCAGCGGTGGTTTCGCCAACAAAACTCAGGACTTCTTCGTGGTCGCTCAGTACCAGTTCGATTTCGGCCTGCGTCCGTCCATCTCCTACAACAAATCTAAAGCGAAAGACGTAGAAGGTGTAGGTAGCGAAGATCTGGTGAACTACATTGAAGTGGGTGCCACCTACTACTTCAACAAAAACATGTCCACCTATGTTGACTACCAGATCAACCAGATTGATTCTGACAACAAACTGGGCGTGAACTCTGACGACACCGTTGCTCTGGGTATCGTATACCAGTTCTAATAGCAGACCCCTTTGCTAAATGCCTAAAAAACAGGACTTCGGTCCTGTTTTTTTATGCCTGTCAGCAAAATCTTGCGACTTCAAAAAACCTTCAGGCTTTTCATCACTAACGGTTGGCATTTTGTAAATCTGCCGTTAACCTGATAACGGATTTCCCTTCTGTAACCACAATGGAACCTCGTCATGTTTGAGAACATTACTGCCGCCCCTGCCGACCCCATTCTGGGTCTGGCCGATCTGTTTCGTGCTGATGACCGTCCTTCGAAAATTAACCTTGGGATCGGTGTCTATAAAGATGAAACTGGCAAAACGCCAGTGCTGACCAGCGTTAAAAAAGCCGAGCAATACTTACTCGAAAATGAAACAACAAAAAACTACCTCGGCATTGACGGTATTCCGGAATTTGGCCGTTGCACGCAGGAGCTGCTGTTCGGCAAAGGTAGTCATCTTATCAATGACAAACGCGCACGCACGGCGCAAACGCCGGGCGGCACCGGCGCGCTACGCGTTGCTGCCGACTTCCTGGCAAAAAATACGGCAGTAAAACGCGTCTGGGTGAGCAACCCAAGCTGGCCGAACCATAAGAGCGTGTTTAACTCCGCCGGGCTGGAAGTACGCGAGTACGCTTATTACGACGCAGAAAACCATTCACTCGACTTCGATGCGCTGCTAAACAGCCTGAGCGAAGCACAGGCGGGCGATGTGGTGCTATTCCACGGTTGCTGCCATAACCCAACCGGTATCGATCCTACGCTTGAGCAGTGGCAAACCCTGGCACAGCTTTCCGTCGAGAAAGGCTGGTTGCCGCTATTTGACTTCGCGTATCAGGGCTTCGCTCGTGGTCTGGAAGAAGACGCGGAAGGACTGCGCGCGTTCGCCGCGCTGCACAAAGAGCTGATTGTCGCGAGCTCCTACTCCAAGAACTTTGGCCTGTACAACGAACGTGTGGGTGCCTGTACGTTGGTTGCGGCAGATGCGGAAACCGTTGACCGCGCCTTCAGCCAGATGAAATCCGCCATTCGTGCGAACTACTCTAACCCGCCAGCCCACGGCGCATCAGTGGTTGCCACAATCCTCAGCAACGATGCGCTGCGCGCAATCTGGGAACAGGAACTGACCGACATGCGCCAGCGCATTCAGCGTATGCGTCTGCTGTTTGTGAACACCCTGCAAGAGAAAGGGGCTGAACGCGATTTCAGCTTCATCATCAAACAAAACGGCATGTTCTCATTCAGCGGCCTGACCAAAGAGCAGGTTCTGCGTCTGCGTGAAGAGTTTGGCGTTTATGCGGTGGCTTCTGGTCGCGTCAACGTTGCCGGAATGACGCCGGATAACATGGCGCCGCTGTGCGAAGCCATTGTTGCCGTGCTGTAAGACGTGCGATAAAAGCAAAGCCCGCGATAAGCGGGCTTTTTAACAGGAATTACCAGACAGGCATTTCATCCTGCAGGAACGGATTGTGCAACCGTTCATAGCCCAGCGTCGACAGCGGGCCATGACCCGGAATAAACGTCACGTCATCGCCTAACGGCAACAGCTTACGTTTGATCGAGTCAATCAACTGGCTGTGATCGCCGCGCGGGAAATCACAGCGCCCGACTCCACCTTTAAAAATCACGTCGCCTGAGATAAGAAGTTGCGACTGCTCATCAAAGAAAACAACGTGTCCAGGCGTATGGCCCGGGCAATGCAACACCTGTAAAGTCACATTCCCTACGCTGACACGATCTCCTTCGTTAAGCCAACGGTCGGGCGTCAGTGGCTGACATTCGCCGAGGCCAAACATGCGACTCTGTGCAGGCAACCCCTGCAGCCAGAACTCATCTTCTTTTTCCGGACCGATAACCGGTACTCCGTAGTGTTGCGCCAGTTCCGCCGCGGCACCCACATGATCGAGGTGTCCGTGAGTGAGCAGGATTTGCGTCAACGTGATGCCGCTGGCATCCACTTCCTGTTTGATTTTTTCAGCATCGCCGCCGGGATCGACAAGCGCTGCCAGACGCGTTTGCTCACACCAGATCAAAGAACAGTTCTGGGAGAACGCGGTGACCGGAATAATACGATAGTTCATACTGCTCCTGTTTCGTTAATCACCAGTGCCGCGCCGGCCCGGTGTCAATATGCACAAAGTTACTGCGTGGGTAGTATCCTACACCACCTGCGCGCATAGATAACGCGGCTTTGCGAATATTACTTAACGAAATGCCTTCAATATGAAAATCCATGGCCTGGCCTTTGGTGTGATAGCTTTGTTTCGCAACCCCACGGCTGTGCGCACGCAATTCATTGTTGGTATCCAGTGAACGATAACCGGAAATCAGTTGAACGGGCTTACGTGTTCCCAACAGCCCTTGCAGGCGGAAAAGCTGATCGAAGAGTCTGGGATCGATGGACTTCACCTTATTCGCGCGATAGTCACGGAAAAAATGGTTAAGTTTGGCTAATTCATCCTGAATATAAGCTCTGCCATCAAAAAATTCCGCTTTAATTGACTCTCCGGTGTTGAGGTTGCTCAGAGTCAAAATACGCGGACGCGGGGTAGAGAGTGTGGCAAACGCAGGCACAGGCAAGATGGCAGCTCCGAGGGCAGCGCCACCTAACGCCAGCAGTTTGCGGCGATTAGCGTCAAATTTGTCCATGGTTTAAGGTCTACAGGTCAATGTTATCGTCTATATGCTTTAGCGCACGATAGGCACCTTAACTGGCATCAAAGCCGCCGTCAAGTTGGCCCAACCCCAGCAATGACGGGGCTTCTGGGCCGATGCCCCTGTCACTGCCAATTATTACGACAACAGATTAACCAGAACTTCTTCATTTACCTGATTAATTGTTCTGCTTTTGCCACAATTTGTGCGCTGGATCGCGCTGTCAGATCATAATTGTAAATATCTGTACGATACTGGGTACGCCCGTCCGCGCCAACAAACGCCGTCAGGTAATACAGATTGACCGGGATAGTCTGACGAATATTGACGTAGCGCGTGTCGCCCTGCTTCAGCGCATCGGAAATTCGCGTATCGTTCCAGCCCGCATCCTGTAACAGCATGTTTGCCAGTTCAGAAGCCTTGTTCACACGCACGCAACCGGAACTAAGCGCCCGGGAATCCTTCTGGAACAAATTATGGTTAGGCGTGTCGTGCAGATAAATTGCATCGGAACTTGGCATATTGAACTTGTAGCGGCCCAACGAGTTACGCGCTCCCGGCGCCTGCTGGAAACGGAACGGTAAATTTGACGGCGTGATGGTTGACCAGTCAACCTGCCACGGATCAATCGCTTCTCTGCTGTTCCAGCCCCGCATCACGGTATAGCCGTGACGTTCAAGGTAGCCAGGATCGTTCCACAGCTTGGGCAGAATATCCTTACGCGCCAGCGTCGGCGGGACGTTCCATGGCGGATTGACCACCACGTTATTCAGCGCGCTGCTCATCATCGGCGTTTTACGATCGGGACGACCGACAATCACCCTGGACGCCAGCACCTGATTACCATTCTGATAATAAACCAGCGAATACGCCGGAATATTCACCATAATACCCGTCGACAGTTCAGATGGAAGCAAACGCAGACGCTGGATATTGAGCGCCAGTACCCCTGCACGCTGCGCGGGGGTCACGTTCAGCCAGTCGCGGGTAGCCGGGCCAATAGCGCCATCTGCGCCCAACCCTTGCCACGTCTGGAAGCGTTTTACCGCTTCAACCAGCTCTTTATCATACGCAGCACGGACAGCCGGTGCTGGCTTACTGCGCGGCGCAGTCTGTTTTGCCGTGTCAGCGCTCGGGGTTTCAACGGCAACGGCTGACGGGCTGACCACCGCTTCTGACGGGGTCTCATCTCCCGGCAGCGCAATTTTCGGTCCGCCTTCCAGCATCCTGGTACGTTGCAGTATTTCCCGCAGCGCAGGCACGTCGTTGCTCCACTGACCCGGTCGTAGCGTTGCTTTGCCGGTCAGTTGCGGCCATGGACGTGAATCACCCACCAGCGCTAATAGCGACGCGTGCATTGACGCATACTGCGGGTGCTGAGGTGCCAGCCCGGCAATAAACGTCGGAAGTTGTCCATTATCCAGCGCAACCTGCCACTGATTGATGACCGACAGCGGTGGCGTCGCCAGTGCATACGGTTTACTGCTGTACAGCCAGCGGTTGCCTTTGACCGGAATATTGGCGATCAGATGGAGATACCCCATCATCGCATCAGACAACACCAGATCGCGCGCGATGCCGTTAACGGCAGGATCGGTCAGTAACGCCACCCAGGTGGTGAACTGAGGCTGGAAGCCCGCAATAGCGACCTCTGCCAGCTGTTGCTGGAACGCTTTGACGGCTTCGCGATTTTCCCACATGGGTTTCATATCTCGCGCCGCATAAAGCAGTTCAAGCTGATTCATATAGACAGGCGTATAGCCTGAAGGAAGTTGCGACTGAAGCTCAGCTCGCGCCTTTTCCGCCGCCCCCTCAGGGAGTGGCTGCAGACCCGCCATCACCGCCGTTGCGCCAGATTGCGCCTGCGGCTGAGCGAGACTCTGTTCACTGACAACGACAGGGCTGTCGCCAGGTATCACTTCAGGCTCATCAGCCTGAACACTGGACAGTGGAGCGAATACTACGGCCAAGCATAAACTTATTGCCGAGAACCGACGACCACCAATTTTATTAAGCAACATCCCTTGCCCTCTGGTTACATTACGACATGCTCACATCTACCGGAGCTTTCCTTCATTATAGAAAGGCTGATATGCGATTGCCTAACCTAATGTAAAGAAGTTTAAAGAAAATGCACCTGAAATCCATAGTTTAAGAAATGAAAAAGACGGCTTTTCAGCCGTCTTTAAGGTTTTAGCTGGCCTCTGACGGGGCATCAGCCTCGCCGGGGAGAGGATCCGGTAACTGCGGCGCAAACCCGCGCAGACCAACCACATGAACGTGTTCCGTATTCTGGAAGACTTTACGCACCAGCTTATAGGTAGTGCCCTTCTCCGGACTGATGTTTTCCGGCGCCGCGATGATGAGCTGCATCTGCAGACGCTCACACAGTTCGAACAGCGTCGCGATAGAACGCGCATCCAGACGGGCGGCTTCATCGAGGAACAGCAGACGGCACGGGGAGATATCTTTCCCGCGCAGACGGCGCGCTTCATCTTCCCAGCTTTGAACCACCATCACCAGGATCGACATCCCGGTCCCGATCGCTTCACCGGTCGACAGCGCACCGGACTCTGCACGCAGCCAGCCGTCAGAACCACGGTTAACTTCCACTTCCATTTCGAGATAGTTACGGTAATCCAGTAACTCCTCGCCAATGGTTTGCGGCGTACGCTGTCCCATGTCGATTTGCGGGTTCAGGCGTTGATAAAGCTTCGCCAGCGCTTCTGAGAAGGTCAGGCGGTTGCTGTTGAACAGATCCTGATGCTGCTCATGCTGTTCAGACAGCACTTCCAGCAGCGTGGCATGGGTTTCACGCACATTCACGTTCAGACGCACGCTGTGAACCTGACCGAACGACACGCTCTGCAACCCCTGGTTGAGCTGACGAATACGGTTCTGCTCACGCTGGATGGTCTTGCGAATAATGTTCGCCACGCTACGTGAGCTGATTGCCAGTTTCTGTTCACGGGAGGTCAGTTCTTCGGTCAGGCGGCCCAGCTCGATTTCCATCTGTTCGATGGCTTCCACTGGATCGTCGGTACGAATGATATCCTGACGGATACGCTCGCGCAGATGCTGATACACTGCGACAAAGAACTGGATCTTACGTTCCGGACGTTTCGGATCTTCCGACAGACGCAGGACATCTCGCAGATGTTCGTTATCAGCGACCGCCAGACGCAGCGCACCCAGCGCCTTATCCGACATCGAACGCAGTTCATCACCCGAGAGATAGGCAAGCTCACGGCGGTGCAGACGACGCTCGACGCCGCTGTCTTTCACCAGTCGCATCACGGCGCACCAGCCTGCTTTCGCGGTTACCACCTGCTCACGCATTTCGTGGTAATCGCGTTCCAGTTTGCGCAGTTTGCGGGTCAGGTTATCCATCTCCGCTTCACAGAAGGTAAGCGCTTTTTCGAGCTGGTTACGCCGCGCACGGTTGTTGCTGAGCTGCGAATGCAGTTCATCGCGACGAATGCGCGCACGCTCTTCCGCTCCGCTGTCGGCACGCACGCCAATATCCTGCAATTCACGCTGCAAATCGTTAAGCAGCTCTTTCTTGGTATCGTAAGAGCTTTTCAGCGAAGCCAGAACCTGATTGTACTGACTCAGTTGCGCCGCATGACCACGCAGGGCTTCACGGGCACGGGTACGTTCAGCTTCCGCATGTTCCAGGCGCTCACGCAATTTTTCGTTCAGATCGCTGTTGCCGCTGAGCATTTCCGCTGAGTCGGAATAGCCGAAGTGTGCACGACGCTGGACCACTTCGGTCAGCGCAAACGCCTGCTGACGCGCATCGCGCTGCGTCTGCAGGGAGTACGCGTAATCTTCTTTCAGTTGTTCAAACTGTTCCGGGTCGCTCTGCAACACCGACACCATCGGTTCCAGTTTCGCCAGTTGGTTGCCGTGCTGCTGTACAAAGCGCGCGGCTTCTTGCGCTTCATCCAGACGCTCGCGGATCTCTTCGACGCGATCCGCCAGACTGTCGTCAGCCAGCAAATTCAGACGCGGCAGCAGGCGGTTAAGCGCGGCAACGCCCTCTTTCGCCTGTTCGTACTGCAGACGCTGCTGCTGGTTGTCGTTTTCGTGGGCGGTCAACGCACGTTCCAGCTCAACGCGACGGCTGTTGAGCTGGCGAATTTCGGCTTCCGGATCGGATTCAAAAGCCACCGAAAGATGGCTGCCAATGAAACGGCTGAACGCCTGATGCAGACGCTGCGTTTTCTGAACGTCAAAAGAGAGCGTGGCAAAACGCTCGGATAATCCTTCACGCTCGGCATGCAGCGTTTCGATACGGTTTTCTCGCGCCGCACGGCCAAACAGCGGTACGGACGGGAAGCGCGAGTAGCGCCACTGGCGATCGGCAATCTTCACCACCACCGCTTTTTCCAGTTCGTCGACGCTGAAGACGCTGTCATCAAATGACTGCGGATCCCCTTCGATCAGATACAAATCTTCCGGGCAATCCGTCAACCCTTCCAGTTGTTCAGCGATCAGCGACAGATCCGGCACCACGATGGCGTGACGCGACGGACCATACAACGCGGAGAAGTACGGCGCATCTTCAAGACTGACGTCGTCATAGATTTCTGACAGCAGCACGCCGCCAAAGCGTTCCGCCAGCGCGTTCAGACGCTGATCTTCCGAGCCACCAGGCTGGCTTAAGCGTTCGATCTCTTCATCGACGGCATTCTTGCGCGCGCCGACTTCGTCGCGTTCCACAATCGCTTCACGCTCTCGTTCGAGCAATTGCTGCAGATATTCGGTCACTTCCTGGCTGGACGTAAACTCTTCACCGCACTGTTCACTCAACTGACTCAGGCTGTTTTGCGCCGCCAGCCAGACGGGGGCACGCTGCATGAGATGCTGAATGCGCGACTGTAGCTGTTCCTGCTCTTGACGCAGCGCCATACGCTGTTCATGCGCGCTGGAAACGTTGTCAGACAGCGAGGCGATACGCGCTTCCAGCTCCTGATGCAGGGCTTCCAGTTCGTCAATGTCGAAATTTTTCCCCTGACGTTTGCAGAATTCCGCCAACAGACGTTCGGCTTCCTGCTGCTCGCGCAGACGCTGTTCCAGTTCGCTCAGTCGCATACGCAGCGACTGCGCCTGTTCCGCCAGGTGACGCTGGTCAACGCCTTCGCGCAGCAGTTCGCGCGCCACGTCCCAGGCTTCATTACGCGCCAGCGGGCCATTGATCGCCACCACCAACTGATACGCCTGCTCGAACTGACTGTGCGCGGTTTGCGCCACGCTCATTTTCTGTTCCAGCGAGAGCATTTTTTCGGTGGCTTCCTGCTCTTTCGCCTGGAAGGTTTCCAGCCACTCGGCGGCGCTATCGGCCGTCAGATCCGGCAGATGGCATACCGCTCTGGCGCGTTCCAGCGCCGAGATCGCCTGGTTGTACTGGATGGCGCGGGTCTGTTGAACGTCCAGCGCCTGCTGGTAATCCGCCAGTTGGCTTTTCAGCTCATCCACTTCCAGCTCGGCAGCTTCGGCGCGCGCTTCGTTCTCTTCCTGACGATCGGCGGCTTCTGCGACCACTTCGTTTTGTTCTTCGAGACGGATCTGCAACTCGTCGAGATCCGCTTCATAACGTTCAATTTTTTCCTGCTGGCGCAGCGCGGTTTGCACCAGGTTCAGGTGATCGCTTGCCGCCTGATAATCGGCTTCGAGATCGCCTTCCGCACCGTTGTGCTCGCCCAACTCACGCGCCATGTCGACGTGTTTATACTGCTCGGCCGCCAGTTGTTTGCGCGACGTGTACAATTCGCGACGGAATTCCAGCGCTTTATCAAGGTGGATCCGGCGCTCATTGGCGTGACGCATATAGTCCGCCGCCACATAGTTGGTGGCTTCGCTAATCAGGTGTTTAAACAGATCGCGATCGGACTGGGTAACGCGAATGGCTTCCAGCGTCAGGCGGTTTTCCCGCAGCGCAGCTTCCATATCCTGGAACGCCTTACGCACCCCGCTGTTTTCCGGCAACAGGTAGTCGCGCAGAGACCGGGTGATCGCGCTGGAAATCCCACCGTACAGCGAGGCTTCAATCAGGCGATAGAATTTACTACGGTCAGACGCAGAGCGCAGACGACGGGCGATGAGGCCCAGATCAAACATCAGCGAATGGTAATCGGTGATCGAGTTGAACTGCTTAAACTGCACGCCTTCCATCGCGTCGAGCTTTTCTTTCAGCTCCGTTAACGGCAGGACGCGCGCCTGACGTTCGTTCAGCGTCTCCGTCACCAGTTGCGTAGGCTGCACAGACATCGGCAGTCCCTGAATGGCAAACGGTTTGATATCGACTTTACGGTCGCGTCCGGCAACCTGCTGCAAGCGCACACCCACCACCACGCGCTGATGGCGCGAGTTGATCGTATCGAGCATCGAATAACAGACACCCGCTTTCAGCTTCCCGTGCAGACCTTTGTCGCGTGAGCCGCTGGTCGCGCCTGCTTCCGTGGTGTTACGGAAGTGCAGCAGGGTTAAATCCGGGATCAGCGCCGTGACGAACGCCGCCATGGTAGTGGATTTCCCCGCGCCGTTCCCCCCGGAAAGCGTGGTAACCAGTTCATCCAGGTCAAAGGTACGGGCAAAGAAACCGTTCCAGTTAATCAGCGTTAGTGAGCGAAATTTACCGCGTTCAATCATTATTCTTCTTCTCCACTGTCCGGCTGATTCTCTTCGGTCTCATCATTGAGCTGCAGGTGGTTTTCGACCGGCATCGCTTCGCCATCGCGGATCAGGCGACGCTGCGCTTCGCGCGGGTCGTCACCCGTTCGTACATCCGCGCCAAAGCGGAACACCGATTCCGTAATGCGGAATTTGCTGCTGTCATGCCCCATAAACCACACCATGCCTAAACGGCGCAGGCGGTTTAATGACGAACGCATTTTTTCCTGTAACTTCTGGCGGTCAACGTCGGAGCCGGTTGAGCGGTTATTCACCAGCTTCAACAGTTTGGCTTCGTCAGCCAGCGTCAGCAGCTCGTCGTACAACTCCTGCTGAGTGAAAATCCCCTCGTTCGCCAGCCGCTCCGGACTGAGGTAGAGGTAGCAGAGAATTTTACCGACCATCATGTCCAGTTCAGACAACACGGAACGCGGGATAATGGTCGTTGAACGCGGACGCAGGTAGAAGAAACCTTCCGGCGCGCGGATCAGCTCCACGTTATAGCGGCTGTAAAACTCTTCCAGATAGTCCTGGAAGTCCATCAAAAAAGCATGATTATCCAGTTCATCCAGACCAATGTGGCGGCCTGAACGTAATGCGCTATCCAGCGCCGGAAATAACGGATTCGCCAGCGCCTGCGCCAGCTTAACCGGCATCACTTGTTCAATATTTGTCAATGACATGCGCCTGTACCTTGGCTCCGTAATCATTAATCGGCTGCCATTTGGCTGGCAGTCCGGTGAAGTCTGCTTGCGCTACGCCAAGACGTACCGCCTGATCGATAACAATGCGCGCGACGTCAAAGTGACGCGCACGCGGGTATTGCGCAAGATACTCGCGCACTACCAGACCGAGATCTAACGGCGTCTCTTTCGATTTATAGATAGCCAGTTGGCCTTCGATAATCGCCGCCAGCTGTTCGCGGATCTCGTTAAACTCTTCGTACTCTAAATCCGGCGGAAGTTCCCCGGTGACCTCTTCATCACGCAGCGCCATCTCTTCGTCACGCATATCCAGCAGACGATCGGCGTTGGCATAGGTCAGCGCCCACGGCTCGTCAAAATAGGTCTGTACCGACTGACGTAAGCGCTGGGCAAAGACGCGGTTTTTATCCATATCGATGGCGGTACGGATAAATTTGTGAACGTGGCGGTCATAGCCAATCCACAGATCGATCGACTGCTGACCCCAGCTGATAATACGATCGAGCTTGCTTTGCAGGTCAAACACCAGGCGATCAACAAAATGCAGATCGTCATGAGCCAGCGTCGCATCCTGGATACGCAGCAAATTGGCCTGCAATTTATCGCCTGCCGCTTCCAGCGTATCCTGCAACTCGCGCAGAGTGCCGGAGGTTTCTGACAGTAGCAGTTCACAGCTCGAAATCGCCGCGCGCCAGTCTTTATTCAACAGTTGCGCGATATCATCTTTCACCTGCTGCTGCTGTTCATCCATGATGCGCTGAGTCAGATCGATACTGTCGAAAATCTCAGCGACCGAATACTTGAGTGGCGCATAGACGTTGCGATGCCAGTGGAACTCATCGCCGCCCTCATCGGCGGCATCCGCCGCGCGCTTGAGCTCACCCGCCACGATCGACAACTGCATTGACAGACGCAGCGTGGAAAATTCACGTTGACGAATATAGTAATCGGTAATGCCAATGCCGAGCGGCGTCAAACGATAAATCGCGTTCCCTTCTGCCTGCTCACTGGTAAAGCGGTTCAGCAGACGTTGACGCACCATATCGTTGATCGCATTGTTCGCGCGCACGCCAATGGTTTCGCTGGTTTGCTCAAACGCATCACTTACATGGCGGAACGCATCCACCAGTTCGCCTTCACTCATCTCACCGTCCAGGCGCTCGCCATTCAGCGTGGCCACCGCCAGCAGAAACGAGAGTCGGTCTACCGGCAGCGAGATAGAGAAGTCATTTTTTCTGGCCCAGGCAACCAGTTCGGGGACTGTCTGGGAAAATTCACTCATAGGTTATCCTTGCATCTGCGGTTTACGCGCGGTGACGTGAATGTAACGACCCAGGCTGACATACGGCTCCAGGCGACAGTAACGCGTTTCTAATTCAAGCAATATCTCATAACAGTCACGCTGCTGATGTTTCTCACGCAGATAATCATGAAACACGCGCACCCCGGTTTTCCCGGTGATCTGCCAGCCCATCTGTTCCAGCCACTGGTAAACCTCTCCTGGCTCACGCGGATAGTCTGGTGAAAGGGTACGCTTCTTACGTTTGGGCATCCCTATCTGCACGTAGTCAAAGTTCCCCGCCACCATGTTATGCATCAACAGGCCGTTGGCATTGTAGAACATTAATGACAGTACGCCACCGGGACGCAATACCGACCAAAGGGTCTTTAACACGCTGACCGGATCGGCGACCCACTCCAGCACAGCGTGAAACAATATCAGATCAACGGAGCTTTCCAAATGCGAAGCGACGTCCTGAGCAGCGCATTGTATAAAATGCATGTTGTGGCTCACACCTTTGGCTTCTGCCGCCCGTTGCGCACGGGCGATCATCTCACCGGAAACGTCACACAACGTCACGTGATGACCACGTTCTGCCATTTTAATGGCCGTTTGTCCTTCACCGCCGCCAGCGTCCAGCACACGCAGTGGTTGCGCGCCGAAGTCTGCCAGAATAAGGTCGAGATCCTGCCACAGGATCGCCTGCCTTAGCAGCCCTTTTGTGGTGCCGTAAATATTACGGGAAAACTTCTCAGCAATGTCATCAAAATTGCGATCCCGCATCGGGCTCTCCACAGGCTGGCTTAGCTGTTCTCTGATAAAACCGCTATTTTGTCACACCCGCGCGGAGAATGAACCTCTCTGGTGTAATATCACGATTATTCTTCTGCTGTATGGTCAAAAAAGGAACCAAAAAGGATGCTTTTTACGCTGAAGAAAGTGATTGGCGGCATGCTGTTGCCTCTCCCTTTTCTGCTCTTGATGATGGGTATCGGTCTGGCACTGCTGTGGTTTAGCCGTTTTCAGAAAACCGGCAAGGTATTTATCAGCCTCAGTTGGCTGGTACTGTTCCTGCTCAGCCTGCAACCCGTTGCTGACCATCTGCTGCGCCCGATAGAAAATAGCTACCCCACCTGGCAGGATACGCAGAAAGTTGAATACATCGTCGTGTTAGGCGGCGGCTATACCTGGAACCCGCAGTGGGCGCCCAGTTCTAACCTGATCAACAACAGTTTGCCGCGTCTAAATGAGGGAATACGTCTGTGGCGGGCTAACCCGGGTTCGAAATTGATTTTTACCGGCGCGAATGCCAAAACCAATCCGGTGAGTACGGCAGAAGTTGGCGCACGGGTGGCGCAATCGCTGGGGGTGCCGGAAGAGGATATCATCACACTCGACAAGCCTAAGGATACGGAGGAAGAAGCCGCTGCCGTGAAGCAGGCTATCGGCGACGCGCCATTCCTGCTGGTCACTTCAGCCTCTCATCTGCCGCGAGCAATGATTTTCTTTCAGCAGGCAGGGTTAAATCCGCTGCCGGCTCCGGCGAATCAACTGGCTATCGATTCCCCGTTGAATCCGTGGGAGCGGGCAATCCCCTCTCCCGTCTGGTTGATGCATAGCGATCGCGCAAGCTACGAGACGCTGGGGAGAGTCTGGCAGCGGTTGAAAGGCTCGTCAGGCGAGCCAGGGCAGGAGTGATTTCGCAGCGAGATCAAAATGAGATCGGTTAAAGCGCCCGGTATTGACCAGTTGCGCCACTTCATCCCATAACACGTATAACCAACGCCGCCAGATGAACGATTCCGCCACTGGCGCGCGTTGCAGGTAGTGCCAGAGTAGTCCTTCCGCCAGCGTGTTATCTACCAGCCGGAACAGTTCGTACTCCCGTGGTGCCCAGAGCATAATACCAGGCCCCACCATCGCCAGAAGCTGGTCGCTCCGGGCGTCTTTTAACATGCTGCGCAGACTGAAATTGCCATGCACCAGCACACAGTTGTCGTTAAAGCCGTCAAACAGCGCGGGCAGACATTCGCGGGTGCGAAACAGAATGCGCTTATCCTGCATGGTTAGCCCGGTGTTGTTGAACTGATTGAGCGTACTCCAGAGCACCTCAACCCGCTGACGATACCAGGAAGGCCAGATATTCTCCTGCGTATTGTCCACCGCACCGACACACCCCCGGCTATCCTGGCGGTGCCAGGCCAGTAACCCTTCGACAATCTGATCTTTGAGCTGCTCCCAACGCTCCGGCGTCCGGGCCGGCGCTTCAACGGGGACGCCACGCAGACGTTCCAGCAGTAAGACATCCGGACCGGGATGTTCATCGTGAGTCATCACCCCATAAATGACCGGCATTCGCACGGTGCCGCTACGCGCTAACATGGTGGTTTTCCAGGCCAGTTGTTGCGCGACCCCCGGCGTGGTGAAACTTTGGGCCATCAGCGGCATTGGGTTGCCCTGGCTGTCATAGAGCGACCACAGTGCTGTGTCGACTTTTTCATTCACGCATTCAATGCGGCTCAGTTTTTCGCCCAGTAAATGACTTAATTCGGCGCGCAGCTGTTCCATTCAGATTGCCCTCATAAAAGCTACTGCTTTTATAATGAGCGCCACACCGACGGATGTCACCCGGATGAGATCAATTGTTGAAAAGAAAAAGCGTGGAAAATCGTAACGGTACGACACTCCTCTCACTAAAGAGCGGAGTGTCGTAAAGAAAATTAACGCATTTCAGCGCGAACGCGCTCGAGGTCTTCTGCGGTATCAACACCGGTACCAGGCACCTCTTTTGCCACAGCCACGTGGATTTTTTCGCCGTACCACAGCACGCGGAGTTGCTCCAGCATCTCGATGTTTTCCAGCGGGCTGGGCTCCCAGCTCACATAGCGACGGATAAATCCGGCGCGATAGCCGTAAATGCCGAGGTGGCGCAGGAAATTATCGCCGACGGTCTCGCGACTTTTCGCAAAACGATCGCGATCCCAGGGGATCGTTGCACGCGAGAAATACAGCGCATAGCCTTCGGCATCCAGTACCACCTTCACTGCATTCGGATTGAACGCCTCTTCCGCGCTATGAATCGGTGCCGCGAGCGTGGCCATTCCAACCTGACGCTGCGCCAGGTTTTCTGCCACCTGGCGAATAATGATGGCCGGGATCATCGGCTCATCACCCTGCACATTGACAATCACGGTGTCATCACTGAAACCACACTTCTCAACCACTTCAGCCAGACGTTCTGTCCCGGACTGGTGATCGACGCGGGTCATGCACACTTCTCCACCCGCCACTTCAACGGCGCGTGCGACCTCTTCATGATCGGTCGCGACAATAATACGCTCAGCGCCGGATTCACGGGCGCGTTCCAGCACATGCACAATCATCGGTTTACCGTTGATGTCCTGCAACGGTTTACCCGGCAGACGCGTGGAGGCGTAGCGGGCAGGAATAATGACGACAAAACTCATGATTTACGCTCATCAGCCGCTAATACACGGGCCTCGGTTTCCAGCAAAACGGGAATGCCATCACGCAGTGGAAAAGCGAGGTTATCCAGTTTGCAGATCAGTTCTTGTTTTTCCTGGTTGTACCAGAGTTTGCCGTTACAGACCGGGCAGGCAACGATTTCAAGCAGTCGATGATCCATAGTTCCTCCAGATGGACCGGGTAATGAATGCAGAGATCTTATCATACTCGCTCATGCGACTGCGTCTATTTCCCACCCCTGTCGACATTGCGTAAATATCCCTGCCGGACAGCGGCCGAGCGTCACGCGAACGGCATTCTGCCAGCGGGCAAAATCGGTTATCGCCTGCTGTAGCCCATTTTGCAGCGTCACTCCTGGCTTTACGCCTTCTTGCAGATAGAGAGAAATCACTTCCAGTACGCCCGTCTTACGGTGCATTTTGGCGTCCATCCGCCCCACCAACTGACCCCGGTGCAGTAAAGGCAGGACAAAATAACCATACTGGCGCTTTGGGGCTGGCGTGTAGCACTCCAGCCGATAGCTGAAATCGAACAGTTGCTCCGCACGTTTGCGATCCCAAACCACCGGATCAAACGGCGACAGTACCGCGCTATGCGTCGCTGTCAGCTTGCCTGCCTGTGCCTGTTCAAGTAGCGGCAGCAAATCCGCATGCAACCACAGCCGACCAAGTTTTTCGACCTCTACCGGAATGATGTACTGCTGTTCAGCCCGCACGTCGCGCCAGTTTTGTAACTCAGGACGTTTCAGGCGGTAGTAATCTGCCAGCCACTGCTCACGAAAAATACCCAGGCTGCGCGCACTGTTGTCCAGCATGACAGATTCTGCTTGCGCCCGGGGTAGCAAATCGCGTTCATCATCCCAGTGTGGCATCACGCGATGCGTGAGATCGTACACGCGCTGGAAATTGCGACGCTCAATCACCATCACTTTTCCTGCCGTAAACAACCCTTCCAGATGCAGCTTGTGCGGCTTCCAGTCCCACCAGCCGCTGTTGCCTTTACGCGGATGCTCAAAGTCAGCCGAGCGTACCGGTCCATTTTGATGAATATGCTGCAACAGTTGCTCAATTTCGCCGGCATGCTCTTCCATCCACGCCGCCTGGTACTTCCAGCCCATTTTTTCAGGTGCCAGCATCCGGTGGCGTATCAGCGTAAAATCACTACGCGGCAGGAAACAGGCCTCATGGGCCCAGTACTCCATCAGTTCACCCTGCGCCAACGCATCATCCAGCCACTGTGGGGTGTAATTGCCCAGTCGACTGAACAACACAAGGTAGGGACTGCGGGCGACAATATTGATGGTATCGATTTGTAGTAGCGACATACGGGTAATCGTCGGCAGGATATCGCTTGCCAACGCGCGACGACGTGGTTTTTTTAACAATCCCTGGGCGGCGAGATGAAGGTTACGGGCATCCGTAAGTGAGAGGTACGGCAACGACATTCATGATTCCCTCATTTGTACGCTGCCGTCATGGTGGTGCGCTAACGTGTCAGCGAGATCAATTTTTCGAGTAATGTCTCAGGTTCAGTCCCCGACAAATGTGCATCGACAGGAAGATACCACCAGTTGTCTTCGGCAAAGGCACGGCACTTCACGGCGTCCTTCTCCGTCATGACCAGCGTTTGCGACCCGTTTAGTAGGCCGTTGACATCATGCGAAGTCAATGCCTGATGATCCGCCAGAGGAACACATTTTTGCGGCTGTACGCCACAGGATTCTAACGTGGCAAAAAAGCGTGGCGGATGACCAATACCGGCCATTGCCACGACATTTTTCAATTGCGCGACATCACGACGTTCACCGGTACGCAGGTTCACAGCCTGTCCTGGCGCCAGATGCATCGGGATCTCGCCCGCCTGCGGAATACCGCCATTAACAATAACCGCATCCACCGTTTTCAGGCGACCTGCTCGCTCCCGCATCGGACCTGCCGGTAGCCACCAGCCGTTGCCGAAGCGACGAACGCCATCAACCACCACAATCTCGACATCGCGCGCCAGACGGTAGTGCTGAAGACCATCATCAGTAACGATAATCTGCACATCGTGATGCGCCAGAATCGCTTTTACCGCGTCAGCCCGGTTGGGCGATACGGCAACTGGCGCGCTGGTGCGCTGATAAATCAGCACCGGCTCATCACCCGCTTCCGCCGTGGTGGTTTCGGCATTCAGCAGCAAGGGATAGGACGCGGCTTTGCCGCCATATCCACGAGAAACTACCCCAACGCGAAGACCGCGCTGCTGGAGTTGTTCCACCAACCAGATCACTACCGGCGTTTTGCCATTGCCACCTGCCGTCAAATTACCGACCACCACCACCGGCACCGGTGCGCGCCAGGCGCGTTTGATCCCGAGCGTGTAGCACAGGCGGATCGCCCCGCTCACCAGGCCGTATAACCAGGAAAGTGGGAGTAACAGTCGCCACAAGGGCGACTCACCGGACCAGATGCGTGCGATCATTGACCAAATTGCATTTTGTGCAGTTGCGCGTAGACGCCGCGGTGTTCCAGCAGTTCGTTGTGCGTACCGCGCTCCACAATCAGCCCATCTTCCACGACCACAATTTCATCGGCCTGTTCGATAGTTGAAAGGCGGTGCGCAATCACCAGCGAGGTGCGGTTTTTCTGCAGTTCGTCCAGCGCCGCCTGAATGGCGCGTTCAGATTCGGTATCCAGCGCTGACGTGGCTTCATCAAGGATCAGAATCGGGCTGTCACGCAGTAAGGCGCGCGCGATGGCGATACGTTGACGTTGACCACCGGAAAGCAGCACGCCGTTTTCACCGATCACCGTATCAAGGCCGTTATCCATCTTATTGATAAAGTCCATGGCATAAGCCATACGAGCCGCTTCTTCGATCTCCTCACGGCTATACTGCTCAGTTCGCGCGTAGGCGATGTTATTCGCCACCGTGTCGTTGAACAGATGTACGTTCTGCGACACCAGCGCGACCTGATTACGTAATGAGGCCAGGGTGTATTCCCGCAGATCGTGACCATCCATCAGGATTTCACCTTCATTGATGTCATAGAAACGCGTGATCAGACTGGCAATGGTTGATTTGCCGGAACCTGAACGCCCCACCAGCGCAACGGTTTTGCCCGCCGGAATTTTCAGGTTGATGTTACGCAGCGCCGGTACTTCGCGCCCCGGATAGGTAAAGGTGACATTGCGGAATTCCAGATCGCCGGTCGCACGCTCAATCACACGTTTACCTTCGTCTTTTTCCTGCTCGCTATCCAGGATGGCAAATAAAGTCTGGCATGCGGCCATCCCACGCTGGAACTGGGCGTTAACGTTAGTCAACGACTTCAACGGACGCATCAGGGCGATCATTGAGGAGAAGACCACGGTGATCGTCCCTGCCGTCAGGCTGTCCATCACGCTTGGGAAGCTAGCCGCGTACAGCACAAACGCCAGCGCCAGTGAAGCGATCAACTGGATGACAGGATCGGAAATGGAAGAGGCAGAAACCATCTTCATCCCCTGCAAACGCATCTTGTTACTGACTTTGTCGAAGCGCTTCGTTTCCACTCCCTGACCACCGAAGATCAGTACCTCTTTGTGGCCTTTCAGCATCTGCTCCGCGCTGGTTGTCACCTGCCCCATCGTATTCTGCATATTCTTACTGATAGCACGAAAACGTTTGGAGACTACGCGAATCGCGATCGACACAATAGGTGCCAGCACAACCAGGATTATCGACAATTGCCAGCTGTAATAGAACATCATGATGAACAGGCCGATAATCGATGCACCTTCACGCACAACGGTAATCAGCGCACCGGAAGACGAAGAGGCTACCTGTTCAGAATCATAAGTAATACGAGACAGCAGCGTCCCGGTAGACTGTTTGTCAAAGAAGGAAACCGGCATTCCCATCATATGACCGAACAGGCGACGACGCATGGTCATCACCACTTTGCCGGATACCCAGGAAATACAGTAGCTGGAGATATAGCTGGTAATACCACGTAAAATCATCAGCCCAATAACCACCAGCGGCATCCAAAGCAACACTGAGCGATCTGTTTTACCAAAACCATCGTCCAGTAATGGTTTGAGGAGCGATAACATGAAGGTATCGCTGGCCGCGTTGAGGATTAACGCAACACCCGCCACGATCAGACCCGATTTGAAAGGCGCAATGGTTGGCCACAGTCGGCGAAACGTCTGCCACGTAGAGAGATCTTTATCGTTATGCATTCAAGAAACCAGCATCTGTTGAAATAGCCGCATATTCTACCCGTTATCGTCTGACACGCCAAACCACTGATGATACCAACGAGGTAAAATTTGCTCCCGCAGGCTGATGGCCTGCCAGCCCTGTGTTGAAAAATCCAGCGAAATTTGCCCCTGATGCGGGGTATCACACCACCGGTAACCCTGTTGCAGATAGCGTTGCTTCACCTTCCATGACGGCAATCGCCAGGCGTTATAGCGTGAGGCGGAGACCAGCGCCACGTTGCCACTAACGCGCTGAAGTAGCGCCAGTGAAGAAGAGGTACTGCTGCCATGGTGTGGTACCTGGATTGCCGTCGCCGAAAGATGCTGCCAGTAATGACTGAGCATTTTCAGTTCCGCGGGGGACTCTATATCGCCCGTCAGCAGAATACTGTGCGTACCATCATCAATCTTTACGACGCAAGAGTGATTATTCCCCTGCGTCGGGTCTCCTTTCAACGGCCAGTGCACGCTAAAACGCAGTCCCTGCCATTGCCACGTCTCACCGCGGTAACACGGCAGATGCCCCTGCCAGCCTAACGGACTGCGCACCCAAAGCGCTGGCCAGGTTGTCTGCAAAGAGTGTAGTCCACCGCGATGGTCGAGATGCTCATGGCTGAGAATAATCCCCTCTGGCTGCAAGTGGTGCCAGCGCAGCCACGGAATGATTATCTGCTGGGCGCTGTCACCTCCCGGCCAGGCCAGCCCGGTATCGTAGAGTAACGCTTTACCATTACGGGCGATAACTATCGCTAACCCCTGCCCGACATCCAGCATGTGCACCTGCCAGGCGTCAGTGCGCACCGGACTCCAGAACGGCCAGCTCAGCAACGCCAGCGTCGCCAGACACAGGCCGGGGAAAACGCGCCAGGCGATAAATCGCCAACCGGGTAGCATCAACCAGGGGACAAAGACCAGCCACTGCCAACGGGCATCAATGTTGATCCACCCCGCAGGCAAGTGATTGAGCGCCCAGAATAGTGCAGCCAGTGAGCGATCGGCCAGATACCAGAGTCCGCCCTCAAGAAGCAGCGGACCAGTGAGATGGACCACCATTCCGGCGAGGATCAGCGGGACGCTGACAAACGTAACCAGCGGGACAGCAAACAGATTCGCAGCAAACGACGTCAGGCTGATACCGTGGAACAGTGCGATTTGTAGCGGCATAAGCAGCAAGGTAATCCCCAGTTGCAGATGTGCCAGTTCAACCAGCAAGCGCCCGGCACGTGATGTGGGACAGGCGGGGCAAGGAAACCATTGGTACCAGAATAACAGCGCCGCAACGGCAAAGGCCGAAAGCCACAGGCTTTGCGAGATCACGGCGACGGGATCAACAACCAGAATAGCCGCCAGACAGCAGCACCAGACTGACCATCCGCTCCATTGCCGCCCGCATAATTTCAGTGCCCCCCACACCAGCAGCGCCACCACCGTACGTAGCGCCGGAGGCTGTAACCCGGTCAGCCAGGCGTAAAACGCAGCGCAAATAAGCCCACCAATCACAGGATGTTGCCAGCGAATTGCACTGATCGGCAGCAGAAACTGCACGCCGCGAATCAGAGCTGCTGCCAGTAAAGCCGCAAAAGCGATATGCAGGCCGGAAATTGCCATCAGATGCGCCGTGCCGGTATCTCGCATGATCGCTTTGACTTCCTGTGGCACCAGCAGGCGCTCCCCCATCCCCAGACCTAGTATCACCTGCTGCCAGGGATAGTTTTCCAGAGAATCCGTTAACGAGGCAAGATAGCGCGCTCGCCAGCTGCATTTGCTGTCGACAATCTTTGCCTGTAAAAATCGGCCAGTGAGCGGCTGATGCTGTGCCAGGGCATAACGCTGACTATCAAATCCGCCGTCATTTAACTCGCCGTGCATGGCACGGACCTTCAGCGTCATCGCCCAACGTTGTCCCGCGCACGGCGCGATTGGCAAATATTGGTTATAAAGCACAATACCGACGGCAGGGAAAAGCCGATGCCCATTAAGATGCGTGATCAGCCCGGCATGTGTCGTCATGCTATCCGTGGCCGTCAGCTCAACGATGGTCTCCTGCGTGGCGGCGGGCAACGTATTTCCCGCCCATAGCGACTGTTTCGCCGCCATGACGCCCCAGAGAAAAAACAGCAGGAGAAGCCCAGCGTACTGTGCCACTTTCCAGCGGAGCAGACCGAGCAGACAGGCCAGCACAAACAGGATGCTAACAAGCCATCCCCCCGGCAGCGCAGGTAGCAAAAATAAAGGGAAAATTCCCCCTAATGCACACAGACTGACCGTCGTTAATTTCATACACACCTCCGTGTTGGCGGCAGTGTGCAGGTCTGAGCCGGGATTGTCAGGAGGAGAATGAAGGATTTACGGCCATGATTCCGCGATTTTCATCGCCGCCCGGCAATGTGCAACATGAAATGCGAGCGGCATTCCAGGGTTGAAAAGCAGGCAAGAAAAAAGCACCGTAAAGGTGCTTTTCTGAGGTTACGTTGTGCGAAAAACTTAACCGTAAATATTGGCGCGATCGCGCAGTTCTTTACCCGGCTTAAAGTGCGGAACGTATTTCCCTTCCAGATCCACTTTGTCGCCAGTCTTCGGGTTACGCCCGGTACGTGGTGCACGGTAGTGCAAAGAAAAGCTGCCGAAACCGCGGATTTCAATACGCTCGCCCTGTGCAAGAGTCGAGGCCATATGCTCCAGCATCTCTTTGACCGCATCTTCAACCGCTTTCGCGGGAATATGAGATTGCTGAGTGGCAAGTCTTTCAATCAATTCTGACTTGGTCATGATTCCTCCGGTTCCAATAAGCTGCTGCTGTTGCATTGACAAAGGGCGGCCGTAGCCGCCCTTTGTCATTGATTACAGAACGAATTCTATAATCTGTCAAGTATTCTCATCTGACTTCGGGACGAAACCTCCCAAAGTATCAAAGAATTACTCGCCTTTAGCTGCTTTGAAAGCTTCAGCCATTGCGTTGTTGGAGAAGTTTGCATCTTCCTGTTTGTTAACAGTTGCGATGGCATCTTTCTCATCAGCTTCGTCTTTAG
Organism: Citrobacter sp. Ca225; assembly: GCF_030337175.1. NCBI lineage: Bacteria > Pseudomonadati > Pseudomonadota > Gammaproteobacteria > Enterobacterales > Enterobacteriaceae > Citrobacter > Citrobacter sp. Ca225. The sequence continues at coordinate 17,012 of NZ_JAOWCD010000038.1, read as the reverse complement.
CACGAACAGACAGGCTGATTGCACGGTTCTTACGGTCAACGCCGGTGAATTTAGCTTCAACGTCGTCACCCACGCTCAGAACCAGGGTAGCGTCTTCAACGCGGTCACGGGATGCTTCAGAAGCGCGCAGGTAACCTTCAACGCCGTCAGCCAGTTCTACGGTTGCGCCTTTCGCGTCAACTGCAGTCACTTTACCGTTTACGATTGCGCCTTTCTTGTTCAGTGCAACCCAGTTGTTGAACGGATCTTCTGCCAGCTGTTTAACGCCCAGAGAGATACGCTCGCGCTCTGCGTCAACCTGCAGAACAACTGCTGCGATTTCGTCGCCTTTTTTGTATTCACGAACTGCTTCTTCGCCTGCAACGTTCCAGGAGATGTCAGACAGGTGAACCAGGCCGTCGATGCCGCCGTCCAGGCCGATGAAGATACCGAAGTCAGTGATAGACTTGATTTTACCTTCAACACGGTCGCCCTTGTTGTGGGTTTCCGCGAACTGCTGCCATGGGTTAGATTTGCACTGCTTCAGGCCCAGGGAGATACGACGACGTTCTTCGTCGATATCCAGAACCATAACTTCCACTACGTCGCCAACGTTAACAACTTTGGACGGATGGATGTTTTTGTTGGTCCAGTCCATTTCGGAAACGTGAACCAGCCCTTCAACGCCTTCTTCGATTTCAACGAAGCAGCCGTAGTCGGTCAGGTTGGTTACGCGACCGGTCAGTTTAGTACCTTCCGGATAACGCTTAGCGATAGCTACCCACGGATCTTCGCCCAGCTGTTTCAGGCCCAGAGATACACGGGTACGTTCGCGGTCGAACTTCAGCACTTTAACAGTGATTTCGTCGCCAACGTTTACGATTTCGCTCGGATGCTTAACGCGTTTCCATGCCATATCGGTGATGTGCAGCAGGCCGTCAACGCCACCCAGATCAACGAATGCACCGTAGTCAGTGAGGTTCTTAACGATACCTTTAACTTCCATGCCTTCCTGCAGGTTTTCCAGCAGTTGATCGCGCTCTGCGCTGTTTTCGGATTCGATCACGGCACGACGAGAAACAACAACGTTGTTGCGTTTCTGATCCAGCTTGATGACTTTGAATTCAAGCTCTTTGCCTTCCAGGTGCAGCGTATCGCGCACCGGACGAACGTCTACCAGTGAACCTGGCAGGAACGCACGAATACCGTTCAGCTCAACAGTGAAGCCGCCCTTAACTTTGCCGTTGATAACACCGGTAACAGTTTCAGCATCTTCGTAAGCTTTTTCCAGCGTGATCCATGCTTCGTGACGTTTCGCTTTTTCACGAGACAGCAGTGTTTCACCGAAGCCGTCTTCTACTGCATCCAGAGCAACATCAACTTCGTCGCCCACCTGGATTTCCAGTTCGCCAGCCGCGTTTTTGAACTGTTCTGCAGGAATTGCAGATTCAGATTTCAGGCCTGCATCAACCAGAACAACGTCTTTGTCGATAGCAACAACAACACCGCGAACGATGGAACCCGGACGGGTTTCGATTTCTTTTAAGGATTCTTCAAACAGTTGAGCAAAAGATTCAGTCATGTTTAATCTTCAGGTTTCATATTTAACGTCCACCTGGCTCCGTGCCGGATGGGGTTGTTTAACATACCCGCTGTCATTCCATTGCAACGGGGGTACTGCAAATTCGGTCGCTCTTAAGCGAGTGCCAGTTTTTGGCGCGCGTATTGTAGCGCTTTTTCAATCACTTGCTCAATGCTTAATCGTGTGGAATCTAAAACTAAAGCATCAGCAGCGGGAACCAACGGCGCTACAGCACGGTTTCGGTCGCGATCGTCACGTTCTTTGATCTCGGCCAAAAGGCGTTCAAAGTTAACACTAAAGCCCTTCTCCTGCAACTGTAGCATACGGCGATGTGCACGTTCTTCCGAGGAGGCGTCAAGGAAAATTTTGACCGGCGCATCCGGGAAAACTACCGTCCCCATATCACGTCCATCAGCGATCAGTCCGGGTGCTTCACGGAAAGCGCGTTGACGACGCAGCAGTGCCTCACGTACGCGAGGGAATGCGGCGACCTGAGAGGCGGCATTGGCGACTTCCTGCGTACGGATTTCACCGCTGACGTCTTCCCCTTCAAGGATCACTTCCAGATTTCCGTCGGTTGAAACAAAGCGGACATCGAGATGGGTTGCCAGCGGAACCAGCGCGTCTTCCGATGCAACATCAACATGATGATGTAATGCCGCCAGCGCCAGCACGCGATAGATTGCGCCAGAGTCCAACAGATGCCATTGCAATGCTTCCGCCATCGCTTTGCACAAGGTGCCTTTTCCTGCACCGCTTGGGCCATCAATGGTAATTACCGGGGCAATTGCCGTCATCTTTATCTCCTTAAACAGGCGTTCTGTTAACGTAAACGCCGCGCATTATACGCGCCAACGCCCACAATCGTTAACGTTGTGTGCAAAAACCGATTTAGTCTGTCACCAGGTGAAGAATAATTGCGCAATTATAGCGGGCCGGGGAGAAACCAGCCCGAAAGATGACAATGTTTTACTTTTTATCTTCAGCGATACGGTCACGCATATGCTGAGCACGGTCGGCTGACGCCGGGTGGGAATCCATCAGGGATTTAGCGTGGCCGGCATCCATTGTGGCTAACTTATCGAATGCACTCACTAACCCCTGCGTATTGATGCCACGTTTTTTCATCAGGTCATAGGAGAAGTCATCAGCCTCAGATTCCTGACTGCGGGAGAACGCCGAGTTGATCACCCCTTCAGCCAAATCGCCTAACTGCGACTGAGAGAGTTGTGAAGCCACGCCGCTGGTGGCAGAAATAGCATCACGCGCGGCCAGGGTAGCATAAGCCGTCTGCATTGCTTTGCGGGAATGCCCTAAAGAGACGTGACCTAACTCGTGACCTAATACCCCTTCGATTTCATTATCGGTCATCAGATCCATCAAACCGGAATAAACGCGGACACAGCCGTTCGCCATTGCCCACGCATTGACGTCAGAAGTAATGTAGACCTTATAATCGACCGGAGTACCATCAATATTATTTCCCAGAGCTTTGGCAATCTTACCCAGACGCCTGGTGTATTTACTGCTTTTTCCCGCAAGTTGATTCTGGCTATCCATCTGTTTGCAGGCGTTGCTGGACAACGTTTTGACATCGGTATCAGAAAGCGTGGCTGCTTTATAGGCCGACATGCCCGAACTGGCGAGCATATCACCATTAACGCCATTTTTACATCCCGCCAGCAGCGCTGCGGATACTGCAATAGTAATCAGGAGTGATTTATTTTTCATGCTAATCTTCCGTTGATATTTATAATAAAACGCATATAAATCAAAATATTAAATCATCAACACGTTAGCATTAGCAGTAACAGGAAAAAAGTACAGATACAGACGATATCGCGCCAGCCAGTTGACCGGCGCGAAGAGAGAAATCAGGCAGGGGTACTGATACGCGCCAACTGTTCGAAATAGTCAGGGAAGGTTTTGGCGGTACATTTCGGGTCAAGGATCGTAACCGGCGTATCAGATAACGCCACCAGCGAGAAACACATCGCCATACGGTGATCGTTATAGGTGCTAATGTCGGCAAACTTCAGGTGTGCCGGCGGCGTGATGCGAATAAAATCATGCCCCTCTTCCACTTCCGCGCCGACTTTGCGCAGTTCGGTCGCCATCGCAAACAGACGGTCAGTTTCTTTCACCCGCCAGTTGTAAATGTTGCGAAGCGTTGTCGTACCTTTGGCAAACAACGCGGCTGTCGCGATAGTCATGGCGGCATCCGGAATATGGTTCATGTCCATATCGATGGCATTCAGTTCGCCACGGGTACAGGCGATAAAGTCGTCACCCCAGGTGACGGTCGCGCCCATTTTCTCCAACACATCGGCAAAACGGATATCGCCCTGCATGCTGTTGCGGCCAATCCCGGTCACTTTCACCGTTCCACCTTTAATGGCGCCTGCCGCGAGGAAATAGGAGGCCGATGAAGCATCTCCTTCAACCAGATAATGACCTGGAGAGTGGTACTGCTGACCGCCTTTGACCACAAAGCGCTGATAGCTCTGGTTCTCTATCTCAACGCCAAAGGTTTTCATCAGGTTCAGCGTGATATCAATATACGGTTTCGACACCAGATCGCCTTTGATACTTATCACCGTATCCTGGGGTGCCAGAGGCGCGGTCATCAGCAGCGCAGTGAGAAACTGGCTGGAGACGCTGCCGTCAACCTCAACCTGTCCGCCGGTAAATCCGCCACGCAGTCGAAGCGGCGGATAGTTTTCCTGCTCCAGATACTCAATGTTCGCCCCGCCCTGACGCAGCGCATCCACCAGATGACCAATCGGGCGCTCTTTCATACGCGGTTCACCGGTCAGCACAATATCGTTTGCGCCAAGGCACAGTGCGGCGGCCAGCGGTCGCATTGCCGTTCCGGCATTGCCCAGAAACAGCTCTAATGCGCCTTCGGCGTGCAGCGGGCCTGCGTTACCCGTGATTTCACAGCGGGTGCGATCCGCAGAAAGAGTGTAATCAATCCCCAACGCACTCAGGGCATTGAGCATATGGCGAACGTCATCGCTGTCTAACAGGTTGGTCAGCTCTGTGGTGCCATGAGCTAACGCCGCCAGTAACAGCGCGCGGTTTGATACGCTCTTCGAGCCTGGCAGATTAATCGTGCCATCGACCCGTGCGATGGGTTGTAACGTCAGGGATTCCATGAAACTCAACTCTCAAAAGACAGAAATAAAAACCCCACAGACAAGGCTGTGGGGATGAAAAGAGACACCTGATTAGCCGCGACGGCGCTCGAAATCAGTCATGAAATCGGCAAGCGCTTTTACCCCTTCCAGCGGCATCGCGTTATAAATGGAGGCACGCATTCCGCCGACAACGCGGTGGCCTTTCAGCGCGTGCAGGCCCGCAGCAAAAGACTCTTCCAGGAAGAGCTTATCCAGCGCGCTGTCAGCTAACTGGAACGGCACGTTCATACGTGAACGGTTCGCTTTCGCGACATCGTTACGATAGAAGTCACTGTTATCAATCACACCGTACAGCAGTTCTGCTTTTTGCTGATTGATTTTATCCATCGCCGCCACGCCACCATTGGCTTTCAGCCATTTGAACACCAGGCCGGAAAGATACCAGGCGAAGGTCGGCGGCGTATTGAACATCGAGTCATTGTCGTTCAGAACGGAATAATCGAGGATCGACGGACACGCCACATTCGCTTTACCCAGTAAATCTTCGCGTACGATGACGATAGTCAAACCCGCCGGGCCAATGTTCTTCTGTGCGCCCGCATAAATGATGCCATAGCGTGAAACATCCAGCGGTCCGGAGAGAATGGTTGAGGAGAAATCAGCGGTCACCACCACATCGGAACCAAAATTGGGCGTTTCGTTAATTGCGATGCCATCGATGGTTTCGTTCGGGCAGTAATGCAGATACGCTGCATCAGCAGAAGGCTGCCACTCACTCATCGGCTTCACGCCGCGCAGGCCATCGACCGAAACTTTGGCGTCAATCACATTCGGCGTGCAGTATTTTTTCGCTTCTTTGACGGCGCTGGCTGCCCAGTAGCCTGCATCAACGTAGTCTGCCGTGGTTTTGTCGCCCAGAATGTTCAGCGGAATGGCAGAAAACTGGCCACGACCACCGCCGTGACAAAACAGCACTTTGTAGTTGGAGGGGATATTCAACAGATCGCGAAAATCCTGCTCCGCTTCTTGCGCGACCTGGATGAATTCTTTGCCGCGGTGGCTCACTTCCATGACGGACGTACCAAGACCGTTCCAGTCACAAAGATCCTTTTGAGCCAGTTTAAGCACGTCTGCCGGTAACATTGCCGGACCTGAACTAAAATTGAAGACCTGAGCCATTTCCCCTCACCACGTTGCGTTGTTATTAACCCAATCTCTTTTCGTACATGAACAGAGATTGGGTATAAGTTATTCCTGTGGATATCGGTTTTATCATTCAGTGACACGCGCCGCAATGGCTAAAACAAACTCGAGTAAAAATGAGTGTTCGCTCACACAACAGAATCTTCGGGATTGACGATAAAAGACCGATATTTTTGCTGTCAGACGACCCGTTTTGCCCGACTGGCCTTCGACCATTCTGGATTTTTACACCGCGGGCACGCCTGACGATCGCCGACTTTCATTGTGATCACTTCACTGCATCGCACACAGGAATACTCTCCCGCTTCAGGAACGACTTTATAACGTTGCGTACAATACTTCGGCAAAATGCTTAAGCCAGGCTTTACCTCACTGTCTTCAAAGAAATAAACGCTGATCTGACCATTCGTTTCAAGGATCGCCAGGCGCACCTGTCCCAGTTGCTCAACGCCATTCAGTCGCAGCTCCATGAAAAACTCGAACTCGGTCATATTTGACTGGTTCAGTTTTTCCCACGCCAGCTCGCCATCTTCAATAATCACGACGGGCTTACCTTCCAGTAAATCTTCCAGTTTTTCACTGCGCGCCATCAGCCACATCACCAGACGGTACAGCAGCGCGAGGGTAATGAAGACCACCAGTACTGGCAACATCGGGACATCATCATAAAAGGCCACGTCACCCGCCGCCGACCCCAGCGTTAAAATAATCAGCACTTCGAAGAGCGACATCTGTCGCACGCCGCGTCGTCCTGTGAGTTTGAGAAACAGATAGACCAGTACGAAGGTATACAGACTGCGTAAAGCCACTTCACCGAGGAATTCCATCGGCACTTTATCGAGTGCCATCCGTTGTAAATCAAACGCTTTCATTTTTATGCTCTTATGGTGGATCACTGCCTACAAGCATAGCCAAAACTTTTATTTGCGCCGCGTCAGTGGCGGCGATAGCGTCAGTCACGTAAAACCCGTATCATTGCGCGCTTTCCGTACGACAAAAGTGATTTTCATGACGCAAACATTTATTCCCGGCAAAGACGCCGCACTGGAAGACTCCATCGCTCGCTTCCAGCAAAAACTACTCGACCTCGGTTTCCATATTGAAGAGGCCTCGTGGCTGAATCCAGTGCCGAACGTCTGGTCCGTACACATTCGCGATAAAGAATGTGCGCTGTGCTTTACCAACGGCAAAGGGGCGACGAAAAAGGCCGCGCTGGCCTCGGCGTTGGGCGAATATTTTGAGCGTCTGTCAACCAACTATTTCTTTGCCGATTTCTGGCTGGGTGAAACCATCGCCAATGGCCCGTTCGTGCATTATCCGAACGAGAAATGGTTCCCGCTGACCGAAAATGATGACGTACCGGACGGTCTGCTGGATGCCCGCCTGCGTGCCTTTTACGATCCCGAGAACGAACTGACCGGCAGCATGCTGATCGACCTGCAGTCTGGCAACGAAGAGCGTGGTATCTGCGGCCTGCCGTTTACCCGCCAGTCGGATAACCAGACCGTCTATATTCCAATGAACATTATCGGCAACCTGTACGTCTCAAACGGGATGTCCGCCGGTAACACCCGTAACGAAGCGCGCGTGCAAGGGTTATCTGAAGTCTTTGAGCGTTATGTGAAGAATCGCATTATTGCCGAAAGCATCAGCCTGCCGGAAATTCCGGCCGACGTGCTGGCACGCTACCCGGCGGTAGTGGAATCTATTGCAACGCTGGAAGCGGAAGGTTTCCCCATCTTTGCTTACGACGGTTCTCTGGGCGGTCAGTATCCGGTGATCTGCGTTGTGCTGTTCAATCCGGCTAACGGCACCTGCTTCGCCTCTTTCGGCGCACATCCTGATTTTGGCGTCGCACTGGAACGTACCGTGACGGAACTGCTGCAGGGCCGTGGTCTGAAAGATCTCGACGTCTTCACGCCGCCGACCTTCGACGATGAAGAAGTGGCTGAGCATACCAACCTGGAAACACACTTCATTGACTCCAGCGGTCTGATCTCCTGGGATCTGTTCAAGCAGGATGCCGACTACCCGTTCGTTGACTGGAGTTTCTCCGGTACCACAGAAGAAGAGTTTGCCACCCTGATGGCGATCTTCAACGCGGAAGATAAAGAGGTGTACATCGCCGATTACGAACATCTCGGTGTCTACGCCTGTCGGATCATCGTTCCGGGGATGTCTGATATTTATCCTGCTGAAGATCTGTGGTTAGCCAATAACGCCATGGGCGTCCATCTGCGCGAGACCCTGCTCTCACTGCCGAATAGTCGCTGGGATAAAGAAGACTATCTCAACCTGATTGAGCAACTCGATGAAGAAGGGTTTGATGATTTCACCCGCGTTCGTGAACTGTTAGGCCTGGCTACCGGTTCAGATAACGGCTGGTACACCCTGCGTATTGGGGAACTGAAAGCGATGCTGGCGCTGGCAGGTGGTGATCTGGAACAGGCACTGATCTGGACCGAATGGACGATGGAATTTAATACGTCGATCTTTAGCGCCGAGCGGGCGAATTATTACCGTTGCCTGCAAACGCTGTTACTGCTGTCGCAGGAAGAAGAACGTGAACCGCTGCAATATCTGAACGCGTTTGTCCGTATGTATGGCGCAAATGCAGTCGAAGCCGCCAGTGCAGCATTGAGCGGTGAAGCCGCCTTTTATGGTCTGCAGCCGGTTGACAGCGATCTGCACGCATTCGCATCACACCAGTCGCTGTTGAAGGCCTATGAGAAGTTGCAGCGTGCAAAATCTTCATTTTGGTCAAAATAAAGCCAATCAACCTACGCTGAGTAGGTTTAAATAATCGTCTGGGCTATATTACGGGGCGCGCTAAGCGCCCCTTTTTATTTATTTTTGAATATCCCAAAATAAATGTAATAACAAGGTTAAATGTTGGTAGTTGATATTACATAATTTAATGGATAGTTGTTACTTTATCTGCCAATTACTCCATATTAATTAACTGGCTAACAGACGTAGGAAGGAAAATTTTCAACTCATTTGCTAAAATTTAAAATTTATTTTTATCATAAAAATCAATTAATTACTCCGTAATTGCATAAAAACCATGCGTATTACGGGCCTATAAGCCAGGCGGGATATGATCTACATCAATTTCTCATCTATAATGCTTTGTTAGTATCTCGTCGCCGACTTAATAAAGAGAGAGTTAGTGTGAAAGCTGACAACCCTTTTGATCTTTTACTCCCTGCAGCAATGGCCAAAGTGGCCGAAGAGGCAGGTGTCTATAAAGCAACGAAACATCCGCTTAAGACTTTCTTCCTGGCAATTACTGCCGGTGTGTTCATTTCCATCGCCTTTGTTTTCTATATCACTGCAACGACCGGTACAGGTACGATGCCCTTTGGTATGGCGAAACTGATTGGCGGTATCTGCTTCTCTCTGGGGTTGATTCTTTGCGTCATCTGCGGTGCAGACCTCTTTACGTCAACCGTGTTGATTGTCGTTGCCAAAGCCAGTGGCCGAATCACCTGGGGTCAGTTGGCAAAAAACTGGCTCAACGTCTATTTTGGTAACCTGATTGGTTGCTTGCTCTTTGTGCTACTGATGTGGCTTTCCGGCGAATATATGGTCGCCAACGGCCAGTGGGGACTGAACGTCCTGCAAACCGCCGACCACAAAATGCACCATACTTTTGTTGAAGCCGTCAGCCTCGGTATCCTCGCAAACCTGATGGTATGCCTGGCTGTATGGATGAGCTACTCAGGCCGTAGCCTGATGGATAAAGCGTTTATCATGGTATTACCGGTTGCGATGTTTGTTGCCAGCGGTTTTGAGCACAGTATCGCAAACATGTTTATGATTCCGATGGGTATTGTAATCCGTGATCTCGCAACACCGGAGTTCTGGAGCGCAGTTGGCTCGACGCCGGAAAGTTTTTCTCACCTGACCGCGATGAACTTCATCACTGATAACCTGATTCCGGTTACGATCGGTAACATTATCGGCGGGGGTTTGTTGGTTGGGTTGACATACTGGGTCATTTATCTGCGTGACAACGATCATCATTAATTGATGTCGCGATACACGCAGTAAATAAAAAATCCACTTAAGAAGGTAGGTGTTACATGTCCGAGCTTAATGAAAAGTTAGCCACAGCCTGGGAAGGTTTTACCAAAGGTGACTGGCAGAATGAAGTAAACGTCCGTGACTTCATTCAGAAAAACTACACTCCGTACGAGGGTGACGAGTCCTTCCTGGCTGGCGCGACTGATGCGACCACTGCACTGTGGGACAGCGTAATGGAAGGCGTTAAACAGGAAAACCGCACTCACGCGCCTGTTGACTTTGACACCTCTGTTGCTTCCACCATCACTTCTCACGACGCTGGCTACATCAATAAAGCGCTCGAGAAAATTGTTGGTCTGCAAACTGAAGCTCCGCTGAAACGTGCGATCATCCCGTTCGGTGGTATCAAAATGGTTGAAGGTTCCTGCAAAGCGTACAACCGCGAACTGGACCCGATGCTGAAAAAAATCTTCACTGAATATCGTAAAACCCACAACCAGGGCGTTTTCGATGTTTACACCAAAGACATTCTGAACTGCCGTAAATCCGGTGTTCTGACTGGTCTGCCGGATGCCTATGGCCGTGGCCGTATCATCGGTGACTACCGTCGCGTTGCGCTGTACGGTATCGACTTCCTGATGAAAGACAAATACGCTCAGTTCGTTTCCCTGCAGTCTGACCTGGAAAACGGCGTAAACCTGGAAGCGACTATCCGTCTGCGTGAAGAAATTGCTGAACAGCACCGTGCGCTGGGTCAGATCAAAGAGATGGCTGCGAAATATGGCTGCGATATCTCTGGTCCGGCAACCAACGCTCAGGAAGCGATTCAGTGGACTTACTTCGGCTACCTGGCTGCGGTTAAATCTCAGAACGGCGCGGCAATGTCCTTCGGTCGTGTCTCCACCTTCCTGGATGCATACATCGAACGTGACCTGAAAGCAGGCAAAATCACTGAACAAGACGCTCAGGAAATGATTGACCACCTGGTCATGAAACTGCGTATGGTTCGTTTCCTGCGTACGCCTGAATATGATGAACTGTTCTCCGGCGACCCGATTTGGGCAACGGAATCCATCGGTGGTATGGGCGTTGATGGCCGTACTCTGGTTACCAAAAACAGCTTCCGCTTCCTGAACACCCTGTACACCATGGGTCCGTCTCCGGAGCCGAACATCACCGTTCTGTGGTCTGAAAAACTGCCTCTGAACTTCAAGAAATTCGCCGCTAAAGTGTCCATCGACACCTCTTCTCTGCAGTATGAGAACGATGACCTGATGCGTCCGGACTTCAACAACGACGATTACGCTATCGCTTGCTGCGTAAGCCCAATGGTTGTTGGTAAACAAATGCAGTTCTTCGGTGCGCGTGCAAACCTGGCGAAAACCATGCTGTACGCAATCAACGGCGGCGTTGATGAAAAACTGAAAATGCAGGTTGGCCCGAAATCTGAGCCAATCAAAGGCGACGTGCTGAACTATGACGAAGTCATGGAGCGCATGGATCACTTCATGGACTGGCTGGCTAAGCAGTATGTCACCGCGCTGAACGTTATCCACTACATGCACGACAAGTACAGCTACGAAGCCTCTCTGATGGCGCTGCACGATCGTGATGTTATTCGCACCATGGCATGTGGTATCGCAGGTCTGTCCGTTGCGGCTGACTCCCTGTCTGCTATCAAATATGCGAAAGTTAAACCGATTCGTGATGAAGACGGTCTGGCTATCGACTTCGAAATCGAAGGCGAATACCCGCAGTTTGGTAACAACGACGCGCGCGTTGATGACATGGCGGTTGACCTGGTTGAACGTTTCATGAAGAAAATTCAGAAACTGAAAACCTACCGTGATGCTATCCCGACGCAGTCTGTTCTGACCATCACCTCTAACGTTGTGTATGGTAAGAAAACCGGTAACACCCCAGATGGTCGTCGTGCTGGCGCGCCGTTCGGACCAGGTGCTAACCCGATGCACGGTCGTGACCAGAAAGGTGCTGTTGCCTCTCTGACTTCTGTTGCTAAACTGCCGTTTGCTTACGCGAAAGATGGTATCTCTTATACCTTCTCTATTGTTCCGAACGCACTGGGTAAAGACGACGAAGTTCGTAAGACTAACCTGGCCGGTCTGATGGATGGTTACTTCCACCATGAAGCGTCCATCGAAGGTGGTCAGCACCTGAACGTGAACGTGATGAACCGTGAAATGCTGCTGGACGCGATGGAACATCCGGAAAAATATCCGCAGCTGACCATCCGTGTATCTGGTTATGCAGTGCGTTTTAACTCCCTGACGAAAGAACAGCAGCAGGACGTTATTACCCGTACCTTCACTCAAACCATGTAATGTGTTTTGACTGAAATCACGCGGTAAAAGGCGTACAATAAAGGCTCCACGTAAGTGGGGCCTTTTTAACAGGTCGTTTCCCGACTGCAGCCTGTTTTGTCAGCTATCTATACTCAATGGATAACCGCCAAAACAGACTCGACACAGCCAATGAGCTGTGCACCAACACGGCCCCGGATGGGCCACATCTGGAGAAACACCGCAATGTCAGTTATTGGTCGCATTCACTCCTTTGAGTCCTGTGGTACCGTTGACGGCCCAGGCATCCGCTTTATTACCTTCTTCCAGGGCTGCCTGATGCGCTGTCTGTATTGCCACAACCGCGATACGTGGGACACGCATGGCGGTAAAGAAGTCACCGTTGAAGAACTGATGAAAGAGGTCGTGACCTATCGCCACTTTATGAACGCATCCGGCGGCGGCGTAACGGCGTCAGGCGGTGAAGCCATCCTGCAAGCGGAATTTGTCCGTGACTGGTTTCGTGCCTGTAAGCAAGAAGGTATCCATACCTGTCTGGATACCAATGGTTTTGTTCGCCGCTACGACCCGGTGATTGATGAACTGCTGGAAGTCACCGACCTGGTGATGCTCGACCTCAAGCAGATGAATGATGAGATCCACCAGAACCTGGTCGGCGTTTCCAACCACCGTACGCTGGAGTTCGCCCGCTATCTGGCAAACAAAAATATCAACGTGTGGATCCGTTACGTCGTGGTACCTGGCTGGTCCGACGATGACGACTCCGCGCACCGACTCGGTGAATTTACCCGCGATATGGGCAACGTTGAAAAAATCGAGCTCCTGCCCTATCACGAACTGGGTAAACATAAATGGGTGGCGATGGGCGAAGAGTACAAACTCGATGGTGTACATCCACCGAAGAAAGAAACGATGGAACGCGTTAAAGGCATTCTTGAGCAGTACGGGCATAAAGTGATGTATTGATTGCGTCTTTTAAAAAGGCTATCCGGCGGGTAGCCTTTTTACTTTCTGTCGGGGAATACAGAAAATTAACCAAAACAGGATGCAATAACACACATTGCTTCCTGTTGACGCTGAATTAAACGTGAGCAACCGGGTTCGGAGTATGTCCGGCATTGCGCAGCAGCATCAGCAAATAAATAAACGACACGCTGGCAATCATAATAAACAGAAGATTATCGGAATAATTCTGCATCAGCATGGCGGTGAAGGAAGGCCCTAACAGGCTGCCAACGGTGTAGCTCAGCAACAACGCCTGGTTCATTGCCACCAGCTGGTGATGTTCCACTTTTTCACAGGCCCAGGCCATCGCCACCGGATAGAGCGTAAAACCGGCCGCCCCCAGGATAAAGAGCGCAGGTGCCATCGCTGCCTGGCTTAACATCGCGATGCTTCCGAGGATGACCACAAACACCTGCACGCGCAGTACCAGCAGTCGACCAAACTTATCCGCCAGTCTCCCGATTGGCCACTGCCCGAGGATCCCCGCGCTAACCAGCACCGCCATCCAGAAACCGATACTGGCATTACTCATGCCCTGATGATTGAGATAGAGCGGCATCAGGCCGTACAGCGAACCCAGGACAATCCCGGAAATGATGCAGCCGTTAACGCCCAGCCGCGCCTGACGCAGTTTCAGCATTGCGGTAATTGGCGTGTCGTTGTGTTCATCAGACTGTTGATTCAGGATGCGGGTAAAGAGCAGCGGTAAAATCCCTGCCAGAATCAGTCCCGTCGCCCACGGCAGCACATTCATCAGTTCCGTCGAGACTTTGCTGACCAGCAGTTGTCCGAGGAAGGTCCCCACATAATAGACCATCATGTAGGCCGCCAGCAGGCGACCGCGGTTACGTGATGTCCCGCTGCACATCAGCGCACTCTCCACAACCACCCAGATCATCGCGCAGCCAATGCCCGCGACAAAGCGCCATGCCAGCCAGCTCCAGAAGCCGACCATCACCCCGAGGCCCACACAACCGGCGGCAAAAATCAGCGAGGCAAGATAGTAACTACGGTTAAACCCGAGGCGTTTGATTAAAGCTCCTGTCAACAGCGTCCCGACCAGATTACCGGTGAAATAGGACGAACTGATCATACCCACCTGCCACGTCGGCAGGTTTTCCTGGGCGAGCCAAAGCGGGACGAGCGTGTTCAGCACCGCAATCGCCAGGGTCAGCAGAAGTAGACCAGCCAGCAAAAGCAAGACAGGTCGGGTATAGGTGGACATGAGTATAAACCGTGAGGAAGTTCAAATTTCACGCGCATCATGCCACCAACAAAAACATTGTCAATCGGCGGAAACCGTGGTGTGGCGACCCTTTTCCGTCTTCGATTGAATTTATTGATTAAGATTATGTATTACTGATAACCAATCAACTACAGGTGACTGTTTTTATTGATTTAACGCAAAGGTATTCCGTTTCGATCAGTCGAAAAATCTCATAGTCCCGGCAGGTTTTTTTTTCCGTTCTATGCTTTGAATGAACCATACGCACCTGAATGAATTCGGGCGCAGAGTTGACTCAAGCAAGGAGAAGAGAATGACCAGGCCTTATGTTCGTCTCGATAAAAATGACGCAGCGGTTCTTCTGGTGGATCACCAGGCCGGATTGCTGTCACTGGTCAGGGATATTGACCCTGATAAATTCAAAAACAACGTGCTCGCGCTGGGTGATTTAGCCAAATACTTCAAGCTGCCTACCATCCTCACCACCAGTTTCGAAACCGGACCAAACGGCCCGTTGGTCCCCGAATTAAAAGCCCAGTTCCCGGATGCCCCGTACATTGCGAGGCCAGGGAATATCAACGCCTGGGATAACGAAGACTTCGTTAAGGCCGTCAAAGCGACAGGGAAAAAGCAGTTGATCATTGCGGGTGTAGTGACCGAAGTTTGTGTGGCATTTCCGGCGCTGTCAGCCATTGAAGAAGGTTTTGATGTCTTCGTCGTCACCGACGCGTCGGGTACGTTTAATGAAATTACCCGTCATTCGGCGTGGGATAGAATGTCGCAGGCCGGTGCTCAGCTCATGACATGGTTTGGTGTGGCCTGTGAACTGCACCGTGACTGGCGTAATGATATTGAGGGGTTGGCGACGCTGTTCTCCAACCACATTCCGGATTATCGCAACCTGATGACCAGCTACGATACGTTGACTAAACAGAAATAGTAAAACCGGGGCGAAAGCCCCGGTGAGAGTGATGACAAACTTCATCCCGATACCGGAAAAGTAAAGATCACCTCATTAAAAACCAGGAAAATCAATTCATTGATTTTCGGCTGATAACCACAAGGAAGGAAAAACCACGCTTTTTCTTTCCTTGTCAGTAATCTGACCGGGGCGAAAGCCCCGGTTATTCACTTAGCTGGCAACCGCCATACCGACGGTCATATGCAGACCGTAGAATACGCCGCGACCAATCAGTTCTCCCACCAGCAGCAGAATAAAGGCCACTGACAGCAGCGGAACCGCAGGCTGATACCCTTTCAACTGCGGAACAATCCAGCAGCACAAGGCCAGCGCCAGCACCCCAATCCGCCAGGCCATCAACGCCCCGTAGTCAGGTACCAACGCAGAAGCCTGCTGAATAGAGCTGTGAATGGTCGCCAGTTCTGCGCCCTGCATCACCGACATGATGGCACTGACCACCAGCGCCAGCAGTGAAACCGCAGGCAACAGACGCATCGCCCAGCCATCGACTCCCGCCACGCGCAGCAGCAGATAGCCCAGCAGTGGCCCCCCCATCAGCAGAGTCAGGAAGAAGCCCAGCGGCGTCCAGACGCTGTACCAGGTCGGTACGGTATCAATGCTGTTATAGACGCGCACCATCATCCAGACGAACAGTACACCCAGCACCATCGTCAGCAGCAACCACAGGTTACGCAGAGCCGGAGAGAGCTTTTTCAACACCGCCAGCAGCCAGCCGATCCCGCCAACCGCAAAGAAAATCGAACCGCTGGCAATTTCATTACTCAGCGCCGATGAACCGACACGGTTAAGCGAGTTAAACGCCCGCATTGGCGAGCCAAGGTGCAGCATAGATGCGATAAAGCCAATCCCCATCAGCACCCACAGCGCAAACATGCAGGTAATCACGCGCTGTTGCGTTTCGGCCCGCAGGTCGCCTTTCATTAGCGCCAGCGCCAGGACAATGAAGCCACCGACCACACATTGTCCGAAGACCGTGAAGATCATCAGCGGCCATTCATGCCATCCACTTCCCATCTTACACCTCCTTCGGATTCGCCAGATAACCGGTGGCATCCCCGGTCGGGCGGCTGTTGGCATTCGGTTTGATCACAATACTCGGCTTCGTAAAGTGTGCGCCAGGCAGCGGAGCAACCGCCGCCAGATCGCCGTGTTTCTGACGCAGTTCGTCAACAGGACCGAAATCCAGCGCACGTAGCGGACAAGACTCGACACAGATCGGTTTCTTGCCTTCCGCCACCCGGTCATGACAGCCGTCGCATTTGGTCATGTGGCCTTTGGCGGCGTTGTACTGCGGCGCGCCGTACGGACAGGCCATATGGCAATAACGACAGCCGATGCAGACATCTTCATCCACCACCACAAAGCCGTCTTCCCGTTTGTGCATCGCCCCGCTCGGACAGACCTTGGTACAGGCCGGATCTTCACAGTGGTTACAGGCAATAGAGAGATAATAGGCAAACACGTTCTGGTGCCAGACGCCGTTGTCTTCCTGCCAGTCTCCGCCCGCATATTCATAAATGCGGCGGAAGCTGACATCCGGGGTTAA
>NZ_JAOWCD010000037.1:0-3251 GCF_030337175.1 Citrobacter sp. Ca225 | reverse complement strand
GGCTTTGTTGAATAAATCGAACTTTTGCTGAGTTGAAGGATCAGATCACGCATCCTCCCGACAACACAGACCATTCCGTGGCAAAGCAAAAGTTCAGAATCACCAACTGGTCCACCTACAACAAAGCTCTCATCAACCGTGGCTCCCTCACTTTCTGGCTGGATGATGAGGCGATTCAGGCCTGGTATGAGTCGGCAACGCCTTCATCACGAGGAAGGCCCCAGCGCTATTCTGATCTCGCCATCACCACCGTTCTGGTGATTAAACGCGTATTCCGGCTGACCCTGCGGGCTGCGCAGGGTTTTATTGATTCCATTTTTGCCCTGATGAACGTTCCGTTGCGCTGCCCGGATTACACCAGTGTCAGTAAGCGGGCAAAGTCGGTTAATGTCAGTTTCAAAACGTCCACCCGGGGTGAAATCGCACACCTGGTGATTGATTCCACCGGGCTGAAGGTCTTTGGTGAAGGCGAATGGAAAGTCAGAAAGCACGGCAAAGAGCGCCGTCGTATCTGGCGAAAGTTGCATCTTGCTGTTGACAGCAACACACATGAAGTTGTCTGTGCAGACCTGTCGCTGAATAACGTCACGGACTCAGAAGCCTTCCCGGGCCTTATCCGGCAGACTCACAGAAAAATCAGGGCAGCCGCGGCAGACGGGGCTTACGATACCCGGCTCTGTCACGATGAACTGCGCCGCAAAAAAATCAGCGCGCTTATTCCTCCCCGAAAAGGAGCAGGTTACTGGCCCGGTGAGTACGCAGACCGCAACCGTGCCGTTGCTAATCAGCGGCTGAGCGGAAGCAATGCACGGTGGAAATGGACAACGGAATATAACCGTCGCTCGATAGCGGAAACGGCAATGTACAGAATGAAGCAGTTGTTGGGAGATTCACTGACGCTGCGTGACTACGATGGTCAGGTAGCGGAAGCTATGGCCATGGTGCGTGCGTTGAACAGGATGACAAAGGCTGGGATGCCAGAAAGCGTGCGTATTGCCTGAAAATCCAGCCAGCTACAGGGTCGTTCGCACGAAATCTTATTTATTCAACAAAGCCGAAGAGAATATACAAAACCCGGGATCTAGCCCGGGCGGATATCTTCGATTACATTGAAGTGTTCTACAACCGGGCCCGGCGCCACAGTCACCTCGGCGGCGTCAGTCCGGAGGCCTTCGAACAGGCCTCGTCGTGAGGACAGAATTTGTCTACGGGCGTGGGGTCAGTCCAATCAACGGCTCGGAAGTGTCTAGATTATCCGTGGCGATTCAATTATTCTAAAGTTTTCGACCGCTATACACTCTTATCATTCTTTGTTAATCGTTTATTAAGATAATAAATATAAGGACGAAACCATGAACGATGTCATTCGTGACTTTTTCAAAATGGAATCAGCTGGTGGTATTCTTCTCGTGATTGCCGCGGCAATTGCGATGACCATTGCTAACTCACCGCTGGGCGAAACTTATCAATCTGTACTGCATACTTATGTATTTGGTATGTCAGTTTCTCACTGGATTAATGACGGCCTAATGGCTGTTTTCTTCTTACTCATTGGCCTTGAAGTTAAGCGAGAGCTGCTTGAAGGTGCGTTAAAATCAAAAGAAACCGCAATTTTCCCTGCGATTGCAGCGGTTGGCGGTATATTAGCTCCTGCTCTTATTTACGTAGCCTTTAATGCCAACGATCCTGAGGCGATTTCTGGTTGGGCAATTCCAGCGGCGACAGATATCGCTTTTGCTTTAGGTATCATGGCGTTATTAGGTAAGCGTGTACCAGTAAGCCTAAAAGTGTTCTTGCTGGCGGTTGCTATCATCGATGATTTAGGTGTAGTTGTTATTATCGCGCTATTTTACACCGGTGACCTGTCGACCATGGCGTTGCTTGTTGGCTTCATCATGACTGGTGTCCTATTCATGTTGAATGCGAAGGAAGTAACAAAACTTACGCCATACATGATCGTCGGTGCGATCTTATGGTTCGCGGTGCTTAAATCTGGTGTTCACGCAACATTGGCAGGTGTAGTGATTGGTTTTGCTATCCCACTAAAGGGAAAGCAGGGCGAACATTCTCCACTTAAACATATGGAGCACGCGCTTCACCCATACGTGGCATTTGGTATTCTGCCTCTATTCGCATTTGCCAATGCGGGGATTTCGTTAGAAGGCGTATCGATGTCAGGTCTAACTTCAATGCTGCCACTCGGTATTGCTTTGGGTCTACTGGTTGGTAAGCCTCTAGGTATCTTTACCTTTAGCTGGGCAGCGGTAAAAATGGGCGTTGCTAAGTTACCTGAAGGCGTTAACTTCAAGCATATCTTTGCGGTATCTGTGTTGTGTGGTATTGGCTTTACAATGTCTATCTTCATTTCCTCTTTAGCGTTCGGAAATGTAAGTCCTGAATTTGATACCTATGCTCGACTCGGTATCTTAATGGGTTCTACGACAGCAGCATTACTTGGCTATGCCTTACTGCACTTTTCTTTGCCTAAGAAAGCGCAAGCGTAAGATAAAAATGAGCTATTTTGTAAAGCCTCCCAATCGGGATAACACCGATCAGTTAAGGCATTGATCAGTTGAACGATCCTACGGATGGTTAACAATACCCTCAGTACACTAATTGCTGAGGGTATTTTGGGCACTGTTGCAAATAGTCGGTGGTGATAAACTTATCATCCCCTTTTGCTGATGGAGCTGCACATGAACCCATTCAAAGGCCGGCATTTTCAGCGTGACATCATTCTGTGGGCCGTACGCTGGTACTGCAAATACGGCATCAGTTACCGTGAGCTGCAGGAGATGCTGGCTGAACGCGGAGTGAATGTCGATCACTCCACGATTTACCGCTGGGTTCAGCGTTATGCGCCTGAAATGGAAAAACGGCTGCGCTGGTACTGGCGTAACCCTTCCGATCTTTGCCCGTGGCACATGGATGAAACCTACGTGAAGGTCAATGGCCGCTGGGCGTATCTGTACCGGGCCGTCGACAGCCGGGGCCGCACTGTCGATTTTTATCTCTCCTCCCGTCGTAACAGCAAAGCTGCATACCGGTTTCTGGGTAAAATCCTCAACAACGTGAAGAAGTGGCAGATCCCGCGATTCATCAACACGGATAAAGCGCCCGCCTATGGTCGCGCGCTTGCTCTGCTCAAACGCGAAGGCCGGTGCCCGTCTGACGTTGAACACCGACAGATTAAGTACCGGAACAACGTGATTGAATGCGATCATGGCAAACTGAAACGGATAATCGGCGCC
>NZ_JAOWCD010000036.1:0-365 GCF_030337175.1 Citrobacter sp. Ca225 | reverse complement strand
ACGAAGTCGTCGCTGTTGTGATTAAAGTTGAGCTCTGCCGTGCTCATACCGCTGGTGTTGCCAAGGTAGATCCACGGCAGGTCCAGTGTTCCCGCAGCCTGTTGTGCTTCGCCCTTTGCGCCGCCAATATTCAGGATGCCGGTACTGCCTTCTCCCACTGCCAGCCAGATTAAGTTACCCGAGCGGACCGTTGCGCCGTTGCTGACGGTGAGGATCCCGGTGGCGTCATTGGGTGTTGTTGCGAACCCCCCGAGGTAAATACCTTCCGTCACATCCAGCAGCGAGTTTTCACCGTCCACGAGGGCGACACCGTAGCCATTACGACTGGTGTTACTCGTATTGCCGACGTAGCCAATGTTCATGTG
>NZ_JAOWCD010000001.1:0-232 GCF_030337175.1 Citrobacter sp. Ca225 | reverse complement strand
TTAGGCTGGATGTACAGCGCGTTACGCTCGCTGAATTCGGCCAGTTTCCAGGTGTAGCCTGTTTCGACAGAGGCGGTGATGCCGTCTGAATCATACTTTTCAGACGCCAGACCCTGTCCGGACACGGTGTTATCAAACCAGTTGTAGAGCAGCCAGCCATCGACATACGCACCGGTTTTATCGGCGTCGTTGGCATACCAGGTGCCGTACAGACCGGCGCTGTAGCCGCTGA
>NZ_JAOWCD010000035.1:0-254 GCF_030337175.1 Citrobacter sp. Ca225 | reverse complement strand
GGCTTGTAGCTCAGGTGGTTAGAGCGCACCCCTGATAAGGGTGAGGTCGGTGGTTCAAGTCCACTCAGGCCTACCAAATTCGCTCCCGTGCTTTGTTGTGGCAAAGCTCACATACTTTACGTATGCTTCGCTTCACCACGCCGCGCCCGGAAACGAATTGGGGATGAGGTTTTAACTACACTGTATGGGGCTATAGCTCAGCTGGGAGAGCGCCTGCTTTGCACGCAGGAGGTCTGCGGTTCGATCCCGCATAG
>NZ_JAOWCD010000034.1:0-250 GCF_030337175.1 Citrobacter sp. Ca225 | reverse complement strand
TTTTGTCTTATTCAAAGGCCTTACATTTCAAAAACTCTGCTTACCAGGCGCATTTCGCCCAGGGGATCACCATAATAAAATGCTGAGGCCTGGCCTTTGCGTAGTGCACGCATCACCTCAATACCTTTGATGGTGGCGTAAGCCGTCTTCATGGATTTAAATCCCAGCGTGGCGCCGATTATCCGTTTCAGTTTGCCATGATCGCATTCAATCACGTTGTTCCGGTACTTAATCTGTCGGTGTTCAACGT
>NZ_JAOWCD010000033.1:0-302 GCF_030337175.1 Citrobacter sp. Ca225 | reverse complement strand
AACGACGCCGATAAAACCGGTGCGTATGTCGATGGCTGGATGCTCTACAACTGGTTTGACAACACCGTGTCCGGACAGGGGCTGGCGTCTGAAAAGTATGATTCAGACGGCGTCACCGCCTCTGTCGAAACAGGCTACACCTGGAAACTGGCCGAATTCAGCGAGCGTAATGCGCTGTACATCCAGCCTAAAGCCCAGGTCACCTGGATGGATGTGCAGGCCGATACGCACGTTGAGAAAAACGGCACCCGGGTGGTGGATAAAACCGACGGCAACCTGCAAACGCGTCTTGGCGTCAAAGC
>NZ_JAOWCD010000032.1:0-232 GCF_030337175.1 Citrobacter sp. Ca225 | reverse complement strand
GAAAATTTGAGAGACTCGAACACACCATTAACAGTGTGTCGTTTCAATTTTCAGCTTGATCCAGATTTTTAAAGAGCAAATATCTCAAACATGACTCGCTGAGTCAGTTTTGAGATACAAAGGCCGGCGACTTTCACTCACACAAACCAGCAAGTGGCGTCCCCTAGGGGATTCGAACCCCTGTTACCGCCGTGAAAGGGCGGTGTCCTGGGCCTCTAGACGAAGGGGACAC
>NZ_JAOWCD010000031.1:0-291 GCF_030337175.1 Citrobacter sp. Ca225 | reverse complement strand
ATCCCTCCGGGGTTGTGTTTACCCCATGATTGCACAAGAGTTAATCAGGCGCATAATCAGGGGAAGTCCCTTCCATTCGTTAAGCACATTATTTAACCAATTCGGATACGTAAGTGATTGATTTATCGTCAGTGGCTATCGCTTTTAGGTTGTCGCTCTTGCTGTATCGCATTTAGGTTATCCGATTAAGACAAAATCCCCTGAAAACGCTGTATAGCGCGGGAGTACACCCTATTGCTACAGGTAAGCCTGTTCAAAAAACAGGCTTACCGAATGGAAGGGACTTCCCCT
>NZ_JAOWCD010000030.1:0-809 GCF_030337175.1 Citrobacter sp. Ca225 | reverse complement strand
GGCGCCGATTATCCGTTTCAGTTTGCCATGATCGCATTCAATCACGTTGTTCCGGTACTTAATCTGTCGGTGTTCAACGTGGCTAAATTTGCCCATCCCCTCGAAAAGGTAAAATTAGACGTTTTGTCTTAATGTGACGACTGATCGAGCAATAAATCTGGTTGCTCCATTGTTTTTAATGCGCGATATATCGTTGCCTCTCCCAGATGGAAGTCCTTAGCCAATTGGCTGATTGTAGCTCCAGCTAACCGACGCAACTGAATTTCTTGGATCTTGCTTTCTGTTAGTTTGGCGGGCCTGCCAAATTTAACCCCATTATCTTTTGCTTTTGCGATCCCTTCTGCTTGCCGTTCTGTTCTCAGATCATTTTCGAACTCAGCAATGGCTGCCAACATATTAAACATTAGTCTTCCGGTAGATGTTCGGGTATCAATATTTTGATCCAATACCAACAAGTCAATATTTTCGTTTTGAAAGCGTTTTGCCAATTGAGCCAAATGAACAACAGAGCGAGCCAGACGATCTAGCCGAGTGACAATTAACGTATCTCCTTCTCGCAGGTAACGCATGCAAGACTGAAATTCAGCTCGCTCGGCTGTCCGCCCACTACGTTTTTCCTGATAAATACGTTCACATTTTGCCTGAGTCAGTTTTTCCAGTTGTATGTCCAAACTTTGACCAGTTGAACTCACTCGTGCATAGCCAATTATCGACATGATTTATCAAATCGGCACTGTTGCAAAGTTAGCGATGAGGCAGCGTTTTGTCTTATTCAAAGGCCTTACATTTCAAAAACTCTGCTTACCAGG
>NZ_JAOWCD010000029.1:0-237 GCF_030337175.1 Citrobacter sp. Ca225 | reverse complement strand
AGCTATCTGGCGAACACCCTTGCCGCCAACACGCTGTTCACCACCCGGCTTCACGATCGTCTGGGTGAAACCCAGTACACTGACGTCTTTACCGGCGAACAGAAAGTCACCAGCCTGTGGATGCGCCACATCGGCGGACATCAACGCTTCAAGGACGGTTCCGGGCAGATCAGCACCCAGAGCAACCGCTACGTGATGCAACTGGGCGGCGATATCGCGCAATGGAGCACCGACGGT
>NZ_JAOWCD010000028.1:0-1580 GCF_030337175.1 Citrobacter sp. Ca225 | reverse complement strand
GAGCATCAAACTTAAATTGAAGAGTTTGATCATGGCTCAGATTGAACGCTGGCGGCAGGCCTAACACATGCAAGTCGAACGGTAACAGGAAGCAGCTTGCTGCTTTGCTGACGAGTGGCGGACGGGTGAGTAATGTCTGGGAAACTGCCCGATGGAGGGGGATAACTACTGGAAACGGTAGCTAATACCGCATAATGTCGCAAGACCAAAGAGGGGGACCTTCGGGCCTCTTGCCATCGGATGTGCCCAGATGGGATTAGCTTGTTGGTGAGGTAACGGCTCACCAAGGCGACGATCCCTAGCTGGTCTGAGAGGATGACCAGCCACACTGGAACTGAGACACGGTCCAGACTCCTACGGGAGGCAGCAGTGGGGAATATTGCACAATGGGCGCAAGCCTGATGCAGCCATGCCGCGTGTATGAAGAAGGCCTTCGGGTTGTAAAGTACTTTCAGCGGGGAGGAAGGGGTTAAGGTTAATAACCTTAGCCATTGACGTTACCCGCAGAAGAAGCACCGGCTAACTCCGTGCCAGCAGCCGCGGTAATACGGAGGGTGCAAGCGTTAATCGGAATTACTGGGCGTAAAGCGCACGCAGGCGGTCTGTCAAGTCGGATGTGAAATCCCCGGGCTCAACCTGGGAACTGCATTCGAAACTGGCAGGCTTGAGTCTCGTAGAGGGGGGTAGAATTCCAGGTGTAGCGGTGAAATGCGTAGAGATCTGGAGGAATACCGGTGGCGAAGGCGGCCCCCTGGACGAAGACTGACGCTCAGGTGCGAAAGCGTGGGGAGCAAACAGGATTAGATACCCTGGTAGTCCACGCCGTAAACGATGTCTATTTGGAGGTTGTGCCCTTGAGGCGTGGCTTCCGGAGCTAACGCGTTAAATAGACCGCCTGGGGAGTACGGCCGCAAGGTTAAAACTCAAATGAATTGACGGGGGCCCGCACAAGCGGTGGAGCATGTGGTTTAATTCGATGCAACGCGAAGAACCTTACCTGGTCTTGACATCCACAGAACTTGGCAGAGATGCCTTGGTGCCTTCGGGAACTGTGAGACAGGTGCTGCATGGCTGTCGTCAGCTCGTGTTGTGAAATGTTGGGTTAAGTCCCGCAACGAGCGCAACCCTTATCCTTTGTTGCCAGCGGTCCGGCCGGGAACTCAAAGGAGACTGCCAGTGATAAACTGGAGGAAGGTGGGGATGACGTCAAGTCATCATGGCCCTTACGACCAGGGCTACACACGTGCTACAATGGCATATACAAAGAGAAGCGACCTCGCGAGAGCAAGCGGACCTCATAAAGTATGTCGTAGTCCGGATTGGAGTCTGCAACTCGACTCCATGAAGTCGGAATCGCTAGTAATCGTGGATCAGAATGCCACGGTGAATACGTTCCCGGGCCTTGTACACACCGCCCGTCACACCATGGGAGTGGGTTGCAAAAGAAGTAGGTAGCTTAACCTTCGGGAGGGCGCTTACCACTTTGTGATTCATGACTGGGGTGAAGTCGTAACAAGGTAACCGTAGGGGAACCTGCGGTTGGATCACCTCCTTACCTTAAAGAACCTGCCTTTGTAGTG
>NZ_JAOWCD010000027.1:0-258 GCF_030337175.1 Citrobacter sp. Ca225 | reverse complement strand
GGCTTGTAGCTCAGGTGGTTAGAGCGCACCCCTGATAAGGGTGAGGTCGGTGGTTCAAGTCCACTCAGGCCTACCAAATTTTCCCTGAATACTGCGTTGTGAAACGACTCGCATACTTTAAGTATGCTTCGCCATTCCACGCCTTGTCTCAGGAAAAATTATCGGTACAGAGGTTCTGACTACACTGTATGGGGCTATAGCTCAGCTGGGAGAGCGCCTGCTTTGCACGCAGGAGGTCTGCGGTTCGATCCCGCATAG
>NZ_JAOWCD010000026.1:0-285 GCF_030337175.1 Citrobacter sp. Ca225 | reverse complement strand
TAAAACCGACGGCAACCTGCAAACGCGTCTTGGCGTCAAAGCCTACCTGCAAGGCCATAACGCCATGGATGACGGCAAAGACCGCACCTTTCAGCCGTTCGTCGAAGCCAACTGGCTTCACAACACCCGTAGCTACAGCGTGAAGATGGATGACATCAGCAACGACGTGAAAGGCAACCGCAATATTGGCGAACTGAAAGTGGGCGTTGAAGGCCAGCTTAGCCAGCGTCTGCAACTGTGGGGCAACGTCGCCCAGCAAATTGGCGACAACGGCTACAGCGATAC
>NZ_JAOWCD010000025.1:0-200 GCF_030337175.1 Citrobacter sp. Ca225 | reverse complement strand
GCGGGGGTGATTAGCTCAGCTGGGAGAGCACCTCCCTTACAAGGAGGGGGTCGGCGGTTCGATCCCGTCATCACCCACCAACTACTTTATGTAGTCTCCGCCGTGTCGATAAGAAATTGAGAAGTGGGTGATTAGCTCAGCTGGGAGAGCACCTCCCTTACAAGGAGGGGGTCGGCGGTTCGATCCCGTCATCACCCACC
>NZ_JAOWCD010000024.1:0-305 GCF_030337175.1 Citrobacter sp. Ca225 | reverse complement strand
GGGGGGGGACTTGAACCCCCACGTCCGTAAGGACACTAACACCTGAAGCTAGCGCGTCTACCAATTCCGCCACCTTCGCACAGTTATCTTACTTTTTGATATCGCCTCGTTGGTGCGAGGGGGGGGACTTGAACCCCCACGTCCGTAAGAACACTAACACCTGAAGCTAGCGCGTCTACCAATTCCGCCACCTTCGCCCAGTGCGAGCAATATCAACGTGGTTTATGGTGCGAGGGGGGGGACTTGAACCCCCACGTCCGTAAGGACACTAACACCTGAAGCTAGCGCGTCTACCAATTCCGCCA
>NZ_JAOWCD010000023.1:0-264 GCF_030337175.1 Citrobacter sp. Ca225 | reverse complement strand
TGGATCACCTCCTTACCTTAAAGAACCTGCCTTTGTAGTGCCCACACAGATTGTCTGATGAAAAGTAAAAAGCAAGGCGTTTACGCGTTGGGAGTGAGGCTGAACAGAATAAGGCCGCTCGCTTTCTATTGATGAAAGCTCACCCTACACGAAAATATCACGCAGCGCGTGATAAGCAATTTTCGTGTCCCCTTCGTCTAGAGGCCCAGGACACCGCCCTTTCACGGCGGTAACAGGGGTTCGAATCCCCTAGGGGACGCCACT
>NZ_JAOWCD010000002.1:0-996 GCF_030337175.1 Citrobacter sp. Ca225 | reverse complement strand
ACCGTCGGTGCTCCATTGCGCGATATCGCCGCCCAGTTGCATCACGTAGCGGTTGCTCTGGGTGCTGATCTGCCCGGAACTGTCTTTGAAGCGGTTATGCCCACCGACATGACGCATCCACAGGCTGGTAACCTTCTGCTCGCCTGTAAAGACGTCAGTGTACTGGGTTTCGCCCAGACGATCGTGCAGACGCGTCGTGAACAGCGTGTTGGCGGCAAGGGTGTTCGCCAGATAGCTGCCGGTTTCCGGGCGATACTGGTGCGGACCTTCCGGTGTCGGAGACTCTGGAATTACGGGTTCTTTCGGCTCAGTTGGTGGAACCGGTTCTGGCAAGGCCAGGCTGGTCAACGACCAGTTCTGGTTGTCTCGTTTCACAAGGTCGTAGTCATATGCGCCTGCGACAATACGGCCTTCTTTCACAAAGGTACCGTTTGAAGTCCCTTCAACGTCGATAATACGGATACCTTCAATCGTCGCGGCTCCGTTACCGCCCGCGTTACTGACGCTGACGCGCGTGGCGCCGTAGGTATCACCTTTCACAATCAGCTTATCCGTTGGCGACAGGTCATCACCCAGCACAGTGCGCAAGGCCAGCAAGCCGTTGTTTCCGGTGTAATCACCGTTAATTGTCAACAGGGTTGGGCTAAAGGCTGCTTGCACTTGCGACGGGGAAGAGAGTATCGCTGTGCCTGCCAGCTCCAGCGAATTCAGCGTCTGTGAATAGCCGTTAAGATCCAGCTGCGCGCCGCTGTCCACGCGGTAATCGGATCTTGCACTCAGGGTATTTTCTGCCCCGGCGCGCAATGTACCATTTGCGACGTGGGTAGGGCCCTGATAGGTGTTAGCGCCTGTCAGCGTGGTCGTCCCAGAGCCGAAATGGTTGACTTCGCCAATACCTGTGATTTTGGCCGAGAGTACGAAGTCGTCGCTGTTGTGATTAAAGTTGAGCTCTGCCGTGCTCATACCGCTGGTGTTGCCAAGGTAGATCCACGGCAG
>NZ_JAOWCD010000022.1:0-205 GCF_030337175.1 Citrobacter sp. Ca225 | reverse complement strand
CACGTCCTTCATCGCCTCTGACTGCCAGGGCATCCACCGTGTACGCTTAGTCGCTTAACCTCACAACCCGAAGATGTTTCACTTCTGATTGCGAAAATTTGAGAGACTCGAACACACATTTAACTGTGTGTCGTTTCAATTTTCAGCTTGATCCAGATTTTTAAAGAGCAAAACTTCGCAGCGCACCCTTTCAGGTACACTCTGA
>NZ_JAOWCD010000021.1:0-403 GCF_030337175.1 Citrobacter sp. Ca225 | reverse complement strand
GCCGGACATCAGCGCTATCTCTGCTCTCACTGCCGTAAAACATGGCAACTGCAGTTCACTTACACCGCTTCTCAACCCGGTACGCACCAGAAAATCATTGATATGGCCATGAATGGCGTTGGATGCCGGGCAACAGCCCGCATTATGGGCGTTGGCCTCAACACGATTTTACGTCACTTAAAAAACTCAGGCCGCAGTCGGTAACCTCGCGCATACAGCCGGGCAGTGACGTCATCGTCTGCGCGGAAATGGACGAACAGTGGGGCTATGTCGGGGCTAAATCGCGCCAGCGCTGGCTGTTTTACGCGTATGACAGTCTCCGGAAGACGGTTGTTGCGCACGTATTCGGTGAACGCACTATGGCGACGCTGGGGCGTCTTATGAGCCTGCTGTCACCCTTTGA
>NZ_JAOWCD010000020.1:0-367 GCF_030337175.1 Citrobacter sp. Ca225 | reverse complement strand
GCTTTTTCTTCCGGCGCGTTATCGATCTGATCGAATGCGCGAGCAGCACCGCCGTAGGTTTTAGCCAGTACGGTAGTGATGGCAGCGGTCAGCGTTGTTTTACCATGGTCAACGTGGCCGATAGTACCGACGTTAACGTGCGGTTTTGTACGTTCAAACTTTTCTTTAGACATCGATTGTCCCTCTAAGACACGGATAAATCGGTGATATCACCACATCAACCAGGCGATATGCCTGAACTGTTGAATCATTGAGTCGTTACAGAGAAAACACGGGGAGGAGAAGTGAAGTGGTGCTGATACCCAGAGTCGAACTGGGGACCTCACCCTTACCAAGGGTGCGCTCTACCAACTGAGCCATATCAGCA
>NZ_JAOWCD010000019.1:0-206 GCF_030337175.1 Citrobacter sp. Ca225 | reverse complement strand
AACTCAGAAGTGAAACGCCGTAGCGCCGATGGTAGTGTGGGGTCTCCCCATGCGAGAGTAGGGAACTGCCAGGCATCAAATTAAGCAGTAAACTGATGTAAAAATCAGTGGTTGTAGAAAAATTCGGTGGAGCGGTAGTTCAGTTGGTTAGAATACCTGCCTGTCACGCAGGGGGTCGCGGGTTCGAGTCCCGTCCGTTCCGCCAC
>NZ_JAOWCD010000018.1:0-33981 GCF_030337175.1 Citrobacter sp. Ca225 | reverse complement strand
AAAAAATCGGCCCAGATCCGCGAAATTTTAATCAGCGAGTCAGCTTGGGAAGAAATGACCTGCTTATTCGCACCTTCCCTTTCTCCGTAGGCTCCCATATTGAGGGCAATAATTCCTACCAGACTGAAGAGAAAGGAACCAATGAAGGTGGCCAGTACATTTTGTGTGGTTACGTCTTCCACAACTAAACGCGTTGCTCTGGGAGTAACATTAGTAGTGGCTGAACCGTAGGCTGTGACCATGATACTCAGCGAAAATGTGGTCACTGCCAGCATACTCGATGCCAGTATGTTCAGAATGTTATCAACTGCTTCCGCACCAACCTTCACTGAAACCGACTCAGGAATCATTGATTTAAAAAGAATAGATAAAAGAGCCGTTATTATCGCGACAATTGCGAATAACGTAGCTCTGAACCAGAGTTTCTTAAATGTTTGCTTCAGAATCCATTGCCAGCGTGAAATCATTCTGCATTCCCTCGTATTGCGGTCGGGATAAATAATTGCCGCCCCCTAGGACGGCATTTTGCTATCAACGAACCAGGTGCAGGAAGTGCAGGTGTTTTTCGTACTGGTCCAGTATGTCATTAATCAACTGTTCCTGATTCCAGCCCATCACATCATAATTTTGACCGCCTTCTTTGAGATAAACCTCAGCGCGATAATATCGATGTTGGTCAGTCTGCTGCTCATCATTATCCATTGCGGCGAGCGCGAAGGTGGGTGAGCTATACCCGCGAAGCCTCACTTCATATATAAAATTCAGCTCGTTGCCCAAATCCACTTCAAGACGAATACGATCGTCGGCTGCGTCACTAATGTGGCTTATCGTCCCCTGCTTGTTCAGTTCTTCCTGAACCAGCGTCATGGCAGGCTGGATAATGTCGTCCATAAAACGTTTCACAAGAGATCGTTTCGGCAGATACGCGATATTGCGTAACCTTCTCTGCCAGGGAATTGGGTTACGTGCAGCCGTAGGAGCAATAGTCGCCATGCTCAGGCTTTCACGCTTAGTCAAATCTCGACGCAGGGCTTTTAACAGCCCGTATATGGATATCAGCAAGATCACGGAGAAGGGTAATGCACTTGCTATTGTCACCGTTTGCAGCGCGCTCAGCCCTCCCGCAAGGAGAAGCGCAATTGCAACAACTCCCATGAGCGATGCCCAGAAGATTCGCTGCCAGACGGGTGTGTTTGCCACCCCACCTGATGCCAGAGTATCTACAACCATTGCCCCCGAGTCAGCAGATGTGACAAAGAAGACGATGACCATAGCCATTGCAATAAATGACAGCACGGAGGAGAACGGGAAATGCTCCAGGAAATTGAACAAGGCCAGCGAGACATCCTGTTGGACGGTATTGGCGAGATCGGTCGCCCCCTGGTTCATAATGAGATAGATTGCGCTGTTACCAAACACCGTCATCCACATGAGCGTAAAGCCGGCCGGAACAAACAGCACGCCGGTGACAAATTCGCGAATGGTTCGGCCGCGTGAGACCCGTGCGATAAACATCCCCACAAATGGCGACCATGAAAGCCACCATCCCCAGTACAGTAATGTCCAGCCCCCCAGCCAGTTGCTCGACTTAGGTTCATATGCGTAAAGATTGAACGTTTTACTCACCAGTTCCGAAAGATAACCGCCGGTATTTTCCACAAATGACTTCAGCAGAAGCACAGTTGGCCCCAGACACAGGACCAGCGCCAGGAGCAACAACGCGAGGCCCAAATTGAGCTCAGACAGGATACGTATTCCCTTGTCTAGGCCGGTCACCACAGAAATCGTCGCTAACCCCGTGATGGCCACGATCAGAATGACCTGCACCGTTTCATTAATGGGCACCCCGAATAGGTGGTTCAAACCGGCATTCACCTGCAAAACACCGTAACCCAGCGATGTTGCAACGCCAAAGACCGTACCTATAACGGCAAAAATATCAACCGCATGGCCTATAGGTCCGTATATGCGATCGCCAATAATGGGATAGAGTGCAGAACGCAGCGTTAAAGGTAGACCGTGGCGGTAACTGAAAAAGGCCAGAATCAGCGCTACAATGGCATAGATTGCCCAGGCATGCAGACCCCAGTGGAAGAAGGTCAGCCGCATTGCTTCCTTCGCTGCCGCAACAGTCTCTGGGGCGCCAACGGGAGGTGAGAGATAATGCATCACCGGTTCAGCAACGCCAAAGAACATCAGGCCGATCCCCATCCCTGCCGAAAAAAGCATCGCAAACCAGGAGTGATAGCTGAAATCAGGTTGCGCATGGTCCGGACCCAGCTTGATATCACCGTAGCGTGAGAGTCCCAGAAACGTGACACTCAATAAAATCAGGGCCACAGCAAGGATGTAGAACCAGCTTGCATTCGTGAAGATTTGTTGCTGAAGTAGTTTGAAATTTTTGTCAGCAACATCCGGGAATGCAGCGGCAAAAGCGACAAGAAGAAAAATTAACAAAGCAGATGTAAAGAATACAGCTTTGTTAATCTGGCTGTGAGACTTCTTTGGGATTGTTTCATTTTCACTCATAATCATTTATTCCATTGATTTAAATCCGTATTGGATAATGCTTACCACCTCTTACAGAGTAGCAAAATTCAACTGACTATGCGGCGTGAATCGAGCACATGGTGTGATGAGTGCCGATACAAATCATCCTATAATCGAAGGAGTTCTTTGTTAATCAGCCTGCCACTTCTTGGGTATTTAATTTGCATATTCTGTACCAGAGCTGGGATATACGTTAAGTGAAGTATATTAGGCACGAATTACCAGCTTCTGCTTTTGGCACAGAGCGGCCTATTAACATCATAAAAGTTTTCAGATATATATCATTCCTCTGAACATACCCGATTAGCGGCAGAATCTCACGATTCTGCCACTTTTTTATTATTTTTCAGAAGAGTAGTAATGAATAATGCTGAAAGTTTGAAGCCGTTTCACTAATCGCTTGCTGATTTACCACAGTCGGTATCAGCTAATTGCGCAGCATGGCTACTAGTACATGCCAGTATCACAGACATTAACATTGAAGACGACCAAGGCGGTCACATCTGCCTGATAGATAGTGATGCCGAAGATCGGATGGATGTCTGGCATGAAACTTTGAACCAGATGCCGGAGAAGACCTTAGCCGCTATATCCGCACGTCAGGCATCCGCACAGATACCTCAACCCGCTGAGCCCGTGATATATCACCTTTCCGAACACACTTTATCCCCCCCATACGCCAGCCCTTGCCGCTGGCGTTTTTTATTGACGGAGACATTTACATGACAACATCGGCACAAGGCAACCTCGCATCTGCTGCTAACGAATCCGAATTTGAACTGACCGTCACGCCAGTTCCCGATGAACAGCGCATCGATTTCTGGCCGCAGCACTTCGGCACTATTCCGCAGTGGATAACCCTGGAGCCCCGCATCTTCGCCTGGATGAACCGCGTCTGCGCGGATTACAGCGGTGGCATCTGGCAGTTTTACACGCTGAGCAACGGCGGGGCCTTTATGGCACCCGATGCTGACCGCAATGAGACATGGAGTCTGTTCAATAATTTGAACGGTAATGGCGTGGAAATGAGCGCAGAAGCCGCAGGTATTGCCGTCTGCCTGATTGAGTACAGCCATAACGCCTGCCGTACAGAGTGTGACGCGATGACCGCGCACTATTACCGTCTGCGGGACTACGCCCTGCAGCATCCAGAAGCCCACGCCATTATGCGCATCATTGACTGACCGGAGGAGCAACGAATGAAACAGCTTTCCTTTTTACCCGGCGAGATAACGCCACAGGACCGGCGTCTCATCCAGCGGGCACTCAGGGTTCTGGACAGACATCTGCATGAGTCCGGGGTGGCCTTCACCTCCACACACGCCGTCCGTGAATGGCTGCGACTGCATATGGCCGCGCTTGAGCGGGAAGAGTTCCGGGTGTTGTATCTGGACAACCAGAATCAGCTGATTGCCCATGAGACGCTCTTTACCGGCACGATTAACCGCACTGAAGTCCATCCCCGGGAGGTGGTCAAACGTGCTCTGCACTTCAATGCCGCAGCAGTAATACTCGCACACAATCATCCCTCTGGTGAGACAACCCCCAGCCAGGCCGATAAAGCCCTCACGCAGCGACTGGTGCAGGTGCTTCAGCTGGTGGATATCCGCGTCCCTGACCATCTGATTGTCGGTGGCAGGCAAATCTATTCGTTCGCAGAACATGGTCTGCTGTGAGGTATTACATGAAAATTATCAGTAAACGCCGTGCAATGACGATATACCGCCAGCATCCTGAGTCCCGGATCTTTCGCTACTGCAGCGGAAAATATCAGTGGCACGGTAGCGTCTGTCATTACACCGGCAGGGACGTTCTGGATATCAAAGGTGTCCTTGCGGTATACGCCGAACGCCGTCAGGACCGCAACGGGCCTTATACCTGCCTGATGAGCATCACCCTGAACTGACAGTAAAGGAGCTTATAAATGAGCAATATCACATGGGGCCTGCAGCGGAATATCACGCCGCGCCTGGGAGCCCGTCTGGTGCAGGATAGGAACCGGATGCATTATCTGGCTGACCGGGCAAGTATCACCGGTAAGTTTAGTGATGCCGAATGCCTGAAGTTGGATGTCGCATTCCCGCATTTTATCAGTCAGATGGAATCAATGCTGACCACCGGTGAACTGAATCCCCGCCATCCACACTGCATCGCCCTGTATCACAACGGTTTTACCTGCGAAGCCGACACCCTTGGCAGTTGCGGCTACGTATACATCGCTGTTTATCCCAGCCAACGCTAAATACCGTCACGAGAGCAAACATGAAACCTCTACCTGCAACAACTTCGCGGGCGGCGAAGCCTTGTCTGTCGCCCGTTGCAGTCTGGCAAATACTGCTTACACACCTGCTGGAGCAGCACTATGGTCTGACGCTAAACGATACGCCGTTCAGTGATGAAACCGTTATTAAGGAACATATTGATGCCGGGATCACCCTGGCCGATGCCGTTAATTTTCTGGTGGAGAAATACGAGCTGGTGCGTATAGATCGCAGGGGATTTAGCAGGCAGGAACAATCGCCTTATCTCCGGGCTGTAGACATTCTGCGAGCGCGGCAGGTAACTGGCCTGTTGCGGCAAAGCCGTAACAACGTAGTACGATGAACATTGCGTACAACCCTCCCGATTTACATTTCTGAACTTCCTCCCTTGTTTACCTATTGCGTAATGCGTCTGCTGCTACCCGGCTGGCGCGTTATCTTTTTACGGGCACCATCATGCAACCAGAAGGTGAAGTATTAACCGATCATAATGAGCTAATTTGTTCGAGGTTTATCGAACACATTGCTAACGCATTGAATTTAGGAGTGGTGTGGACGTGGACAACTATACCTGCAGCCACGGAGGTATAGCGAGTGAAGCCCTATCCGGCCTTTTTGGTCAGTAGCTAGGATTGATCTTCGTTGATATAATTTACTTACATCAGCAGTTACATGAAAATAATTTTTTGGTGGGAAAATGATAAGATACTACGTAACCACTTGATTTAAATGGTGCCGATAAGAGGAGTCGAACCTCCGACCTTCGCATTACGAATGCGCTGCTCTACCAACTGAGCTATATCGGCCCTGAAGAGGACGTGACCACGAGTGTGAACACGGGGTAGAAGGTTAAAACTAACCAGGCGATGCGTCAATAGCCTTGCGAATCAAGTGGCTGATTTTGCATCACCCGGCGTTATTTAGGCACGAATCGTATCGTCACCAAAGCCGATCCACTTATAGGTAGTCAGCGCTTCCAGCCCCATAGGACCACGGGCATGTAATTTTTGCGTACTGACGGCAACTTCCGCACCGAGACCAAACTGTCCGCCATCGGTAAAACGGGTCGAGGCGTTGACGTATACCGCGGACGAATCCACTTCGTTCACAAAACGGTTCGCGTTGTGCATGGTGCGCGTCAGGATGGCGTCGGAATGCTGAGTGCCGTGCTCGCGAATATGCGCGATGGCGTCATCCAGGTCCGCGACGATTTTGACGTTCAAATCCAGCGACAGGAACTCGTCGTCAAATTCTTCCGCTTTCACTGCCACCACGTTTGCCGGGCCCGAGCTCAACAGGGCAAGCGACCGTTCATCCGCATGCAGCGTTACACCGCTCTCCGCCATCTGCTGACTCAGCGCAGGCAGAAAACGCGCCGCGATGTCCTGGTGCACTAACAGCGTCTCTACCGTGTTACAAGTACTCGGACGTTGCGTTTTCGCATTGACGATAATCTTCAGCGCCGGGGCAATCTCTGCGCTGTCGTCGACAACGATATGACACACCCCAATCCCACCGGTGATCACCGGAATGGTCGACTGCTCGCGGCACAGCTTATGCAGACCCGCGCCGCCACGCGGAATCAGCATGTCGATATATTTGTCCATGCGCAGCATCTCATTCACCAGCGCACGGTCGGGGCTTTCAATGGCCTGAACCGCCGCTTCCGGTAGCCCGCAGGAGGTTAACGCCTGCTGGATCACGCGCACGGTGGCAGCATTGGTGCGATACGTCTCTTTACCGCCGCGCAGAATCGCCGCATTGCCCGTTTTCAGGCACAGAGAGGCGACATCGACGGTGACGTTCGGGCGGGCTTCATAAATCACGCCAATCACGCCCAGCGGCACACGGCGACGCTCCAGACGCAGCCCGCTGTCCAGTAGCCCTCCGTCAATCACCTGCCCAACCGGATCCGCCAGATTGCAGACCTGACGGACGTCATCCGCAATGGCCTTCAGGCGCGCCGGCGTCAGCGCCAGGCGATCAAGCATCGCCTCGCTCAGACCGTTCGTACGCGCTTCGGCCACGTCCTGCGCATTGGCGTTCAGGATAGTTTCCGTTTGCGCTTCAAGCGCATCAGCTATTTGTTCCAGCACGCGATTTTTTTCGCGGCTGGAGAGTTGCGCCAGTTTGTACGACGCGGCTTTGGCAGCAATGCCCATTTGTTCCAGCATTTATCTGCTCCTTAACGGGTAATCATATCATCGCGATGAACGGCGACCGGGCCATATTCGTAACCCAGAATCGCGTCAATCTGCTGAGAGTGGTGTCCGGCAATGCGGCGCAGCGCGTCGCTGTTGTAGCGGCTCACGCCGTGGGCAATATCACGCCCCTCCAGATTACAGATGCGGATCACTTCACCACGTGAGAAGTTGCCTGTCACGCTTTTAATGCCTTTCGGTAGCAATGAACTGCCGCGTTCCAGAATCGCCGCCATCGCGCCTTCATCGACGGTGATTTCACCAGCAGGCGGCGCGCCAAAGATCCAGCGCTTGCGGTTCTCCAGCGGAGAGGCCTGTGCATGGAAGCGGGTACCGACAGAGATGCCTTCCATCACATCACCAATCACGCCCGGCTTGCTGCCAGCGGCGATAATCGTGTCAATCCCGGCGCGGCAGGCGACGTCAGCGGCCTGCAACTTAGTGCCCATGCCGCCCGTTCCCAGCCCCGATACGCTGTCGCCGGCGATTGCGCGCAACGCGTCATCAATCCCGTAGACATCTTTAATCAGTTCGGCCTGCGGGTCGGTACGCGGATCGGCGGTGAACAGCCCCTGTTGATCGGTCAGCAGCAGTAGTTTGTCCGCCCCGGCGAGGATCGCCGCCAGCGCGGAGAGATTGTCATTGTCGCCCACTTTAATTTCCGCTGTGGCAACTGCATCGTTCTCATTGATCACCGGAACGATATTGTTATCCAGCAGGGCACGCAGAGTGTCGCGCGCATTCAAAAAGCGTTCCCGGTCTTCCATGTCCGCCCGCGTCAGCAGCATCTGCCCGACGTGAATGCTGTAAATCGAAAACAGCTGTTCCCACAGTTGGATCAGTCGGCTCTGCCCGACCGCCGCCAGCAGTTGCTTGGTGGCAATGGTCGCCGGCAGTTCCGGATATCCGAGATGTTCACGCCCGGCGGCGATAGCGCCCGACGTGACGATAACAATACGGTGTCCTGCGGCATGCAACTGCGCGCACTGACGAACAAGTTCTACGATGTGGGCACGGTTCAGGCGGCGCGATCCGCCCGTTAGCACACTGGTGCCGAGTTTTACCACCAGCGTCTGGCTGTCACTCATGATTCTCTGCCGTTCAAAATAGGGAAAATGATAGTAAACGAACGTTTTAGCAGGACTGGCCCCGGTTGCCAACAAGCAGCGCATAAAGCATGGAATTTTGTTGTGCTGGATCAGCAAGCGTAGCGGCAATTTTTGACGTTTTTATTACTGAAACAGAAAAACATCCTTTTTTAAAATTATTCTTACGTTGTCATAAAACCTTCACTCCAGAACGTTAAAACCCTCTTGTCTTTCAACGGGGATCACACCCAGTAAATAATAGCGCGTACGTTAAATCAGGACTGAAAATGAAAAAGAGCACTCTGGCATTAGTGGTGATGGGTATTGTGGCATCGGCATCCGTGCAGGCAGCGGAAGTGTTTAATAAAGACGGTAATAAACTGGATGTGTATGGCAAAGTCAAAGCGATGCACTATTTCAGCGACAATGACAGCAAAGACGGCGACCAGACCTATGTCCGCTTTGGTTTTAAAGGCGAAACGCAGATTAACGATCAACTGACTGGTTACGGTCGTTGGGAAGCGGAATTTGCGGGCAACAAAACCGAAAGCGAATCTGGTCAGAAAACGCGTCTGGCGTTTGCCGGGGTCAAGCTAAAAGATATCGGTTCTTTCGATTACGGTCGTAGCCTGGGCGCGCTATATGACGTTGCCGCCTGGACCGATATGTTCCCGGAATTTGGTGGTGACGGCCTGGCGCAGACCGATAACTTTATGACCAAACGCGCCAGCGGTCTGGCGACATACCGGAACACCGACTTCTTCGGCGTGATCGACGGTCTGAACATGACCCTGCAATATCAGGGCAAAAACGAAGACCGTGACGTGAAGAAACAAAACGGTGACGGGTTCGGGACATCACTGAGCTACGACTTCGGCGGCAGCGATTTCGCGATCATTGGCGCCTACGCCAACTCTGACCGTACCAATGAGCAAAACCAGCAGGCGCGCGGTCATGGCCAGAATGCTGAAGGCTGGGCGACCGGTCTGAAATACGATGGCAACGACATCTATCTGGCGACCATCTATTCTGAAACCCGCAACATGGCGCCGATCTCCGGTGGTTTTGCCAACAAAGCGCAAAACTTCGAAGCCGTCGCACAATATCAGTTTGATTTCGGCCTGCGTCCGTCCATCGGTTACGTTCAGTCGAAAGGCAAAGATATTGAAGGTATTGGTGATGAAGATATCGTGAAATATATCGACGTCGGCGCGACCTATTATTTCAACAAGAATATGTCGGCGTTTGTTGATTATAAAATCAACCAGATTGATGACAACAACAAACTGGGCGTCAACAGCGATGACATCGTGGCGCTGGGTATGACCTATCAGTTCTGATGCCAGAATGGTCCGGATGAGTTGACTTATCCGGCTAAAAACAGAGAGGCCGGATGATTCATCCGGCCTCTTTTTTGGATTACGCCGTTAGCTTCACCGGCTCATCACGGAAATCGTCTGCGGGCTCCAGTGACAAATGCAGCGTGTTTAACAGCTCACGCAACTTCTCGTGAAACTCGCGCAGGGTATATTCCAGTCGCTCAACGACTTCTTTATCTTTGATCGCCACAGTCTTCCAGTCGCCCGCTTTGTCGAACAGACCAAATTTGTAGCTGTAGGTAAAACGCTTTTCGTGCGCTTCCAGTTCCATCCACCAGCCCCAGAATTCGCGCAGTTCAGGCGCGGGCTTCACGTTGACGCAAACAGCCAGACAATCGAAAAAGAATCGATTATCTTCGCACTTTCCTTCGCGGATATAAGGGCCAAGCGCGGTGAATTTCTTGATCAATCTGCTCTTCGGGTGTCCACTCGGTAACGTCATTGCGATCTCCTGTTGTGAAGCAACTGTTTTACCAAAACAGTAGAATTTAGCAAATTATTAACACAATCTCTTTTCAATCCAGCGGGTGATTTCCTGTAACGCGTTGTCAAAATTGCGATACACCGGATTGAAGGGAATCTCCAGCAGCTTACCGTCAGAAGATGAAGACGTGATTAAACGCGACTCCTCTTCCGGACTGAACGGATCGTTCTTCCAGAAGCCCGACAGCATTGGCGTCGGGCAGCGTCTGCCAAGCAGTCCCTGCACCTTCAGCGAATAGCGATTAAGCTCCACGCGCAACGCTTCATCGGACGCATCGTGCATCCCCAGTCGACTTGCCAGAACGTCAAGATACATTTCCGGTACCGCTCCCTGACGTAACGGATCGCTCAGCAACGCATGGACAACCGGACCGAGGCAGGCCACCGCTTTCAGACGCGGTGATTCAAGATAGGCCAGACGCACCGCCACGTTGGCACCAAAACGAAATCCGAACGCCGCCACCCGGGTATGATCCACCCACGGCACATTCGGCAGCGCTTTCAACACATGCTGGTGCAACAGGCTGGAGTCCTGAGAGAGCTTCCACTTTGACGAGAAACCGACGGAAGGCATGTCCAGCGTCAGCATGGCGATGCCGCGCGGCGCGAAATAGCGCTCATACAGGGTGTAGTAATCGGTTTGCATTGAATCCAGACCGCCGCACATCAGCACCGTCGGAAACGGGCCGTCGCCTTTTGGCATATGCAAGAACCCGGTGACGGGCGAGCCGCCAGGCACGCTAAATTCCATCTCACGCAGCGTACCCGGCAGTCGCTGCGCGGCTTCTTCATAGGCACGGTTAGATAAGGCCTGCGCCTGTTCCGCCAGATCGTCCCCTTTCAGGTGCGGATAGGCAGCGATGTTGTACAGCGTCGAGGCGTGTAGCCAGTAGCGACCACTGCGCTCAGGGTCCGTTTCCTGGCAGGCTTTCTGCTGCCAGTCCATCGCCTGTTTTGCCCATTCATAAAT
Source organism: Citrobacter sp. Ca225 (assembly GCF_030337175.1). Classification (NCBI taxonomy): domain Bacteria; kingdom Pseudomonadati; phylum Pseudomonadota; class Gammaproteobacteria; order Enterobacterales; family Enterobacteriaceae; genus Citrobacter; species Citrobacter sp. Ca225. Next base: position 23,049 of record NZ_JAOWCD010000018.1, on the reverse strand, counting down.
CCAGTTGCCGCCACGGTAACCGATCACCGTATCGTAAAGATCGGCATCGGTGCGCTCGGCGTCACTCATCACGATGCGCGCCTGAACATCCAGAATTTCTCGCGGATCCACCCCGCGCCAGATCCACATCAGGCGGTTAATCATGCGATACCAGTGGGGAATATTCTTGCCATCCAGCGCCGATTGCACAGGCGGCTGCATCCCGGCATTAAAACGGCGGACCAGGGTCGACGTTTCGGGGTGTTTGAAACGGGGTTTGAACAGGATTTCGCTTAGATTAGCCTGTGACATGCGTACAGCCTCCTGAAGTACTCACTGAGGCTTATTGTAACCCGACACCGGCTAAATAGAACAACGCCCGGCTGTGCCAGGCGTTGAAAAAGTCAGAGATTAGCGGCCAGAAATCGGCGGAACGAAGGTCACGCCCATGTCCCACGGCTGCTCAATCCAGGTATCCTGCGGGATATCAATCACGTAATCATCGACTAACGGACGACCCGCCGGTTTCGCGAAGATAGTGACAAAGTGCGCTTTTGGGTACATTTCACGGATAGCCACGGCGGTACCACCGGTATCCACCAGATCGTCGATGACGATAAAGCCTTCACCATCGCCTTCAGCGCGTTTCAGAACTTTCAGTTCACGCTGGTTGTCGTGATCATAGCTGGAAATGCATACGGTATCGACATGACGAATGCCCAGTTCACGTGCCAGCAATGCGCCCGGCACCAGACCACCACGACTAACGGCAATGATGCCTTTCCACTGTTCTGAAGGCATCAGGCGGTTTGCCAATTTGCGTGCATGGATCTGCAGCATGTCCCAGGTGACGACGTATTTTTCGCTCATGTGAAGTGTCCCAGCCTGTTTATCTACGGCTTAAAAAGTGTTCGAGGGGGAAATAGGTTGCGCGAGATTATAGAGATCTGAGCCACCAAAAACCAGTGTTTCGCGGAATCGGGCCCTCTTTTTACGTGCTTTATACTCGCAGCGGGCGCAGAAAGTGGTATTCTCAAGCGCATCTCGCAAGCCAGACTTGTGGTAATAATTAACCTGCTAACCCTGTGACCTGCAAGCCTGTTTGCAGCGCATCTATACCCTGAATACCACCTAAAGTATGACGGGTATACAAGGAGAATTATCGTGTCTGAACTATCTCAACTCTCCCCGCAACCGCTGTGGGATATTTTTGCAAAAATCTGTTCAATTCCTCACCCGTCCTATCATGAAGAGCAGCTCGCTGAGCACATCATCGGCTGGGCAAACGAGAAAGGTTTCCACGTCGAGCGCGACCAGGTAGGGAATATCCTGATTCGCAAACCGGCCAGTGCGGGAATGGAAAACCGTAAACCGGTGGTTCTGCAGGCGCACCTGGACATGGTGCCGCAGAAAAACAACGACACTGTGCACGATTTCACCAAAGATCCGATCCAGCCTTATATTGATGGCGAATGGGTGAAAGCGCGTGGTACCACACTGGGCGCCGATAACGGCATCGGGATGGCTTCCGCATTAGCGGTTCTGGCTGACGACAGCGTCGTTCACGGCCCGCTGGAAGTGCTGCTGACCATGACCGAAGAAGCGGGGATGGACGGTGCATTTGGTCTGCAGGCCAACTGGCTGCAGGCGGATATTCTGATCAACACCGACTCGGAAGAAGAAGGTGAGATCTACATGGGTTGCGCAGGAGGGATCGACTTCACCTCTAACCTGCCGCTGACCCGCGAAGCCGTTCCGGCAGGTTTCCAGACCTTTAAGCTGACGCTGAAAGGGCTGAAAGGCGGTCACTCCGGTGGCGAAATCCACGTTGGTCTTGGCAACGCGAACAAACTGCTGGTTCGTTTCCTGGCCGGTCATGCTGAAGAGTTGGATCTGCGTCTGGTCGATTTCAACGGCGGTACGCTGCGTAACGCAATTCCACGTGAAGCCTTTGCGACCGTTGCCGTTGCGGCAGACAACGTAGAGGCTCTGAAAGCGCGGGTTAACGCTTATCAGGACATTCTGAAAAACGAACTGGCTGAAAAAGAGAAAAACCTGGTGGTTCTGCTGGAGAGCGCCGCGAGCGATAAAGCCGCACTGACCGCACAATCTCGCGATGGCTTTATCCGTCTGCTGAACGCCACGCCGAACGGTGTGATCCGCAATTCCGACGTCGCAAAAGGCGTGGTTGAAACCTCACTGAACGTGGGCGTCGTCACCATGACCGACGACAACGTCGAAATCCATTGCCTGATCCGTTCGCTGATCGACACCGGTAAAGACTATGTCGTTAGCATGCTGGATTCGCTGGGGAAACTGGCAGGCGCGAAAACCGAAGCGAAAGGGAGCTACCCTGGCTGGCAGCCGGATGCGAACTCACCGGTGATGCATCTGGTGCGCGAAACCTATCAGCGTCTGTTCAACAAGACGCCGAACATCCAGATTATCCACGCGGGTCTGGAGTGCGGTCTGTTTAAGAAACCGTACCCGGATATGGATATGGTCTCTATCGGGCCAACCATTACCGGTCCACACTCACCGGATGAGCAGGTGCATATCGAAAGCGTCAGTCATTACTGGACGCTTCTGACCGAACTGCTGAAAGCGATTCCGACGAAGTAAGTTACGGCTGTCGTGCTATAAAAATGCCGGATGGCGGCGCGTTGCGCCTTATCCGGCATTTTGCTCTTTATAACCCCAGCAATAACTGCCGTTCCAGTTGCGGATCGAGTAGCGTTACGTGCAGCCCCACCAGCCTTACCCCCCGCCCTGCCCGCCGCTCATCCCAGGTTTTATGCGCAGTAGAAATCAGGTCTTCTTTATTCAGCTTCGGCCAGACGTGTTCCTGGGTGGTTTGCTGAAAGTCATTGAACTTGAGCTTTACCCCCTGGCGAGCAATGCATAAATCGGGTTTGACTTTCGCCAGTCGCCGTTCGAGTTCCGGATATAACTGCTCAATGATCGCCTCACAGTCAGACCACTGATGAATATCTTCCGCCATGGTGCGTTCCACGCCGACCGATTTGCGTAAGCGTTCATTATTGACATCCCGTTCGTCGATTCCCTGGCTACGCTCCCACAATACCCGCCCAAACTTACCGAAGCGCTTAAGTAATGTCGCCAAATCGCACTGCTGGACATCACCGCAGGTGCGTAGCCCCATGCTTTCCAGTTTTGCCGCAGACACTTTACCGACGCCGGGAATTTTCCCCAGCGGCAACGTACTGAGGAACGCCGGCACATCATCCGGCGTGATGACATACTGTCCGTTGGGTTTATTCAGATCGGAGGCGATTTTGGCCAGAAACTTCACTGGCGCCACGCCCGCCGAGGCGGTAAGTTGCAGCTCGTTGAAAATCGTCTGGCGTATTTCCTGAGCGATAAGCGTGGCTGACCCATGACAGTGTGTACTGTCCGTGACGTCCAGATACGCCTCGTCCAGTGACAGCGGCTCAATTAATGAGGTATAGCGGGCGAAAATGGACTGGATTTGGCGGGAGGCTTCTTTGTAGGCCTCATAACGGCCCGGTAATAACGTGAGGTGCGGACACAGTTTCAGCGCCATACCGGTCGGCATCGCGCTGCGCACGCCAAATTTACGGGCGGGATAGTTGGCGGTGCTGATAACGCCTCTGCGCTCACGGCTGCCGCCAATGGCAATAGGGATGTCGCGCAACGCCGGGTTGTCCCGCATCTCAACCGCGGCGAAAAAACAGTCCATATCAACATGTATGATTTTACGCATCACCCGCCTCCCGAAACACTGTTTAAGTATACAGTGAAATCAATAAATGGGAAGCGATCGCTCATCCGAACAACGCGACGAATTCCAGCGTCGTGACTACTGTGGCATCGGGTTGCGATGTAATGCAGCGAGGTGCTGTTTTTTATCCAGTTTCTCCACTAACGGTTGAACCACTTTTTCACCATGCTGACCAAAATATTGATACAAAGTATCGGCTGCGCTCTGGGTCAGAATCATGATTTCGATGCGTCGGTTTCCTGCGCTTTCCGGATTATTGGTATCCAGCAGCATCTGGTCAGCCATCGCACTAACCTGCATCACTTTATCCTCCGGCATCCCCGCTTCTTCCAGTACGCGACGTGCGGATAACGCTCTGTCCCCTGACAGGTTCCAGTTGTTATAAATATTATTTTTATAACCCATGGCATCCGTATGCCCGGTAATAATGATCTTATTGTCCAGCGAGTCAAAAACCGGCGCCAGCTCAACCAGAAGCGATTTAAAGAACGGCATGATCCGTGCACTGCCACGCTCAAACATACTGCGGTTTTGGTCGTCTTTAATCAGCACACGTAACCCCTGGGGCACTATCTCCATTTCCAGGTTAGTTTCCATGTGCGCATTTCGCGCAACAGTATTAATACTGGTGGCCAATTCACCTAATTCTGAGGCGGATTTTCTTTTCAGCAGCGCCGTTTTCTCATTCACATCACGCGCTTTTCTTTCGGTTGCCTCACTCACTTTTATCCGTTCTTTTGCTGAGTTCGTTTCCTCGGTGGTGGACTTATTACGCGGGGTGCTACTCCTGCTTGCCATCGCGGTAATCGGCTTTTGACCAATTTTATTCAGCGCCGTTAAGCCCCCGCCATTAAAGATCGACTGGCCATGCAACGCCGCCACAATGTTTTCTCGATCGGATTTACTGACGCTGTTCACAATCAACTTCATCGTCGTCACCAAAGGCGCTGAACGTATCTCCGAAGTATCCGCCCGCTTTACCCTTGATGCGATGCCAGGCAAACAGATGGCGATCGACGCCGACCTGAATGCCGGGCTTATTAACCAGCAGCTGGCGCAGACTCGACGTAAGGACGTCGCCGGCGAAGCCGATTTCTATGGCGCGATGGACGGGGCCTCGAAGTTCGTGCGCGGCGACGCCATCGCCGGGATGATGATTCTGGCGATCAACCTGATCGGCGGCGTGTGCATCGGGATTTTTAAATACAATCTCAGTGCCGAAGCGGCATTCCAGCAGTACGTGCTGATGACCATCGGTGACGGTCTGGTGGCGCAGATCCCTTCCCTCCTGCTCTCTACCGCCGCCGCGATCATCGTGACCCGCGTCAGTGACAATGGCGATATCGCCACCGATGTTCGCGCACAGTTACTGGCCAACCCGTCGGTGCTGTATACCGCCACCAGCATTATGTTTGTACTGGCAGTGGTGCCGGGAATGCCACATTTCCCGTTCCTCGCGTTCAGCGGCCTGCTGGGCTTTACCGCATGGCGGATGAGTAAACGCCCGAAAGCCGCTGAGGCTGAAGAGAAAAACCTCGAAACGCTGACGAAAACAATCGTCGAAACGACCGAGCAGCAGATTACCTGGGAAACCATCCCGCTGATTGAGCCAATCAGCCTGAGCCTGGGGTATAAGCTGGTCTCACTGGTGGATAAATCAAAAGGCAATCCGCTGACCCAGCGTATCCGTGGCGTGCGCCAGGTGATCTCCGATACCAACGGCGTGCTGCTGCCGGAAATTCGCATTCGTGAAAATTTCAGGTTAAAGCCCAGCCAGTACGCGATCTATATCAACGGGATTAAGGCCGATAAAGCCGATATTCCCTCTGACCGCCTGATGGCGCTGCCTTCCAGCGAAACTTACGGCGAGATAGATGGCATTCTGGGTAATGACCCGGCGTACGGGATGCCGGTGACCTGGATCCAGGCATCGCAGAAGGCGAAAGCGTTGAATATGGGGTATCAGGTGATCGACAGCGCCAGCGTGATTGCCACGCACGTCAATAAGGTGGTGCGCAGCTACATTCCCGATCTGTTTAATTATGATGACATTACTCAGCTGCATAACCGTCTCTCGTCAATGGCACCGCGCCTGGCGGAAGATCTCAGCGCCGCGCTCAACTACAGCCAGTTGCTGAAAGTGTATCGGGCACTGCTGGTTGAAGGCGTATCACTGCGCGACATTGTGACTATCGCCACCGTGCTGGTTGCCAGCAGCAGCGTAACGAAAGATCCCATTCTGCTGGTCGCTGATATCCGCCTTGCGCTGCGTCGCAGCATTACGCACCCGTTTGTCCGCAAGCAGGAACTGGCGGTCTATACGCTGAATAACGAACTGGAAAACCTGCTTTCTAACGTGGTGAATCAGGCGCAGCAGAGCGGTAAGGTGATGCTCGATAGCGTGCCGGTGGATCCGAACATGCTCAATCAGTTCCAGAGCAATATGCCGCAAATTAAGGAGCAGATGAAAGCCGCAGGCAAAGAGCCGGTGCTGCTGGTCGCGCCGTCGCTACGTCCGCTGCTGGCGCGCTATGCCCGACTCTTCGCGCCGGGTCTGAACGTTCTGTCTTATAACGAAGTGGCAGATGAACTGGAGCTGAAAATTATGGGGGCACTGAGTTAAATAATTACCCGGCTGTTTAAGTCGGCGTTTTTTCTGCCGCTTTATAAAGATGACGCGACAAGGAGGTTGCATTTCAAATGCCTGCTCAAGTTAAAGGATTGATGAGTGACCATTCAACAGAATATCCCATCCCCTTCAGAAAACGACGCTCAGCATGATGACGCCAGATTGTACTGGCGCACATACCGGGAGTTTGTGCGCCAGCAAGAGTTGCAACAACATAATGAAACGCAATCAACAGATGACGCGATGCCCGCGCACGTCGCGCTCATCGAACCCGTCGATCTGTTGCTGGCAGGCACGATGATGCTTGTCTTCATCATCCTGCTGCTGCTTGCCTGTTAGATGATGGTATTTTCCTTGAGGATCCGGCGTGCGCCGAGGAAGTGATCCTGCCAGAACGGATCGGTCAATTGGCTCACCCGGATGGTTTCGCCCGTACGCGGGGACTGGATAAACTGTCCATCCCCCAGATAAACACCCATATGGTCGGCGATATCCTGACTGTGTATATGGAAGAACAGCAGATCGCCACGGCGCAGGTCACGGTTAGCGACAATGGTTGCCCGACGGTAATGATACATTTCATTTGCCGTGCGCGGTAATTTGGCCGCCAGGATTTTATTGTAGGCGTAGAAAACCAGCCCACTACAGTCGAATCCGCGATCCGGATTGACGCCTCCCCATACGTACGGTTTCCCCAGTTGCGCCTCAAGGCGATGAATCGCTACTTCCGTGATATTCTGCAAATGGTCGCTAGTGAGGAACGCCTTATTTTCTGCCAGTTCCTGCCAGCGGTGGTTGTCCGCGCGCAGCGGCCCCGGGAACCATTCTGGATGCTGTTCAAGCAACTCACGGTTGTGCTGGCGCAACGCTCTCTTGCTCTGCGGGGTTCCGGAAACAATATAATGCGCCTGCCTTCTGCGCTTCGCCTGATATTTACTGAGCAGACGTTCACGGTTATGCATCCGCAACGTCGCGGCATAGCTAAACGTCTGATGTGAAGAGACGGCTGCAGACAATGGTGAATAGAGGAGACATAACGAGAGCAGCCCCGGCAGAATGGCGCGCGGAGCACCTGATAAAAACATAAAAAAACATAACCTAAATAAACAGTGAGGCGACAGTTTAACCAGGCGAGGAACTGACCAGGCTTAATAATCAATAATTAAAAAATTAATGGTTTATTATCAGTGAATTGTATCCGCCATGCCCCTGCCGACGAGCCTGACATCCGTTCTGCGGAAATGGGCAAAATCGGGCCGGTTCTGACAGCCAGTGTCGCTAACGTTCTGTATAAATTGTAAACGCACCACGAGGGGCTTGCGAAAAACTGTCGTGGTGTTAATGTGAGCGTTCCAAATCCAGACTAGTCCGATTTGGGGATCTTATTTTTGCCGTTCTGGCGTGGGTAATCGTTTTATCAAGGAACAAGCAGTATGCGTAAAATCGCATTATTTATTGCGATGCTTTTGATCCCGTGCGTGTCATTCGCCGGCTTGCTGAGTAGCAATAGCTCCACAACCCCCATCAGCAAAGAGTATAAGCAACAATTGATGGGATCGCCGGTCTATATTCAGATCTTCAAGGAAGAGCGCACGCTCGATCTCTACGTCAAGATGGGCGAACAGTATCAACTTCTCGACAGCTACAAAATTTGTAATTACTCCGGTGGATTAGGTCCAAAACAACGCCAGGGCGATTTTAAAAGTCCGGAAGGTTTTTATAACGTCCAGCGTAGCCAGCTCAAACCTGACAGCCGCTTTTATAAAGCCATTAATATTGGCTTCCCCAACGCCTATGACCGTGCTCATGGTTATGAAGGCAAATATCTGATGATTCACGGTGCCTGCGTCTCGGTTGGCTGTTACGCCATGACCGACAGCGGCATTGATGAGATTTTCCAGTTTGTCACCGGTGCGTTGGTCTTTGGTCAGTCGAGTGTGCAGGTCAGTATTTATCCCTTCCGCATGACCGATGCCAATATGCAGCGTCACAAGTATTCGTATTACAAAGAGTTCTGGTCGCAGTTAAAACCGGGATACGATTATTTCGAGCAGACCCGCAAGCCACCGACCGTGTCGGTTGTCGATGGCCGCTATGTCGTCAGCAAACCGTTGAGTCATGAAGTGGTTCAGCCGCAGCTGGCGTCAAACTACACGCTCCCCGAGACAAAATAACGCCCACTCGCCTGGCATAATCTTTTGCCAGGTTTCGTTGCCTGTCAGTGGTTGCGTGGCAATGACGGTGACCACATCGTTCGGTGTGGTCTCTTTCTGAAAATCTATCTCCACATCCTGATCGAGCAACGTGGCGACGCCAAACGGTGCACGGCGCGTGATCCAGAACAGATTCGTTGAGCAGAATGCCATCACATAACGACCATCTGACAACAGCATGTTAAAGACCCCTTTCTCACGCAGTACGCCCGCCAGCGTTGCGATATACCTGAACACCGCCGTCATGTTGCCAGGCGTGCGCGGGTAGCGCTGAGTGAGTTTGTGCAGCAACCAGCAGAATGCCTTTTCGCTGTCGGTTTCACCCACCGGGCGAAAATTGCCGGTTTCCAGCGTCTTATAGCCCGAAAGCTGACCATTGTGCGCGTAGGTCCAGTGGCGGCCCCACAGTTCACGCGTGAAGGGATGGGTGTTCTCCAGCGCCACTTCGCCCCGGTTCGCCTGGCGAATATGGGCAATCACGGAACAGGATTTGATCGGGTAGTCCTGTACCAGTCTGGCGATGGGGGAGTTAAAGCTGGGTTGCGGATCTTTGAACGTCCGGCAGCCTTTGCCTTCATAGAAGGTGATGCCCCAGCCGTCTTTGTGCGGTCCGGTTCCCCCTCCACGCTGAACCAGCCCGGTAAAACTAAAGCAGATATCGGTAGGCACATTGGCGCTCATCCCGAGCAGTTCGCACATACATCACCTCCACAACTGCGGGGGCGCAAAACCCCCGGCGAAGACTTACTTAACCATCTCTTTTTCGATCAACTGAATCAGGATATGAATCACTTTAATATGAATTTCCTGAATACGGTCAGCATAGCCGAAATGCGGAACGCGGATTTCGATATCGGCAGTACCGGCCATTTTGCCGCCGTCTTTACCGGTCAGGGTGATGACCTTCATTCCCTTCTCGCGTGCCGCGGCGACGGCTTTGATCACGTTACCCGAATTGCCGGAGGTTGAGATGCCTAACAGCACATCGCCTTCGCGCCCTACCGCTTCCACATAACGGGAAAAGACGTAGTCGTAACCGAAATCATTGCTGACGCAGGAGATGTGGCTAACGTCGGAAATCGCAATGGCCGGATAGCCCGGACGGTTTTCGCGATAACGCCCGGTCAGTTCTTCGGCAAAGTGCATGGCGTCACAATGAGAGCCGCCGTTACCGCAGGACAGTACCTTACCTCCTGCTTTAAAACTGTCTGCCAGCAGGACCGCCGCGCGCTGAATGGCGTGAATATTGGCATCATCTTTTAAAAAATTCGCCAGCGTTTCCGCCGCTTCGTTCAGTTCGTTACGAATAAGATCCTGGTACATGAGGATATCCTTCAGCATGAATGTAAATGACAGGATGCAGTGTACCGGATAGCACTGGCAGCGAGAAGCATAAGCCACATCAATGGCGACGGCTTTTGATTTTTCGTGCCGCAGAAATCGGCAACAATGTGAGCTTTGTTGTAATTATTTTGTAAACACATTGCTAAAAGAATTCACATCCACTACAACCATATCATCACAAGTGGTCAGACCTCCTACAAGCAAGGGAGCTTTTCGTTATGATGATTTTGAGTATTCTCGCTACGATTGTTCTGCTCGGCGCGCTGTTTTATCACCGCGTGAGCCTGTTCCTCAGCAGCCTGATTCTGCTCGCATGGACGGCCGCGCTTGGCGTGGCCGGACTGTGGAATATCTGGCTGCTGGTTCCGCTGGCCATTCTCCTCGTCCCGTTCAATGTGACGCCGATGCGTAAATCGATGATCTCCGCGCCGGTGTTCCGTGGCTTCCGTAAGGTGATGCCGCCGATGTCACGTACGGAGAAAGAAGCGATTGATGCCGGTACCACCTGGTGGGAAGGCGATCTGTTTCAGGGCAATCCGGACTGGAAAAAACTGCACAACTATCCGCAGCCGCGTCTGACCGCCGAAGAGCAGGCGTTCATCGACGGCCCGGTGGAAGAAGCGTGCCGCATGGCGAACGACTTCCAGATCACCCACGAGCTGGCCGATCTCCCGCCGGAACTGTGGGCGTTTTTGAAAGAACATCGCTTCTTCGCGATGATCATTAAGAAAGAGTACGGCGGGCTGGAATTCTCCGCTTACGCCCAGTCTCGCGTGCTGCAAAAACTTTCTGGCGTCTCCGGGATCCTGGCGATTACCGTGGGCGTGCCGAACTCCTTAGGCCCAGGCGAGCTGCTGCAACATTACGGTACACAAGAGCAGAAAGACCATTACCTGCCTCGTCTGGCGCGTGGTCAGGAGATCCCTTGCTTTGCGCTGACCAGCCCGGAAGCGGGTTCTGATGCGGGCGCCATTCCGGATACCGGTATTGTTTGTATGGGCGAATGGCAAGGCCAGCAGGTGCTGGGGATGCGTTTGACCTGGAACAAGCGTTATATCACCCTCGCGCCTATCGCCACCGTCCTGGGACTGGCATTTAAACTTTCTGACCCGGATAAGCTGCTGGGCGGCGAAGAAGAACTGGGGATCACCTGCGCGTTAATCCCAACCTCGACGTCGGGCGTGGAAATTGGTCGTCGTCACTTCCCGCTGAACGTCCCGTTCCAGAACGGTCCGACTCGCGGTAACGATGTATTTGTTCCGATCGATTACATCATCGGCGGCCCGAAAATGGCCGGTCAGGGCTGGCGTATGCTGGTGGAATGTCTGTCGGTGGGCCGCGGGATTACCCTGCCGTCTAACTCGACCGGCGGCGTAAAATCCGTTGCGATGGCTACCGGTGCTTATGCCCACATTCGTCGTCAGTTCAAAATCTCTATCGGTAAAATGGAAGGGATTGAAGAACCGCTGGCACGCATTGCCGGTAACGCCTACGTGATGGATGCCGCTGCGTCCCTCATCACCTACGGCATTATGCTCGGTGAGAAACCGGCAGTGCTGTCGGCAATCGTCAAGTATCACTGTACTCATCGTGGTCAGCAGTCAATTATTGACGCGATGGATATCACCGGTGGCAAGGGCATTATGCTGGGCGAAGGTAATTTCCTGGCGCGGGCCTATCAGGGCGCGCCGATCGCCATCACCGTGGAAGGTGCGAACATTCTGACCCGTAGCATGATGATCTTCGGTCAGGGGGCAATTCGCTGCCATCCGTATGTCCTCGAAGAGATGGCGGCCGCACAGAATAACGATGTGAATGCGTTCGACAAACTCCTGTTTAAACATATCGGCCACGTCGGCAGCAACAAAGTGCGCAGCTTCTGGTTGGGTCTGACGCGTGGTTTAACCAGCCAAACGCCCACCCGCGATGCGACGAAGCGTTATTATCAGCATCTTAACCGCCTGAGCGCGAACCTGGCGCTACTCTCTGACGTGTCGATGGCTGTGCTGGGCGGAAGTCTCAAACGCCGCGAGCGCATATCTGCTCGTCTGGGAGATGTACTGAGCCAGCTGTATCTGGCCTCTGCGGTTCTGAAACGTTACGACGACGAAGGCCGTCATGAAGCGGACCTGCCGCTGGTTCACTGGGGTGTGCAGGATGCACTGTATAAAGCGGAACAGGCAATCGACGATCTGCTGCAGAACTTCCCGAACCGCCTGGTGGCTGGCCTGCTGAACGTGGTGATCTTCCCGACCGGTCGTCACTACCAGGCCCCTTCCGATAAGCTGGATCATAAAGTCGCGAAGATATTGCAGGTACCGAGCGCCACCCGTGACCGTATCGGCCGTGGACAGTATCTGACGCCGAGCGAGCATAACCCGGTGGGATTACTGGAAGAAGCGCTGCTGGATGTGATGGCCGCCGACCCTATTCATCAGCGTATTTGCAAAGAGATTGGCAAAAACCTGCCGTTCACCCGTCTGGATGAACTGGCGCAAAATGCGCTGGCCAAAGGGCTCATTGATAAAGACGAAGCAGCGATTCTGGTCAAAGCGGAAGAAAGCCGACTGCGCAGCATCAATGTGGACGATTTTGAACCCGAGGAGCTGGCGACAAAGCCGGTAAAGCTGCCAGAGAAAGTGCGTAAAGTCGAAGCCGCGTAACGCTTACGCATGACCTTTTAGCCTCGCTTCGGCGGGGCTTTTTATCATCCGCGTTTCCTGAAATCACGTGCTACAGTGTCAGAATGCTGTTCAACAAGGAGACCCTACCGTGCCTGGTTTGAAAATTACGCTGCTGCAACAACCGCTGGTCTGGATGGATGGACCCGCCAATTTGCGTCACTTTGACCTTTTACTGGAACCGGTAACGGGGCGCGATCTCATCGTCTTACCCGAAATGTTCACCACAGGGTTTGCGATGGAGGCTGCCAGAGAAGCGCCCACTCAGGAGGAGGTGATTTCATGGATGCAAAAACAGGCGCAGCGAACGAACGCTCTGATTGCCGGTAGCGCCGCGCTTCAGACAGAACGTGGCGCGGTGAACCGTTTTTTACTGGTCGAGCCAGAAGGTAACGTGCACTTTTATGATAAACGCCACCTGTTTCGAATGGCTGACGAACATCATCATTACCAGCCAGGCAACCGCCGCGTGATCGTGGAATGGCGCGGGTGGCGCATTCTCCCGCAGGTCTGTTATGACCTGCGGTTTCCGGTATGGTCACGCAATTTGAATGATTATGATCTGGCGCTGTATGTCGCCAACTGGCCGGCGCCTCGTTCTCAGCACTGGCAGACGTTGCTGGCGGCGCGCGCGATTGAAAATCAGGTCTGGGTGGCTGGATGTAACCGCGTCGGCACCGACGGCAACGGGCATCACTATCGTGGCGACAGTCGGGTTATCAGCCCGCAAGGAGAAATCATTGCGACAGCGGAAGCCCATCAGGCTACTCGCATTGACGCGGAACTTTCTTTGAGTGCGCTGAAAGCGTATCGGGAGACGTTTCCGGCCTGGCAGGATGCCGACCCGTTTATTCTGCGCTGATTTTTTGACGAGATAAAAACGACGAAAGCCTGAATCATTACTGACTCAGGCTTTCTGAATAGTGGCGGAACGGACGGGACTCGAACCCGCGACCCCCTGCGTGACAGGCAGGTATTCTAACCAACTGAACTACCGCTCCGCGATGTGTTCCACTTGGGAACGAAGCGCATATTACGGATTGCCAGACACCTCGTCAACGCTTTTTCTCACGTTTTTAATCGTTTGCTCTAAAAATCACCCGAGCGGCGGTTTTTACCCCATTTGCCGACTTTCTACGCCCGCCAGAGGCAACTTCCCCCTTTCTTTTCCACCAGGTCGAGGCGCGATTCATGGGCCGCCACTTCCTCATCGGTGGCGAAAACGACGCGTAGCCTGCTGGCCTGACGTACAAGCCGCAGGATCCCCGTATTGCCCTGCTGCTGGGTTTCCCCTTCCATCGAAAACGCCATCGTCGTCTGACCGCCGGTCATCATCAGATAAACATCAGCCAGAATCTGGGCATCGAGCAATGCGCCGTGCAGCGTACGCTTGCTGTTGTCTATCTCATAACGCGAGCACAATGCATCCAGGCTATTACGCTTGCCTGGGAACATCTTCCTCGCCAGCGCCAGGCTATCGGTGACTTTACAGAAGGTATTGGTTTTCGGGATATCGCGGTTAAGCTTGCTGAACTCGTAATCCATAAAGCCGATATCAAACGACGCGTTATGAATGACCAGTTCCGCCCCGCGGATATAATCGAGAAATTCATCCGCCACTTCGGCAAATGTCGGCTTGTCCAGCAGGAACTCATCCGCAATACCGTGGACACCGAACGCTTCCGGATCCACCAGCCGATCAGGCTTCAGATAGACATGGAAGTTATTCCCCGTCAGACGGCGGTTCACCACCTCTACAGCACCGATCTCAATGATCTTGTGCCCTTCGTAGTGCGCGCCGATCTGGTTCATACCGGTGGTTTCGGTATCGAGGACGATCTGTCGCGTAATTGCAGTGCTCATAGCGGTCATTTATGTCAGACTTGTCGTTTTACGGTTCGATTCAATTACAGGAAGTCTACCAGAGATGCTTAAACAGGTAGAAATTTTCACCGACGGTTCGTGCCTGGGCAATCCAGGTCCGGGCGGTTACGGGGCAATTTTACGCTATCGCGGGCGCGAAAAAACCTTTAATGAGGGCTATATCCTCACGACCAATAATCGCATGGAGCTGATGGCGGCGATCGTCGCCCTGGAAGCCCTGAAAGAACATTGTGAAGTCATTTTGAGCACTGACAGTCAGTATGTGCGCCAGGGGATCACCCAATGGATTCATAACTGGAAAAAACGCGGCTGGAAAACTGCCGACAAAAAACCGGTAAAAAATGTCGATCTCTGGAAGCGTCTTGATGCCGCCCTCGGGCAGCATCAGATCAAATGGGAGTGGGTAAAAGGCCATGCCGGTCATCCAGAAAACGAGCGTTGCGATGAGCTTGCCCGTGCCGCCGCCATGAATCCTACTCAGGAGGACGTTGGTTATCAGCCCGAAGCTTAAACGTCCGGCTTGCGATATTGCCGGGTCGCGCCAACGGCTTGCGGTATGCGCGCTTTCGCCTTGTTCTGTTTCATCGGATTGAGCGTAAGCGGAATCGTTCGCTTACGCGCCACAATCATCTGCATACAGCCCAGCGCAGGAAGGTGTGCACTCAACATCTTTCCTCCTTGCTTTTTCCACGGCAGGACGTGAAAACGGCTATAGTGCAGCACTTCAAAATTCAGCAGCGACAGCCAGTCCAGTTGGCGCATCAGCGTAAACATACGACTATTATAAGGCGACGATTTACGCAGCACCGGCACCAGCTTGCGCAGCCCCATCAGGCTCACCGGGTTGAATCCGCTCAGTACCAGCCAGCCATCATCAATGAGTACCCGATCGGCTTCACGTAACAAGCGGTGGGGATCGGCGCACCAGGGTAGCGTGTGCGCCAGCAGACAGACATCGACCGATTTATCGGCAAAAGGGAGATGAAGCGGATCGGCCTGAACCTGAACCGGCGAGCCTTTGGCAGAAACGTTAACCTGATGCGAAACCGCACAGGCTTCCGAGTTGATTTCTGCACTTAAATTGCCCACCTTAAGCAGGTGAAAACCATACATTTTTGCAAACCACGGGTTAAGCTGTTTTTCCAGCGCCTCACGATAGTACTCTCCCCAGGGCAAATCGCTCCAGCGATCGGGTGCTACGACTGTTTGAGGGTTCCTTGCCGGTTTCATCACAACCATCCGTTATGCATAGACAGAGAGGTAATTTATGAATCTTAACAGTATTCCGGCGTTTCAGGACAATTACATCTGGGTTCTGAGTAATGATGAAGGACGTTGTCTGATCGTGGACCCGGGCGACGCCGCGCCGGTGTTAAAAGCGATTGCCGAAAACCAGTGGCAGCCAGAGGTTATTCTACTCACTCATCATCATCAGGACCATGTGGGTGGCGTGAAAGAACTGGTACAGAACTTTCCTAAACTAGTGGTTTACGGACCAGCAGAGACACAAGATAAGGGGGTCACTCATATAGTCGAAGATGGCGATTCCGCCCTCATTTTGGGGCATGAATTTAGTATATTTGCTACACCCGGTCACACTTTAGGACATATCTGTTACTTTAGCCACCCTTATCTTTTCTGCGGAGATACGCTGTTTTCGGGTGGTTGTGGACGCCTGTTCGAAGGCACAGCGAGTCAGATGTATCAATCACTTAAAAAAATATCCGCACTTCCAGACGATACACTTATTTGTTGCGCCCATGAGTATACTTTAGCAAATATGAAGTTTTCTCTGAGCATCCTGCCGCACGATTCGTTCATAAATGATTATTATCGTAAAGTTAATGAGTTACGGGTAAAAAAACAAATGACACTCCCCGTTATTCTGAAAAATGAGCGGCAAAATAATATTTTTTTGAGAACAGAAGATATTGATTTAATTAATGAAATTAACAAAGAAACAATATTGCAACACCCTGAAGAGCGATTTGCCTGGTTAAGGTCAAAGAAAGACAGCTTCTGATAATTGCAGGTTGCCTTTTCAAAACTTCGCCGTTATGATCGGTCGTCTTTTAAGCAACTATTGACACACACATGAAGGCAAAAGCGATCTTACTCGCCTCTGTCCTGCTCGTGGGTTGCCAGTCGTCTCAAAACGCCGGTAATGTCCAACAGCACGCACAGAGCCTTTCTGCAGCTGGTCAAGGGGAAGCAGGAAAGTTTACGAGTCAGGCTCGATGGATGGACGATGGGACGTCCCTCGCGCCGGATCAAGACTTGTGGGCTTTCATTGGCGACGAGCTAAAGATGGGAATTCCGGAAAACGACCGGATTCGCGAACAAAAACAGAAGTATTTACGCAATAAGAGCTATCTCCACGATGTAACTTTACGGGCAGAGCCGTATATGTACTGGATAGCCGGGCAAGTTAAGAAACGTAACATGCCAATGGAACTGGTACTACTACCCATAGTGGAGAGCGCTTTTGATCCTCATGCGACGTCTGGCGCCAATGCCGCAGGCATCTGGCAGATCATTCCGAGCACGGGGCGCAATTATGGTTTAAAACAGACCCGCAGTTATGACGCGCGTCGCGATGTGGTGGCTTCCACAACCGCAGCGCTCGACATGATGCAACGTCTGAACAAAATGTTTGACGGCGACTGGCTGCTGACCGTTGCGGCTTATAATAGCGGTGAAGGTCGGGTCATGAAGGCGATTAAAACGAACAAAGCGCGTGGGAAATCCACCGACTTCTGGTCGTTGCCGTTGCCTCAGGAAACGAAGCTGTACGTGCCAAAAATGCTGGCCCTGAGTGATATTCTCAAGAACAGCAAACGTTATGGCGTACGTCTGCCAACCACAGACGAAAGTCGTGCACTGGCGCGTGTTCGTTTAAGCAGTCCGGTTGAAATGGCGCAGGTTGCCGATATGGCGGGGATTCCCGTCAGCAAGCTGAAGACCTTTAATGCTGGTGTGAAAGGCTCCACGCTGGGCGCAAGCGGTCCGCAATACGTAATGGTACCAAAGAAGCATGCAGAGAAACTGCGTGAATCTCTGGCCTCTGGCGAAATTGCTGCCGTACAGTCCACTCTGGTGGCTGATAACACCCCGCTGAACAGTCGTAGTTACACCGTTCGCTCTGGCGATACGCTTTCAGGCATTGCTTCACGTCTCGGCGTGAGCACGAAGGATCTGCAGCAGTGGAATAAGCTGCGTGGTTCAACGCTGAAAGTGGGCCAAAGTCTGACGGTGGGTGCCGGTAACAGTGCACAGCAACTGGCTAAAAACAGCGACAGCATTACCTATCGTGTACGTAAGGGCGATTCGCTTTCGAGCATTGCTAAACGTCACGGCGTTAACATCAAAGATGTCATGCGCTGGAACAACGATACGGACAATCTGAAGCCCGGCGATCAACTGACGTTGTTTGTGAAAAACAACAACACGCCAGACTCCTGATAGCTCACAATATTAAAAGGCACCGATTTCCCCCGGTGCCTTTTTTCTTTATGCCGCTTTGTGCGCTTCGGCCATGATGGTATCGCTGGTAAACGATCCCTCGTCCTGTAAAGCGAAGTAAGCTTTCACCTCCGCAGAGGCGCTTACCTGATACAGACGAATCGCATCTACCAGTTCAGCGGGCGTGCGCATTCTCGTCACCCATGAACTAAACTCCAGCGGCAAACGGTCGGTTATCAACGAATCAACAATCAGGTTTGCATCATTCATCAGCGCCAGCCATTCGCCGCTGGAATAGTTGCGAACGTGCGAGGTGTCGCGCAATGCCTCCACCGTCTGTAACCAGATATCGCGGACCGGATGCCCTGGGGACATGACATCCATAATAATCAGGACTCCGCCCGGTTTTAATACCCGATTAACTTCGCGCAGCGCTCTGCCCACATCATGCCAGTGATGCGCGGAATAACGACTGATAACAACGTCAAAGGCAGCATCTTCAAACGGCAGGCTTTCGGCATAGCCCTGCTTTGTGGTGATGTTGGCTAATCCCTTCTCTTTTGCCGCCTGCGCCACAACGTCAAGCATCTGCGAAGATAAATCGTAAGCCACCACTTGTTTCACATTCTGCGCGGCGATAAAGCTTGCATGCCCGGCGCCACAGCCCATATCCAGTACGCTGGCATGAGGGAACGCAGACAGGCGCTCAGCCAGACGCTGCAAGTCGCGACCGGTTGCATGCACGGCACTGGTTAAATAGGCATTCGCCTGGGAGCCAAACTGCTTTTCGACGTTATCGTGGTGGGAGTGTGTTGTCATTATGCTGTCCTTTGGTTGTTTGCAAGATAAAGGGCAGCACCACTACAGGTCTGCCCCAACGGCAGACCTGACACACCTTACTGCACAGGTTTGCCGGGACTGAATTCAACGAGTAGCGGATTGTGATCGGATGCGCGTGTGACCAGTACTGAAGCCTCACTGACGTTCAGACCACGATAAAAGACAAAATCCAGGGGGCGACCAAACGCGCGACGGCGCTGATCGTCAGTAAAACGAACCTGTCGCAACGACATTTCGCGCGCGAAGCGATACAGCGCATTCATGCGGCGTCGACTCCAGGCATTAAAATCTCCGGCCATAATCACCGGGCCACTGTGATGCGCAATCTGGTCACCGATTGGAAGTAACTGCTTACTATACACATCGACCCCCAGACTAAAGTTAACCGCATGGATATTAACGACCATCAACAGTCGCGTATCGGGCAACGGATAGACGGTAACCAGCGCCGATTTTGCCAGGCGCAGGATAGGCTCTCGCTCACGAAGTGGGCAACAGTATACGGGATGCGCGGATGAGAGCGTCATCACCCCTGACGGATGCTGTGGCAGAACAAATGCCGGCACCTGATCGGCCGCCAGGTAATTCGCCGTCGCAAACTTCACCAGCTCCGGCGTCGTTTGCGCTTCCTGTAACAACACCAGGTGCGCATCTTTGCCAAAATTCTTCAGCACCGAAAGCCATTCCGCTCGCTGCTGCTTAAAGATATTCCACACCAGGATACGGATCCGATCTTCACTGCTTAACGGCGCCCCGGCGGGTAATGCCTGGCCGATGCTCGAAAATGACCCGGGCGGCAAAATCCGCTCAGCGGGTTGTCCGGCAACATAGCGCATGGCATAGGTGTTTTTTCGCACTTTTGACTTTCAAACCTCTGTAACGTCAACCAGCCCGGTGCCGGACTGGTTCTTCTGTTATAGGGATTTTAGCTCACACTTTCAACGACCAATTGCAGATTGTTTTGTAAGCACACACATACTTCAAGTACTTAACCCAGCACGGCTACGCGTGCGGGTTTATCCAGTCGACCACTAATCCCCATCAACAGGAAGGCTCCCAACACAATCAATGCCCCAATCCACGGTGTTTGCGCCAGGCCGAAGTGCTCCACCGTCTGTCCGCCGACAACAGAACCGATCGCAATCCCGATGTTAAAAGCCGCGATGTTGAGGCCGGATGCCACATCTACCGCATTCGGCGTAAATTGTTCGGCTTTTTGCACCACATAGACCTGCAAACCCGGTACATTGCCGAAAGCAAAGATCCCCATCACCAGTACCGTTGCCAGCGCGGCGTACTGCATAGTGGCGGTAAACTGAAAGACGAGCAACAGTACAAACAGTGCGGCGAAAATAAACTTCAGCGCAGGCACCGCCCCATGTTTATCCGCCAGTTTTCCGCCCCAGATGTTACCTACCGCGACGGATACGCCATAGCCTAATAAGATCCAACTCACTGCGGCAGGCGAGAACCCCGCCAGATCCTGCATCATCGGCGCCAGAAAGGTAAATGCGGTAAAGACGCCGCCGTAGCCCAATGCCGTGATCGCATAGATGATCAACAAGCGTGGATGCGTTAAGACACTCAACGGGTCACGCAGCGTCGCCGCGGCGCGTCCCGGAATGTTCGCCGGAATGAGCCACTGACTGCTGATCAGCGCAATCACGCCCAACACAGAAACGGCCAGAAAGGTTTCGCGCCAGCCAAAATACTGACCGATGAACGTCCCCAGAGGAACCCCGGTCACCAGAGCAACCGTCAGACCACCAAACATGATGGCAATGGCAGAAGCCGCTTTTTCTTTTGCTACCAGACTGGTGGCAATGGTGGAGCCAATCGAGAAGAACACGCCATGAGCCAGACCGGTCAGTAAACGGGCCGCAATCAGCGTCATATAGCCAGGAGCCTGCCATGCCATCAGGTTGCCCGCCGTGAACAGGACCATCAGCGCAACCAGCAACGGCTTACGCGGCAGACGTCCAGTCAATGCCGTCAGTACTGGCGCGCCAATCGCCACGCCGAGAGCATAGATGGAAACCAACATCCCCGCTGAAGGCAGAGAAATGGCCAGCTGTTCGGCAATTGTCGGCACCAGGCCTACAATCACAAATTCGGTTGTGCCAATAGCAAAGGCACTTATTGTCAGCGCAAATAACGCGAGAGGCATAAATCGCTCCATATCATCAGTATTCGGATGACACGCAGTATGCCGGGATGGTTTAATAACAAAAATATCCAAAATCTCAATACAATTTTGCTTCGGGTGCAAAAATGAAAGCAACTTCAGAAGAACTCGCCATTTTTGTTTCAGTGGTAGAAAGCGGAAGTTTCAGCCGGGCGGCAGAACAGTTAGGTCAGGCAAACTCAGCGGTTAGCCGGGCAGTTAAAAAGCTGGAAATGAAGCTTGGCGTGAGTTTACTCAACCGCACAACCCGGCAGCTCAGCCTGACAGAAGAAGGTGAACGCTATTTTCGCCGCGTCCAGTCTTTGTTGCAGGAGATGGCGGCGGCAGAAACGGAAATCATGGAGACACGCAGCACTCCACGCGGGGTGCTCCGTATCGATGCCGCCACGCCGGTGATGCTGCATTTTCTGATGCCGTTGATAAAGCCTTTCCGCGAACGTTACCCGGAAATTACGCTTTCTCTTGTTTCCTCTGAAACCTTTATCAATTTGATCGAGAGAAAAGTGGATATTGCAATCCGTGCAGGCACATTGACGGATTCCAGTCTCCGCGCCCGACCGCTCTTTAACAGCTATCGGAAGATTATTGCCTCGCCGGATTATCTTGAACGATACGGGAAGCCGGAAACAGTGGAAGAGCTAAAAGCACACCTGTGCCTGGGCTTCACCGAACCCGTATCCCTCAACACCTGGCCTATCGCTTGTAGCGATGGGCAACTTCACGAGATTGTCTGTGGAATTTCGTCAAACAGCGGCGAAACGCTTAAACAACTCTGCCTCAGCGGAAACGGCATTGCCTGCCTGTCGGACTACATGATTGATCGGGAAATTGCGCGAGGTGAACTGGTGGAGCTGATGGCCGATAAACGCCTGCCGGTAGAGATGCCGTTCAGCGCCGTCTATTACAGCGATCGTGCCGTGAGTACGCGTATTCGGGCATTTATCGATTTTCTGAGTGAATATATAAGAACAGCTCCCGGAGGAGCTGTTAAAGAGGGTTAAAGGCATTCTGGGGTTAACGCATTAATCCCACTGCGGTGCCAGTCCTTCCGGGCTTACCAGGCGATTGTTGCAATCCAGAGCAGCGATCGCTTTTTTATCTTCGGTATCTAACGTTAGATCCAGCGCCAACAGGTTGCTTGCCAGGTTTTCTCGCTTAGTGGAAGAAGGAATGACCGAGTAACCTTCATCCATCGCCCATGCCAGGATCACCCGAGCTGCAGTGGCGTTGTGTTTCGCCGCGATGCGGGTAATCACTTCATCTTTCAGAGCCTTACCATATGCAAGCGTCATGTAAGACGTGATGTGAATACCGTGTGCTTTCGCCCAGTCAACCACTTTGCCGTTTTGCAGGTAAGGAGACAGTTCAATCTGGTTAGTCGCGATATTTTCAGCACCGACCGCTGCAATGGCTTTTTCCATCAGCGGGATAGTGAAGTTAGAGATACCGATTTCACGCGTCAGTCCCTGCTTTTTCGCTTCCAGCAGCGCCTGCATGAATTCCTCAACCGATACAGCATCATTTGGTGATGGCCAGTGGATCAGCGTCAGATCAACATAATCAGTACGCAGTTTTTTCAGGCTCTCTTTCAGGCTAGGGATCAGCTTGTCTTTGCTCAGATTCTCAATCCAGATCTTGGTCGTAATGTACAACTCATTGCGCGGAACGCCGCTCTCTGCAATTGCCTGGCCAACTGCGGCTTCATTATCATAGATTTGTGCAGTATCGACAGCACGGTAACCGAGCTCCAGAGCCGTTTTTACGGATGCAATAACAACATCGTCCTTAAGACGGAAGGTACCTAAACCGAATGCCGGGATAGTCATAATAATTCCTCTTTGATTCATCATGTTCGTTAACTGAGAGGATTATGATGTTTTGCGTTTTGTGGAAAAAGAGCGAAAAATGCAGAGGATTTTTGCGTTTTTAGCAACAATTAGATTTAAGGCAAAGAAAAAGCCCTGAGTGTTAACTCAGGGCTCTTAATAAGTGGCGGAACGGACGGGACTCGAACCCGCGACCCCCTGCGTGACAGGCAGGTATTCTAACCAACTGAACTACCGCTCCAC
>NZ_JAOWCD010000017.1:0-410 GCF_030337175.1 Citrobacter sp. Ca225 | reverse complement strand
CGATAGCGTTCGGTTTCATCGTGAGGGTTGATGCGGCTGACCTGCAGGTTTTTGAGGCTGCCGTTCAGCGTTGTACTCAGGTGCGCAGCAGGATCAGAGGTCGTGAGATGCACGTCAAATCCCATGTCTGCCAGCCTGACGGCGATGGCAGCAGCCATCGTGGTTTTCCCTACGCCACCTTTGCCCATCAGCATAATCAGGCCGTGTTCACTGCGAGCGATATCATCGACCAGGCCAGAGAGCGATAAGTTTTCAGGCGTGTACAGGACGTTCGTTACCGGGAGCGGTAATGCCTCAGAACGGGTATCCAGCAGTCCCTTCAATGCTGAAACACCAACCATATTGACTGGCTGTAGTAATAGGGTATCTGTCGGTAGCTCAGATAAACCGGCAGGAAGATTTGCCAGTGC
>NZ_JAOWCD010000016.1:0-208 GCF_030337175.1 Citrobacter sp. Ca225 | reverse complement strand
TGTGGGCCTTCATGCCAAAGTGCCACTGATTGCCTTTCTTGGTCTGATGCATCTCCGGATCGCGTTGCTGCTCTTTGTTCCTGGTAGAGCTGGGTGCCTCAATGATGGTGGCATCCACCAAAGTGCCCTGGGTCATCATGACGCCTGCTTCGGCCAGCCAGCGATTGATGGTCTTGAACAATTGACGGGCCAGTTGATGCTGCTCGAG
>NZ_JAOWCD010000015.1:0-94383 GCF_030337175.1 Citrobacter sp. Ca225 | reverse complement strand
AAATCGGCCCAGATCCGCGAAATTTTAATCAGCGAGTCAGCTTGGGAAGAAATGACCTGCTTATTCGCACCTTCCCTAAGTGACTGGGGTGAACGAACGTAGCCAACAAAGAAACAGCTTGAAAGTCGAAGGGTAATAATAATAAACGGAGACGCTATTACGATTAAATAAACGCATTCTGTACCCGCACCTATAAATAACAGATCAACTTGTTTTGGTGATAGCGAATTACACCAAGGCGGGATGGTTATTATCTTAAAATAAATTAATGCGCACATCTCTTCAGAATGCTCAATGCAAACTGAAGGATAAAACGTAAATGAGATAACCATGAACATGATAAAAAAACTTCCATTAGCCATGGCGGTCGTGGCCGCGCTTTGCCCGATTTCTGTACTCGCACAGGAATTTACGCAGGAACAAATCGACGCCATTGTCGCCAAAGCCGTAGACAAAGCCCTTGCGGAACGTCAGGCGAAAATGGACGCTGCTGTGGCGAAAAAAACCGATGTGATTGTTGAGCCGCAAAGCGCCGCGCAGTCACCCGATATGGCCATCCCGTTCGGTGTGAAATTCAGCGGCTATGCGCGTTACGGCGCGCACTTCCAGAGCGGCGATCAGAAGTACGTCGGCGTGGACGGTTCCTATAACGGCGCGTCCGCCATTGGTCGTCTGGGTAACGAAGGCAACGGCGGCGAATTCCAGCTTTCCAAAGCATTCAAAGGCGACAACGGTGCGATCTGGGATATCAACGTGATGATCGACCACTGGGGCGACGAGGTGAACCTCAAAAAGGCCTACGCAGGGGTGACCAACGTTCTGGAATCCAACCCGAACGCCTATATCTGGGCGGGGCGCGACTTCCACCAGCGTCCGCAACAAGGGATCAACGACTACTTCTGGATGAACCACGACGGCCAGGGCGCCGGGGTGAAGAACTTCGATATTGGCGGCGTGCAGTTTGACGTGGCGACCGTGGCCGCCGTGGAATCGTGCAGCCCGGAAGTGATGGAAGATGAGGCCAACCCGTCACGCATCACCTGTACCGGCGGTTCCGGCACCGGTGACAAAGGCAACTACGCCGTGACCTCAAAAATCCACGGCATGAAACTCGGTCCGTTAGATCTGGAAATTTACGCCAACTACGGCTTTGACTCGAAAGCGGTCGATAGCGACGATCGCCTGAAGGCCTGGCAGGGCGCGTTTGTCGTCAGCCACACCAATGACAGCGGCGTCAACAAAGTGATCGCCCGTTACTCTGACAACTCCGACAACAGCGTCTACAACAAAACCGACGATCTGACGGCGATTTACGCCAGTTTCGAAGGGAGTCATAAATTCACGCAACAGGCGCAGGTTGAATACCTGTTGGCATTCCATGACTACGACAACAGCGCCGATCAGAGTGAAAATCGCAAGAACTATGGTGCTATTGTGCGTCCAATGTACTTCTGGAACGACGTGCACTCCACCTGGCTGGAAGCGGGCTATCAGCGTGTCGACTATGATAACGGCGGCGATAACAAAGGCTGGAAGCTGACGCTGTCGCAGAACATGTCGATTGCAATGGGGCCGGAGTTCCGCCCGATGCTGCGCTTCTACGTCACCGGCGGCAAAGTGGATAACGACCGCACCGCTCGCGTGAACGGCACGGATGACGAAACGCTGGACGATTTCAACGTCGGCGCGATGTGGGAAGCGTGGTTCTGATGAGCCATATCGCGTTATGCCGGAAGGCGGCATAAATGCCTTATCCGGCCTACAGGTCTCCGTACCGTAGGTCGGATAAGCGCAGCGCCATTCGACAAACAGAGTGTGAGATCATTGCATACCCTTTATGCGAACTTTCGCTGCCACCAGAAGCGCCGTCAGCAGCATCAGGCTGCCGGAGAGCATCAGGGGCGACAGCAGGCCAAGGTTATCGAGTGCATAGCCTCCCACCGCGGCCCCACAGGTATTGGCAAGCTGGATCACGGCGACCTGGACGGATCCAGCCTTTTCTGCCTGATCGGCAAGCGACCGGGTAATCCATGTCGACCACCCCACCGGCACCAGCGCAAACGCCAGTCCCCAGATAATCGCAATACCCGCCGCCACAATCTTGTCGCTGCCCCACAACGTAAGCACCAACGCACTCAACGCCAGTACCAGCGGCGCACCGGCTAATGCCAGCTTGACCGAGCGTTTAAGAATCACAGACGACAGCGAGGTGCCAACAAAACTGGCGATGCCAAAGCTCAGCAGCACCAGCGTCAGGCCATCGACATCAAAGCCCGCCAGATTCATATACACCGGGCGGATATAAGTGAAGAACGCAAACTGGCCGGCAAAGGACATAAAGATGGCGATCATCCCTGCCGCAACACCGGGACGATTCAACAAGCTGAACATGTTTTGCTTCTGATGAGAAGGCTCACCGGGCAGCGACGGCAGTGATTTCACCACCCAGACCATACACAGCAAGCCCATCACCGCTGCGGCGTTAAAGACGTGACGCCAGCCAATAATGCCGCCTAAAAAACTGCCCAATGGCGCAGCAATCACCAGCGCGATAGAAACCGCGCCGAAAATCACTGACAGCGCTTTTGGCACGGTACGCGGCGGAACCAGGCGCATGGTCAGCGACGCCGACATCGCCCAGAATCCACCCAGCGCCAGTCCCAGACAGGCGCGTCCCACCAGCAATAACGCAAAGGAGTTGGCAAAAGAGACCAGCAGGCAGGAGAGGGTCAGTAACACGGAGAACAGAATCACCACATAACGACGATCCGTTGCCTGAATGATCTGCGTGATAAACAGGCTGGCAAACATGGCGACAAACGCAGTGACAGTCACCGACTGTCCGGCAACGCCTTCAGAAATCCCCAGGTCCTGCGCCATTGGCGTCAACAGACTAACAGGTAAAAACTCGACGGTAATCAAGCAAGCGACACAGAACGCCACGGCAAATACCGCCGACCAGTTCGGGCGGGCGACAACGTCAGCGCGGGTTTTCTCTTCGATACATTCACTCATTTATGCGACCTGCGTGGTGTTCTGGTGGAAAAGTCACGCAGTGTAACATTTTAATTGTGACGCATTTAACGTTTTGGCAACTATTTGTCCGATGGCTACACCTGCCTTACGCTTCACTTGCGTAACAACATTCGTATCCATATTGCTCTTAATGCAGCCAGTGCACGCCGTCTTCAGGCTGAAAAAAGGCGTTGTAGCGCATCTGGAAGGCGTTGATGTCCTGCATATCCGGATCAACCTCGCGTAAGAAACCGAGTGCCAGACGTACCTGCGCATCGGTGACTGGCGCAGCCAGCCTGGCCTTTTGCAGCAGGCGATGCCACTGCAACAGGTTCTGCTCGCTGCCGTCCACAATGACGCTCTGCCAGATCAACAAAACCTGAGCGGCATTTTGCAGATGTGACTCGTCGTGGCGATGGAGATAATGCATAAATGCCTCACCCTGCACTTTTCCCATCTGATCGATCATCGATTCTACCGCCACCACATCAATATTCAGGCGCTCGCTCAAGCGGCGAATCGCCCGCCGGGATCCGGAAGTGAGTACCCGAAACCCGATAACAAACACCACCGCCAGTGTGGCCAGCATTATCCAGATCATGCGTTCTCCTGCTTTATCAGCGCTCATGATATCTGGAAACGGTCCGTGAATACTAATCCACCAGAATGATTTTCAGCGCAAAAAGCACCGCGACCACAACGACGCACAGGTTCAGTTCCCGCCAGCGTCCGGTAAACACTTTCATGATGCAGTACGACATAAAGCCAAGCGCGATCCCCTCAGTAATGGAAAAACTAAAAGGCATCATCACCGTGGTGATAAACGCAGGAACCGATTCGGTTAAATCATCCCAGTTAACGCGGGAAAGGCTGGAGGTCATCAGCACACCGACAAAGATCAGCGCGCCTGCCGTTGCATAAGCGGGAACCATACTCACCAGCGGAGAAAAGAACATCACCAGCAGGAAGAGCACACCAACCACCACCGCCGTCAGGCCGGTACGCCCGCCAACCGCCACGCCCGAGGTACTCTCAATATAAGCCGTCACAGACGAGGTGCCGATAAACGCCCCAGCAACCGAGCTCACACTGTCGACATACAGTGCCCGCCTCATACCAGGAAACTTACCGTCGCTACCGATTAACCCGGCTTTATCCGTCACACCAATTAATGTTCCTGATGAATCAAACAAATTGATGAGCATGAAAGAAAAGATAATCCCTGCCAGATTAAGCGATAAAGAACCACTTAAATCGACCTCACCCATCACTCCGCTAATACTGGGAGGCACAGAATAAATGCCGCTAAAATGGACATCACCGAAAAATAACCCACAGCAGGAGGTGACGACAATAGAGACCAGCACCGCAGCATGAAAATGACGTGATGACAGCACGGTAATAATAAAGAAACCTAAAATACCCAGTAATACGCTGTGGGAGCTTAAGTTACCAATGGTCACCAGGGTGTCTTTATTTGCAATAATGACGCCCGAATTTTTTAATCCCATCAACGCAATAAATAAACCAATACCACTGGTGATGCCGATACGTAAATTAATCGGGATATTGGAAATCATCCAGTAACGGATGCGAAAAAGGGTGAGTAAAAATAGTCCGACCGCCCCCCAGAAGATAGCCCCCATTCCCGTTTGCCAGCTTACCCCCATTGCTCCCACCACCACAAAGGCAAAAAACGCGTTCAATCCCATCGCCGGCGCTAATGCAACGGGAAGGTTAGCGACGAGGCCCATCGCGATGCTGCCAATACCGGCGATGAGACACGTGGTGACAAACACCACTTTGGGGTCCATCTGCGCGGCCCCAAGTATTTGCGGGTTAACAAAAACAATGTACACCATCGTTAAAAACGTCGTCATCCCGGCAATCGTTTCGGTCCGCACGTCGGTGCCATGCTGGCGGAGTTTAAATAATCGCGAAAGGTGATTTGAATCATGCTGCACGTCATCACTGATATCATTATTCATTTTTCTCATCCATTTATGAAGATATAAGCAGGCCTCATTTAAAACATCTCCTGTCTTTAATTCAGTGATTGTAATCACAATGCAAATGCCCGTTAATCGATAAACTTAAAATAATTACCAGGTATTTCTTAATGATAAATAATAATCAAATTGATAAAATCAAAATGAGAAAAATATGAATAACAGCATAAGTCATAAATTTCATTATATTAGCCGTCAGGAACAGCAAGAATTGTTAGCCGTTGCACGCGGCGAAGCGGTTGCTGATTATATTATTGATAATGTCATCCTTCTCGATATTATCAATGGCGGAGAAATGACTGGCCCTATTGTGATCAAAGGGCGGCATATCGCGGGCATCGGGGCGGAGTATCGTGACGCTCCGGCATTACGGCGCATCGACGCCGACGGCGCAACGGCGGTACCCGGCTTTATCGACGCTCACCTGCACATTGAATCCAGCATGATGACGCCAGTGACCTTTGAAACCGCGACGCTGCCGCGCGGGCTCACCACCGTCGTGTGCGATCCTCATGAAATCGTCAATGTGATGGGCGAAAAAGGATTCTCCTGGTTTATCCGCTGCGCCGAACAGGCGAAGCAGAATCAGTATCTGCAGGTGAGTTCCTGCGTTCCCGCTCTGGAGGGATGTGATGTGAATGGCGCACATTTCTCCCTCGACCAGATGCTGGCCTGGCGCGATCACCCGCTGGTCGCCGGACTGGCCGAAGTGATGGATTACCCAGGCGTCATTGCCGGACAAGATGCGCTGCTCGACAAAATGGACGCTTTTCGCCATCTGACGCTGGACGGCCACTGCCCAGGACTGAGCGGTAAAGCGCTCAACGCCTACATCGCCGCCGGGATCGAGAATTGTCACGAGAGCTACACACTGGAGGAGGGGCGTCGCAAGTTGCAACGCGGGATGACGCTGATGATCCGCGAAGGTTCCGCCGCCCGCAACCTCGACGCGCTGGCACCGCTGATCAACGCTTTTAACAGCCCACAGTGCCTGCTCTGTACCGACGATCGCAATCCCTGGGAAATTGCGCATGAAGGGCATATCGACGCCCTGATTCGCCGGCTGATTTTACAGCATAACATCCCGCTACACGTCGCTTATCGCGTCGCCAGTTGGTCTGCCGCTCATCATTTTGGCCTGCGCCATCTTGGCTTGCTGGCCCCCGGCAAACAGGCGGATATTGTCCTGCTCAGCGATGCCCGCAACGTGACGGTACAGCAGGTGTTTGTCAAAGGAGAACCCGTTGACACCGAACGTCTGAAAGCCGACGAACCGGCAAGGCTGGCGCAAACCGTTCCGCCGTATGGCAATACCATTGCGCGCCACCCCGTTTGCGCCAATGACTTCCCGCTGCATTTCACCCCCGGCAAACGCTATCGGGTGATCGATGTTATCCCTAACGAACTGGTGACAGGCGCCAGTGACTGCGAGTGCACCGCGGAGGGCTTCGATCGTCATGATATTTGCTATATCGCTGTGCTTGAACGCTACGGTCGCCAGTCGCCCCCGGCCTGTAGCTTATTAGGTGGATTCGGACTGCGTGAAGGCGCGCTGGCGGCCACGGTCAGCCATGACAGTCATAATATTGTGGTGATCGGTCGCAGCGCTGAAGAGATAGCTCTGGCGGTTAATCAGGTGATTGACGATGGCGGCGGGCTTTGCGTCGTTCGTAACGGCCAGGTGCAATGCCACTTGCCGCTGCCGATTGCCGGGTTAATGAGCACCGACACCGCCGATTCGCTGGCGGAGCAGATCGATGCGCTAAAAGCAGCAGGGCGCGAATGTGGCTCTCTGCCCGACGAGCCGTTTATCCAGATGGCGTTTCTCTCCCTGCCGGTGATCCCCGCGCTAAAACTCACCAGCCAGGGGCTGTTTGACGGTGAAACGTTTACCTTCACTTCCCATGAGATCGCTGACTGATACCAGCCAACCATCGCCAAACACATGCATAAAAAAGCCCAGCGCGCAGGCTGGGCAAAATGTTACCAATTACACACTTAAGCGGTTCTTAACTGCTGAATTTTTCTTTCCCGGCGTATTTTGCGCTCTTCCATAACCGCAACCATCGCCATCAGGCAGATACAGCCGATAGCGGCGGCGTCCAGCGCAGCGAAGGTACCCGCCCAGCCGGTCAAACCAAACACTGGCGTACCGTCGGCAATCATCCCCAGACCTAACTTGGCAAAGCTATCGCCGATCAAGTACGCAAAGGTACCCTTGATACCGTCCGCCGCGCCAATGGCTTTTTTCGGAACAAAACCCACCGCCGCCACGCCAATCAACAGTTGCGGGCCAAACACCAGGAAGCCGAGCGCAAACAGTGACGCGAGATAGACATACTGGTTGCTGGCATGTTGGTACACGCCAAGCGTCGCGATGATCAGCGCCAGCGCCACGCAGGCCACCAGCGCACGGCGACCGTTCGCCAGATCCGAGAGCCAACCCCACAGCAGCGTACCGACCAGCGCCCCCACCTCAAACAAGGTAAAGCCCTGAATTGCCACCTCTTTGGACAGTTTCAGCTCCTGGAAAGCGTACACGGTAGACCACTGATCGATGCCGATACGCACCACGTACAGGAAGATGTTCGAGAAACAGAGCAGCCAGATCACTTTGTTTTTCAGCACGTATTCAACGAAGATCTGCCATTTGGTCATGTCATTTTCTTCGGTCTCTTTATCCTCTTCACTGATCTCTTCGCCGAACAGTTCTTCAGCTTTACCGAGACCATACGATTCCGGCGAGTCACTACCAAAGCGCAGACCGATAAAGCCAACAATCAGAGCGATAATCGACGGGAAGATAAACATCCCAATCACGTGTCCGTCGAACAGCACGTTCGCACCGAACAGCGCCACGCCTGCCGCACCTGCGCCGCCAAGGTTATGAGAGATATTCCAGAAGCCGAGGAAAGTGCCGCGCTTACGGCGAGGCGTCCATTTGGTGATAGTGGAATAGCTGCACGAGCCGCCGGTGCTCTGGAAGAAACCACTCAGGGCATAGAAGGCGATCATCAGGAACAGGCTTACGGAACCCGTTCCCATGCTGGCGCTGAAGCCGAGCATACAAATTGCAGAGAGGATCAGCATAAACGGCAGGAACTGCTTGGTGTTTTTGCCGTCCGCATAATAGGAAACCAGCGTTTTACCCACGCCGTAGGTGATGGAGAACCCCAGACCAATCATCCCCAGTTGCGTCATGCTCAACCCGTAGGTGGAAATCATATCGTTCTGGGCGATGTTAAAGTTCTTTCGGATCAAATACATAGTCAGGTAGCCGATGAAGACCACCAGATAAGACTGCATGAACGGTTTGAACCACATCTTGCGCCGCACATCGAGCGGCAGATCCAGGGTCGGTTTACGCACCTGGTTTAGAAAAGCCAGCATAGGACACTCCCGGGCTAATTTTTATACCTGCGAATGGCAGGCATTGTAAAAATCAGTCGGGAGACATGCCTGAGACAGCGTCCAGGCGAAACCGGGAAAATTTCTTAGTTTTGCCCCACTCGCGGTAAAAAAGTGAACTGCATCACGCTTCGCTGGCCTCACGTGGAGCCTGGGCGTTGAGGAATGGCAGTAACAGCAGGGCGGAGATCCCGGCAGCGATAGCGATGACCACGAAGAAACCGGTCCAGTGCCAGGTTTCCAGTACCTGCGCCAGCGGCCAGCCGGAAAGCGATGCACCGAGATAAGCAAACAGCCCAACAAACCCGGTAGCTGCCCCTGCCGCCTCTTTGTGCGAACACTCCGCCGCCGCCATACCGATCAGCATCTGCGGGCCAAAGACAAAGAATCCGGTGGTGAAGAAGCAGGCCGCCTGCATCACATAACTGGCAAACGGCATCAGCCACAGTGAACCCACCGAAAGCAAAATTCCGGCGGCAAAAATCAGGTTCATCGGCCCGCGATTGCCGTTGAACAGTTTGTCTGACCCCCAGCCCGCCACCAGCGCGCCGATAAATCCGCCCAGCTCGAACATCGTCACCGCCATGTTGGCGGACACCAGATCGACACCCAGCGTCTCGGACATATACAGATTGCCCCAGTCGTTGATGGCGGCGCGCACCACGTACACCAGCACATAACAGAGTGATAGCAGCCAGATATAAGGGTTGAGCAGCACGTATTTCGTGAGGATCTCTTTACGGGTCAGTCCCGCGCCCTCCTGTTGCTGAGCAATTTCCAGGGCATCGTGCTGCCAGTCGCCTACCGGTGGCAGCCCCACGGCCTGCGGACGGTCGCGCAGTCGCCAGCAAAGAAAAATCCCGACGACGATCGCCAGCATTCCGGCCATCATCATCCCGGCACGCCAGCCATAATGCAGTGCCGCAGCAGCCATGACGATCGGAATCAACGCACCGCCAACGTTGTGGGCGGTATTCCAGATAGCCCACCAGCCGCCGCGCTCGTTGCGCGAATACCATGCTGTCAGCAGACGTGCGCACACCGGCGCGCCCCATCCCTGGAAGAAAGCGTTCAGCGCCCACAGCAGGGCAAACGCCCAGAGCGAAGTGGAAAAACCAAACAGAATATTGACGATGCCGGTGGCAATCAGCCCTATCCCCATAAAATAGCGGGCGTTAGAACGATCGCTGACGATGCCGGAAACGAATTTCGACACGCCATAGGTGATGTAAAACAGCGTCGCCAGCAGGCCAATATCGCTGCGGGTTAACACGCCGTTGGCGAGAATGTCCGGGACGGCGGCGTTAAAACTTTTCCGCGTGAAATAGAACAGAGCGTAGCCCAGCCAGATGGTCAGCAGAATATGGCGACGCCAGTAGCGATAAAGATCGTCGATCTCGCGCTTGTCCGTTAACTGCGGCGCATTCGCCGGGGCGTTAAAAAAGGTTAGCATTGCCGCTCCTCAAACGTAACGCAGGGGTAGCGAGACGCTGACTCGCGTACCGTGCGTGCAGGAAATCGTCAGCGAACCGCCGAGCGCCGTAACGCGCTCGCGCATCCCGGTCAGGCCAAAACCCTGCTGACCGGAGCCCGGCGGCAGACCGCTGCCGTCATCCTCAATCACCAGCATCAGCCGCTCGTCCTGCTGCCAGCCCTGCAGCGTCACCGCGCTGGCGTTGGCATGTTTCACTATATTGTTCAGCCCTTCCTGACAGACGCGAAACAGCGTCACCCGCAAACCCTCGCTGAGCGCCGTCTCGTCGATCCGCCAGTCGAGATGGCTGACGATGCCGCGACTTTCCAGCTCCATTTCCCGCATCAACGAGCGGATCGCCTGTTCCAGCGTTAAATCATCCAACTGGCGCGGACGCAGGCGTCCCAGCAGGCGGCGCACGGAATCATAGACGCCCAGCGAAAGCTGTTCGATAAGCTGTCCGCTCTGCTTCACGCCGCCGTTTTCAACCGCCAGCCGCTGCACGATTCCGGCCTGAGTACGGATCGCGGTGATGGTCTGGCCGATATCATCGTGCAACTCACGCGCCACGTCGCGGCGTACGCTCTCTTCCGTTTCCAGCAGGCGCTCCGCCAGCCGGTGATTGCGCGCCAGTTCGTTTTGCAGCGACTGGTTCAGCTCGCGCAGACGCTGAATACCCGCGCCAAGCAGCAGTCCGGTCAGGCTTTGCGCCAACAGGGAGAGCAATAAATCTACGGGGTGATCGTGCCAGGTCTGGCTGGCAATCAGCGCGATAGCGTTCATCAGGGTTGCGATCAGTGCCCCCTGCCAGCCGTAATGCCAGGCCAGCGCAATAATCGGCAGCGCCAGACAGAAGGGGGTAAATCGCGAAAGCTCTGCGGGTAATCCCAACTGGAGCCACAGACTGACGCTAAACAGCAGCAGATACCAGATCAGGTGCCGACCGCGCCAGTTCACCGGTTGCGACACCAGCGCCGGACCCAACGGCAGCCAGGTCGTACTGGTCAGATAGTGCCAGAACACCAGGCAGATCGGTGCCAGCGTCAATCCGCCGGTCAGGGTCAGCAGCAGCGCATTCCAGGCTTCTTCCCCCTGTCCCAGCCAGGGTAGCGACTGCAACAGCGCTGCCGCCGTCAACGCCGCGCCCTGAAGCAGCAGCGTTCGCCAGTCACGCTGATGGCGATAACGGGAGATCAGCGCCACGGGCAGCAGCGTCAGCAGGCCGCCAATCAGCAAAAGGGGAAGATGCTCCAGCGCCACTTCCTGCGCCAGCCAGAAGGTCAGCAGCCATTCCGCGCCCAGCAATACCGGCCAATAGCCGCGTGGACATTGCAGCATCAGCCCCAGGCGCAAACCAAACGGGAACAGCAGTACCGCCAGTTCCGGACGCTCAACCAGATGCAGGCTGATGCTCCACAGACAAAACCAGGCGGCAGAGAAAATAAAAAAACAGGCGAGAACGGTGATAAACCGTGACAACAGGGTTTTCATTGCCAGCCGTCAAACATGCGCCGCGCCAGCTCAACGTCATTGCTGACGCCCAGTTTTTCCATCAGGTTTGCGCGATGGACGTGCACCGTTTTCGGCGATAGCCCCAACTCGACAGCAATCTCTTTTACCGCCATCCCCTGCGCCAGTTTTTCCGCCACCTGGCGCTCGCGCCGGGTCAGCGGATCCTGGCGGCCAGCCGCCAGTTTGACGGCGATTTCTGGCGTCAAATAACAGCCGCCGGTAGCCACGGTATGTACTGCGGCAATCAGTTCATCCGGGCTGCAGCGTTTGGAGAGAAAGCCGCGCGCCCCGGCGTTCAGCGCCTGTTCCACCAGCGCCGGGCTGTCGTGTACCGAGAGCATGATGGTCGCCATCCCTTTTGGCAACTGGCTCAACAGCTCCAGACCGGAGATATCCGGCATCGAGATATCGCAAATACACACCTGAACACCGCGTCCCGGCAATCCCGCCAGCGCCTCACGCCCCGAGCCAAACTCGGCGACCACCTGTAAATCGGCCTCCAGCCCAAGCAATTGGGCAAAGCCGGAGCGAACGATAAGGTGGTCGTCTATAAGGGCAACGGTAATCATGGCTCTGTCCTGGCGGGTAAAAAAAACGCGCTTACCTTAACGATAAGCGCGTTGCTGTTCAAGCCTTGAGCGATCAGGCGATACCCGTGGTGACCGTAAAACTCCGCGTTTGCTGCGGCGGCACGTCAAGTAATGAGCCATTTCGCTGGGCGGCGAGAAAGCCTTCCGGACGGCAGGTGGCGGGCAGGGCGAATGCTGCGACCTGCTGATCGCCGTTATACAGGATCCAGCGGGTGACATAGTTGAGTTCCGAACTGGCGAAACGGGTGACAAACGTGGTGCCATCCGGGGCGAT
This sequence comes from Citrobacter sp. Ca225, assembly GCF_030337175.1. Taxonomy (NCBI): domain Bacteria; kingdom Pseudomonadati; phylum Pseudomonadota; class Gammaproteobacteria; order Enterobacterales; family Enterobacteriaceae; genus Citrobacter; species Citrobacter sp. Ca225. The sequence goes on along the minus strand of NZ_JAOWCD010000015.1, from coordinate 82,101 downwards.
CATGCGGAATTCGGGTCTATCCGTATACCTGTCCAGTTTGTCGGCAAAGAAGACGATTTCCGGATCGTAAAAGTCAGGTTCATTGAGCGCGGCCAGCGACGCGTCGCCTTGTAAGATCCGCTGATTAAACGCCAGCCACTGTGCGGTGGGTTTCACATGCGCCGGGACCGATTCGCGAAGCCGCAGCGCCTCATCCGGGATATTCTGGCTGAAAGTGGCTTCCGGTACGTACGCATAGTTCATGTGGCACATGTACTGTAACGGCATCGCGACGGATGCGAGGTTAGTGACGGCCATCTGAATATCAAACAGCGCGCTCGCTTTATGCATCACCACCGCAGGCTGCGCCTGATAATGATGACCGAATCCCATCACATACTCGTAGCGTCCGGTCACGCGCAGACTGTCGCCGTCCAGTTCCAGCCAGGCCTCGTCCATCGCGGCGCAGGCCATTTCACCGTGCAACGGGTGCGTATCTTCCGGCGACGGGCAGCCATTGGCCAGCAGGCCGGAATGGAAGGCAAAACAGCCATAGGTCGCCACGACTTCCGTTGCGGGTTTCGGCTGGCGGAACATGTTGCGCATGGTCAGATCGTGACCATCAAACCGGGCATCCCAGATCATCTGCCCCATCCAGGGCAGAATCACCAGATGACCACGACTGTTCTGCACCTTCAGCCCTTCCACACCGCTGGCATAACGAAAGGCAGTGACCGTGAAATCACAGTTCTCCAGCAGGACTTGAGGATGTTCACCAAAGAGCGTCCGCCACAGCGTAATACGTGTTGTCATCATCGTTCTCCTCAGGATGCAGTCGCTTCAGCCAGGCTGCGCACTTTGCTTTCACGCCAGAAGTAAACCCCTACGTAAACGAAGCACAGCATGGAGACGAGGAACGAGAGTTGTAGCGAGTGGAACATATCCGCCACATAACCCTGAATCGCCGGAACCACGGCGGCGCCAACGATGGCCATCACAATCACCGCACCCGCCATTTCAGTATGTTCGTTATCGACCGTATCCAGCGTACCGGCATAGATGGTCGCCCAGCAAGGTCCAAACAGAATGCTCACCAGTACCGCGACGTATACCGCGCTAAAGCTCGGAGCCAGCGAAACATAGGCAAGGAACAGCGCGCCGATAATGGAGTAAAGGATCAGCACCTTTTCCGGATTAAAACGGGTCATCAGGATGTTGGCGATAAACTTACCGATAAAGAAGCAGGCAAAGCTATAGACCATGAAGTTAGAAGCATCACGCTCGTTGATATCGCCCAACTCCAGCGCCAGACGGATGGTGAATGACCACACGGCAACCTGCATTCCCACGTACAGAAACTGCGCCACAATACCGCGGCGGAAACGGGCATTGCTCGCCAGATAGCGCAATGTGTCCATCGCTGACGGGCGTTTATGGTTGGCGGTTTGCGCTACTTTGCAGGTCGGGAAGCGGGTCAGCAGGAACAGTACCATCACCACCACCAGAACCATAATCATGTACTTATACGGCTCAAGGGTGTTTTCCAGCATCAACACTTTAAAGTTATGGATCTGCTCGGCATTCATCCCCGCCATCTGTTTTTCCAGACTGTCGCCTTCGGAAAAGACCAGATATTTACCCAGCAAAATGCCGGACGCCGCGCCAATCGGATAGAAAGTCTGACTGATATTCAATCGTAAGGTGGCGTAGGCTTTTGGACCGATCATCGAACTGTAGGTGTTCGCCGCGGTTTCCAGGAAGCTCAGACCAATGGCAATCGCGAAGATCGCCGCAAGGAACATGGTGTAAGTGGCCATGTGTGAGGCCGGGAAAAAGAGCGTACAGCCGACGATATACAGCGTCAGGCCGATTAATATCGCTACTTTATAACTGGTCTTTTTAATCACCAGGGATGCCGGAATCGCAATTAAAAAATAACCGCCATAAAAGGCGCTCTGAACTAATGCTGAGGCAAAGTTGCTGAGTGAAAATACGCTTTTGAATTGCGTAATCAAAATATCATTTAATGCGGCTGCGCATCCCCATAACGGGAATAAACAGGATAACAAAATAAACTGGAACAGAGGGGTCTTATTCAGATATCCATCGGGCATCTGAATGATGTTTTTATCGTTCATAGTGCTACCTTTTACAGTGCAGGAGTATTATTCGTTTAGGGTAAGAAATTCATTAAATTGTTCGATACTCGGATAAGAGGATTGTGTGCCTTTCCCGGTAACGCTAAACGCAGCGAAAAGGACGGCTTTCTTCATCGCGGCTTCGACATCTCCGCTCTGGACATAGTAATGGGCAAAGCAACCGATAAAAGCATCGCCTGCGCCACTGGTATCAACAGCATTAACGCGAAACGCCGGAACATGAACTTCCTGGTCACGCGTCATCCATAACGCACCTTTTTCGCCCATGGTGACAATAATATTGTTTAACCCTTTATCCACCAGGGATCGGGCGGCGGCACGAATATGATCATACGAGTCCACCGACATGCCGGTTAATATTTCCAGCTCGGTTTCATTCGGTACAAAGAAATCACATTTACAGGCGTACGACATATCTAATTCCCGCAATGCCGGAGCGGGATTTAATAACACTTCAATGCCATGTTTTTTGCCAAATTCAATGGCGTGATAAACCGTCTCCAGCTGAACTTCCAGTTGCAAGACAATAAGCTGACATTTTTTTAAATCTTCCGCAGCGCGATCGATATCTTCCGGAGAGAGGAATTTGTTCGCCCCTTTAATAATAAGAATGCTGTTACTGGAGTTCGCATTCACAAAAATCGGCGCCACGCCGCTACTGGTGCACGGGACTTTTTCGACATAGGTGGTGTTGATGCCCCAGGATTCGAGATTGCGAATCGTGTTATCCGCAAAGATATCGTCACCGACTTTGGTCAGCATCAGCACTTTCGAATTGAGTTTCGCCGCAGCAACAGCTTGATTCGCACCTTTACCACCGCAGCCGATTTTAAACGCTGGCGCTTCCAGGGTTTCCCCTTCTTTGGGCATCTGATTGGTGTAGGTGATGAGATCCACCATGTTAGAGCCAATAACCGCGATATCCATTTTACTACCTCTCAGAAACAATCACACAACAATGATATTAAAATAACATTATCATGTTACTTCCGTATCATTTGTGACTACGATCGCGATTGGAAGATCATTTCACTGTTTATTTATTAGGCGCATTATGCACATGCAATCACCCTTCCCCATCCATAAATAGTTACAATTAACTGAAATTAAACTAGTTATAATCAAAGAAACGCGAACGAACGCGCTTTTAATTCCTGCCTGCCGGACGTATAGTAATGCAGCAACATAATGTTCCAGTGAACACAAAAATGTTACTGATGGAACATACGCAACATGAATCGCGGAGAAGGTGAATGGAAACCAAGCAAAAAGAACGTATTCGACGTCTGATGGAACTGTTGAAGAAGACCGACCGCATCCATCTGAAAGACGCCGCGCGGATGCTGGAGGTTTCCGTGATGACCATCCGCCGCGACCTTAGTCAGGATGACGAACCGTTACCCCTGACGCTGCTCGGCGGCTATATCGTCATGGTGAATAAACCAGCCGCGTCCTCTCACGCCCCGCTGCCTGCGGTTAAAACCCATCATCGCGACGATTTGCCTGTCGCGATCCTGGCGGCCGGTCTGGTGAGCGAAAACGATCTGATCTTTTTTGATAATGGTCCGGAGATGCCGTTGGTGATCAGCATGATCCCGGACGAGATCACCTTTACCGGGATCTGCTACTCGCACCAGGTTTTTATCGCGCTCAATGAAAAACCCAACGCCACAGCAATCCTCTGCGGGGGAACCTATCGGGCGAAGAGCGATGCGTTCTACGATGCCAATAACCCGTCACCACTGGATTCACTGAATCCGCGGAAAGTCTTTATCTCCGCCAGCGGCGTACACGAGCACTTCGGCGTCAGTTGGTTTAACCCGGACGACCTTGCCACTAAGCGCAAAGCGATGGAGCGCGGACTACGTAAAATTTTACTGACGCGTTACGCCCTGTTCGATGAGGTCGCTCCCGCCAGCATCGGCCCGCTTTCCACCTTTGATGTCCTGATATGCGATCGTCCGTTACCGGCAGATTACGCCACCCACTGCCGGAACGGTTCTGTCAACGTGATTACCCCTGATTCAGACGGCGATTAATTTACTCAAAGAACACGGCAATTTTGTTGAACATCGTCGGGTCTGACTGATTACGTACCACTTTCACCACATCTTCCAGCTTATCGATTTGGCTAATCATCTGCTCCAGACGCTGATCGTCGTTGACCAGAAGCCAGATGCGGCTCTGGTCGCTACTCTGAATCGGCAGACAGAGGATGCCCTCGACGTTAAATGCACGGCGGGCAAAGAGTCCGCAGACGTGGGTCATAACGCCTGGGTGGTTGCGGACGGTGAGTTCCAGAATGACGTTCTCATGTGATTGTTTCTGCATGGCTTATTCCCCCACCATCTCTGTATTTGCCGCGCCTGGCGGTACCATTGGATACACTTTTTCTTCCGCATCAATGCGGACATGGATCAGCGCCGGTCCCGGCCGACTGATGATCTCCTGCAATGCCGCCTGCGGGTCCGCTTCGTTATTCAGATCGCAGGTATGCAAACCAAATCCGGCAGCAATCTGCATGAAGTTGATGGTTCCCGGATAGGTCGCCGCAAAAACGCCCTGCTTGTAAAACAGACTCTGCTGTTGATGCACCAGCCCCAGCGCTTCGTTATTCATCAGGATGATTTTCACATCCAGTTGGTTTTCGCTGGCGGTCGCCATCTCCTGAATGTTCATCATCAGACTGCCGTCGCCGGAGAAGCACAGTACTTTCTTATCCGGGTTCGCCAGCGCCGCGCCAATTGCCGCCGGCAGACCAAATCCCATGGTGCCCAGCCCGCCAGAGGTCAGCCACTGGCGTGGACGGTTCAGCGGATAGGCCTGCGCCGCCCACATCTGATGCTGGCCCACGTCGGTAGTGATAATCGCGTTGTCGTCCACACAGGCCGCCACGGCGTTGATCAGACCATAATGACTGAGTGGGTCGCTTTCCTGTGGAATGGTACACGGAAATTCACGTTGCAAATCGCTGACCAACTGGTGCCACTCTGCGCGCGGTTTCGCCTCAATTTGTGGAATCAGTTGCGCCAGCACGTCATCCACATCCGCCTGAATCGCGATGTGCGGCTGCTTGATTTTACCCAGCTCCGCGCGGTCGATATCGACGTGGATAATTTTGGCGTTCGGGCAGAACTGCTCGGTTTTGCCTATCGCCCGGTCATCAAAACGCGCGCCCAGCACGATCAGCAGATCCGCCTCTTGCAGGATGAAGTTGGTGCTGCGTGCGCCGTGCATCCCTAACATGCCTAACGACAACGGATGCGCTTTCGGCAGCATTCCCAGCGCCATCAACGTCATGGTGGTCGGCAACTGCGCCTTTTCCGCCAGTTCACGCACCCGCTGTGGCGCATTAATCACCCCGCCACCGAGGTACAACACCGGGCGCTGTGCAGCGTTAATCATTGCGGCTGCGTCACGAATGCTGTCTGCACTGAATTCCGGCGTCGCCATTTTCTGTGCCGGTTCTGGCATCTCGTCAATCTCGAGGACCGCCATCTGGATATCCTTAGGTATGTCTATCCACACCGGGCCAGGACGTCCGGACTGAGCAAGACGAAATGCGTCGCTCATCACCTGCGGGAGTTCATCGATATGTCTGACCAGATAGTTATGTTTTGTGATGGGGATAGAGATGCCGTAGGTGTCCACTTCCTGGAAGGCGTCGGTGCCGATCATGGAGGCCGGAACCTGCCCGGTGATACACACCATAGGGATAGAATCCAGGCGCGCATCGGCGATAGCGGTCACCAGATTGGTCGCGCCCGGCCCGCTACAGGCCATGCACACCGCCGGTTTGCCGTCGGTGCGCGCCATGCCCTGCGCAATGAACCCCGCTCCCTGCTCGTGGCGCGCCAGAATATGGCGGATTTGCGTGCTCTGACTTAAGGCATCATAGACGGGGAGAATCGATCCACCGGGAATCCCAGTGACAATCTTAATGCCCTGACGTTCCAGAAAATGAACGATGAATTCAGCGCCCGTAAAACGCGTACGCTGGGATGTTGATGTTGTGCCCGAACTTGCCATGCTCCAGTCCTTTTGTTCTGGGCCGACGCTCCGGACAGGTCTCTTAAACGAAAAACCCCGCCCGGTTTGCGCCGGCGGGGTTTTGGAATCGTGTGTTGTTCCGGACCCTACGGCGCATTGCCGACGACCACCACCACACGCACGACGACCGCTGCGCGAGATGGCGCAGTGTTTAGTAGGGTCGCAGTCAGCATGGAAGGGTTCATTAGGGACCTTGTCTGTTTAATGATTAACAGGATTTATACAAGCACAGCTTTCATAACCTGACAACGGAAAAATTTTCATCTGCGTAAAAATGCGTCGACGATCACGTTTCGCTAATAAAAACCCCTGAAAACAAAAAACCCCGCCGGAGCGAGGTTTTTTCAGCGGGATGCGGTTGGTTGCCGCAAAGCACACTGTGTTATGTCAACAGCAAAAGTATACGCGTTCTGCGAAGAACACGCAATTTCGGCACGGATTTTGACGCTTTTGAGTATGGATCAGAAGTTCGGTACTGTCCACAAATACCTGTTCATTCATACAGTATTTATCTATAATATCTCCGTACGCAGTGTGTCAGGTGGGGCCGCATCGTAAACCGGCGCAACAAAGTCCTGGCTGAAACGGGTGGTGCCGTCAGCGCCTTAACCCCCCCGGTGAGCACACTGTGTTATGTCAACAAAGGTGCTGATAACAGGCGGCGGAAAGGCACGTCAGCACCGTGCTCCTTTGCTAAAGGAGACGCGTATGAGCCTCGTGGATATCGCTATTCTTATCCTGAAACTCATTGTTGCAGCCATGCAACTGCTTGATGCTGTTCTGAAATACCTGAAGTAATTCAGATTCAAGTCGCACTAAAGGGGAGCGGGCAACCGCTCCCCTTTTACATCGCAGATGCTTATGCGGTGATGATATGTTACGTTTTTATGACATTCCCTGATGACGTCTGCGCTATGACCCTTACTGTTTTCTGCATTTTGCTGTTCGCCGCACTGCTGCACGCCAGCTGGAACGCCATTGTGAAAGCCGGGAACGACAAACTCTACGCCGCCATCAGCGTCAGCGGTTCCGCCGCCATTATGGCGCTCCTGTGCCTGCCCTTTGCGCCACCACCCTCAACCGCCAGCATCCCGTTTTTAGCGGCCTCGACCGCATTACAGGTGGTCTACACCGTACTGGTCGCCAGAACGTATACCGTTTCCGATATGAGTCAGACCTATCCGCTGATGCGCGGGACGGCGCCGCTACTGGTGGCCATCATCAGCGTACTTTTTCTTGGCGACAGCCTGTCCGCCCTGGCCTGGACGGGTATCGCGGTGATCTGCGCCGCCATCCTCGGCATGGCCTTTAACGGTCGGACTCGTTCGCAGCAAGGTATTGTGCTCGCCCTGATTAACGCCTGTTTCATCGCCGGATATACGCTGGTCGACGGCACCGGCGTCAGGCTCTCGGAAACCGCGCTGGGATACACGCTCTGGACCTTCTTTTTGAACGGTTCCTGCCTGCTGGGATGGGCGATGATGGCCCGTCGCCGTGAGGCATTGCGCTATCTGACGCAGCACTGGAAGAAGGGGATTTTTGGCGGCATTGCCACCATGGGCTCTTACGGACTGGCACTCTGGGCAATGACTCTCGCGCCGCTGGCTGTCGTCGCTGCACTGCGTGAAACCTCAATCCTGTTCGGCGCGCTGATTGCCTGGCTGCTGTTGAAGGAACGAGTGGTGGGGTTGCGCCTGGTGGCTGCTGGCGGAATTGCCGCTGGCGCCATTCTGTTACGCCTGTCCTAGAACTCAAACTCGGCAACATTTGTTGCCGCTTTTTGTTTACATATCCTGCCGTTCACTCCTTTTCCATTCCCGCTCACCATCTGGCCTTCTTTTTTTAGTGTGGTAGATTTCACTCGCATTTATGGGAATGCGTAGCACCTTATTCTTATTTTTTCTCTTTTTGAAAAGTATTCAGCGAAATGAAAAGGCAGAGAAACGTCAATTTGTTGTTGATGTTGGTATTACTTGTGGCTGTGGGTCAGATGGCACAAACCATTTATATCCCTGCCATTGCTGATATGGCACGCGAGCTTAACGTTCGCGAAGGGGCCGTGCAAAGCGTGATGGCAGCTTATCTGCTGACCTATGGCGTATCGCAACTGTTTTATGGCCCTCTGTCCGACCGCGTCGGACGCCGCCCGGTGATCCTCGTCGGGATGTCGATTTTTATGCTTGCCACGCTGGTCGCGATTACGACTCACAGCCTGACGGTGCTGATCGCCGCCAGTGCGTTGCAGGGAATGGGGACCGGCGTCGGCGGGGTAATGGCTCGAACCTTACCGCGCGATCTGTACGAAGGCACACAGCTGCGCCACGCCAACAGCATGTTGAATATGGGCATCCTGGTCAGTCCGCTGCTGGCCCCGCTGATTGGCGGGCTGCTGGATACAATGTGGAACTGGCGCGCCTGTTACGTTTTCCTGCTCGTGCTCTGTGCGGGCGTCACTTTCAGCATGGCGCGCTGGATGCCGGAAACGCGTCCTACCGGCGCGCCGCGCACGCGGCTGATTGCCAGCTATAAAACCTTGTTTGGTCACAGCGCGTTTAACTGCTATCTGCTGATGCTGATTGGCGGACTGGCAGGGATCGCGGTGTTCGAAGCGTGCTCCGGCGTGCTGATGGGCGCAGTGTTAGGGCTGAGCAGTATGGTGGTGAGCATCCTGTTTATCCTGCCGATTCCGGCGGCGTTTTTCGGCGCATGGTTTGCCGGTCGCCCGAATAAGCGCTTCTCCACGCTAATGTGGCAGTCGGTGGTGAGTTGTCTGCTGGCCGGGCTGATGATGTGGATTCCCGGTTGGTTTGGCGTGATGAATGTCTGGACGCTGCTGATCCCCGCCGCGCTGTTCTTCTTCGGTGCCGGGATGCTGTTCCCGCTGGCAACCAGCGGCGCAATGGAGCCGTTCCCGTTCCTCGCCGGTACAGCAGGTGCGCTGGTAGGCGGCCTGCAAAACATTGGCTCCGGCGTACTGGCGTGGCTTTCCGCGATGCTGCCACAAACCGGACAGGGCAGCCTCGGCCTGCTGATGACGCTTATGGGGCTGCTGATTTTACTGTGCTGGCTACCGCTGGCGGCGCGTTTTTCACACCAGGGACAGGCGATTTAATGACCGTGTGGCCGGGCGTTTCGCAGTCCGGCGCAATCATCGCCAGTAACAGCGGTTCGAGCGCGGGCCGCCATGCCCCCTCTTCCCCGTCGTAAAATTGCGTATCGGCGTTGATCGCATAGGGAATTTTCGCTTTCTTCAACTCGCAGGCCATAAACGTGGCAAAGGCCAGCTGTGAAGAGGACGGGGGATTCTTACTGGTTTCTCCCGTGGCCCAACCGCCAACCCAGCTGACATGCCCGCTTTTTTGTTGCCAGTGCACCGCGCTAGCGATGCGCGCGCGAATCGCCGCTTTCTCTGTCGCCGTCCCCGACGTCCAGGGGTATTTACCGTTATTTTTCACCGGTCCCCACGGGAAGATATGCCATTCCGCCAGGACATAGTTCTGGCTTTGCGGCGGCAGGCGTAGATTCGGCAGCTCTTCCGGCGCGGCGCGCAGACGCGGCGCGACAAAAATCATCCGTTGCGGATCAATAGCATGGATAGTGCGAATGGTCTTTTCGTACACCCGGTTCAGGGAGGCCAGATTATGATTCAGCTTACCGGCCGGTTCGTAAATCAGATCAAACCCCAGCAGCGGCGCGCGGTGAGCGAAATAGTGCGCTACTGCGACCCACCAGTTGGTCACCTCTTTTTCGTTGCTCGCACTGGGATCATTTTTATACTCGTCGGCCTGGTAGGCGATAACCGGAATGACGCCATACTGCTCGCAAGCTTCCACCAGCTTGCGCAGATGAATAAGCCGCGCCTCGGTGGGTTCTCCCGCCACCCGAATGCGTACATGGGTAATCCCTTTGGCGTGGAAGTCCCGCACCACCAGCGGGTCAAACTCCCGGATACCCTGTTCCGTGCGTGCCCAGTCGACGTCCATCCCCACACCGAGCTGCTGCGCATAATGTGTTGCCGTCAGCGGCGGTTGCGCTGCCCCCAGGGCGAAACTGACCAACACGAAGAGCGAGACGAGCGGTTTAATCACGATGACCCTCAGTAATGTTGCAAGCGCTATCTCGTATTTAGCACGCTTTTTTAGTTATCGCGTAGCAGTTTCGCTTTGGGTAAACGGCTTCGCCTGCTCACGCAGCCAGGTGATAAAGGCATCAATTTTCGGCCATTGTCTGCCGGGTAACGTCGTCATGTAGTAATGCTGATGACAGGTCAACGCCATCTCACCAAACGGGGCGACCAGCTCACCGCTTTCGAGCCGCTTCTGTACCAGCCGTTTACGCCCCATCGCCACGCCGATATGGTTCATGGCGGCAATCACCGCTAAATCAGAACGATCGAAGCCAATTCCTGACGATGTCGGCAAATTCACTGAAAAATGTTGTGCCCAACTATGCCATTCATCGGTTCCTGAATCATTGCTCCAGGCCTGACGGTCATGCAGCAGCGTGCAGTGCGGCAAATTCACCAGCGAGCCCATTAAATCAAAACGCCGGGCATAATCCGGGCTACAAACGGGAAGAATCGCTTCATCCATTAAAAAGTGATGTTCCAGTTGGGCAGATGGCGCATCGTCAAAGTAGAGTGCCAGATCGACCCCGGCGCGCTGCAGGTTTACGTTGTCGTTGCCGGTTAAGATCGTGAGCGAGATTGATGGATAGCGGCGGGTAAAGTCACCCAGCGCAGGCACCAGCCAGCACTGCGCGATAGACGGGCGAGAATAGACGGTCAACGTCCCGGAGAGTTCCTGATTTTTGATATCGAGGATCTCCTGGTTCAGCGTATCCAACGACGATTTCAGCGCCCAGAACACCCGCTTACCTTCATGGGTAAGTTCCACTTTGCGGTGCGAACGGACGAAAAGCTGGATCCCCAACTCCTCTTCCAGTTGGTTAATGCGGTGGCTGATAGCGCTGGGACTCAGCGACAGTTCGTCTGCGGCCATCGCAAACGACTGATGTCGCGCGGCCACTTCAAACGTGTACAGTTTCGATAATTGCCAGCCATTGAGGAGATGGTTTCTGACTTCGCGAAGGGGTTCCATTTATACCTCGGTGACTTCAGCTTCAGTCCGGCGAAGTGTAAAAAAAATCGCAGAAAAAATCAGCATAAAGATGAATGAGGGTGAACCATATCGCAAAATTGCGCGAATATTCGATGTAAATCACCTCTTTGATTCAATCTGATTCATGTGAGTGAGGATTTATATCGTTTGTCAGCCCACGCCGAATTTTTGTCCAATAGGGACAGGTTAATCACAGGGCAAGGTGAGATATGCACTCTCAAATCTGGGTTGTGAGCACGCTGCTAATTAGCATTGTGTTAATTGTATTGACCATCGTGAAATTCAAATTCCACCCGTTCCTGGCACTGCTGCTCGCCAGTTTCTTTGTGGGAACCATGATGGGCATGGGGCCGCTGGATATGGTCAACGCCATTGAGAGCGGGATTGGCGGTACGCTGGGCTTTCTCGCCGCCGTCATCGGTCTGGGTACGATTCTCGGCAAAATGATGGAGGTTTCCGGCGCAGCAGAACGCATCGGCTTAACGCTCCAGCGCTGTCGCTGGCTCTCTGCTGACGTCATTATGGTGCTGGTGGGGCTGATTTGCGGGATCACGCTGTTCGTTGAAGTTGGCGTGGTGCTGTTAATTCCGCTGGCGTTCTCCATCGCGAAAAAAACCAACACCTCGCTGCTGAAACTGGCAATCCCGCTGTGTACCGCGCTGATGGCCGTTCACTGCGTCGTACCACCGCACCCGGCAGCGCTGTTTGTCGCCAATAAACTGGGCGCGGATATTGGTTCAGTGATCGTCTACGGCCTGTTGGTTGGCCTGATGGCGTCGCTGATCGGCGGCCCGCTGTTCCTGAAATTTCTCGGCAATCGCCTGCCGTTCAAACCGGTTCCCGCTGAGTTTGCAGACCTCAAGGTACGCGAAGAAAGCACGCTGCCGTCGCTGGGCGCAACGCTGTTTACCGTCCTGCTACCGATTGGTTTAATGCTGGTGAAAACCGTTGCTGAACTGAACATGACCAAAGGCAGCACGCTGTACACCCTGCTGGAATTTATCGGTAACCCGATCACCGCGATGTTTATTGCCGTCTTCGTGGCGTATTACATCCTCGGTCTGCGCCAGCATATCGGCATGAGCACCCTGCTCACCCATACCGAAAACGGTTTTGGTTCTATCGCCAATATTCTGCTGATTATCGGGGCGGGCGGGGCATTCAACGCCATCCTCAAAAGCAGCGGTCTGGCAGACACGCTGGCGGTGATCCTTTCCAATATGGATATGCACCCGATTCTGCTGGCCTGGCTGGTGGCGCTGATTCTGCACGCGGCAGTCGGTTCAGCCACCGTTGCGATGATGGGCGCCACGGCGATTGTCGCGCCGATGCTGCCGCTTTATCCCAACGTCAGTCCGGAGATTATCGCCATTGCCATCGGTTCCGGTGCCATTGGCTGCACGATCGTCACCGACTCCCTCTTCTGGCTGGTTAAGCAATACTGCGGCGCCACCCTGAATGAGACGTTCAAATACTATACGACCGCGACATTCATCGCCTCGGTCATTGCACTGGCTTGCACATTCCTGCTTTCCTTTATCATCTAAGCGCAAAGAGACGTCCTATGGAAAACATACAAAAACTCATCGCCCAGTATCCTTTGGTGGAGGATCTGGTGGCTTTGCGAGAAACGACCTGGTTCAATCCCGGAACGACCTCTCTGGCGGAAGGTTTACCCTATGTAGGGCTGTCGGAACAAGACGTTAAGGGTGCCCACGCCCGTCTGGCGCGCTTTGCGCCGTATCTGGCCAAAGCCTTCCCGGAAACCGCTGCGAGCGGGGGAATTATTGAATCTGAGGTTGTTGCCATTCCGGCCATGCAGCAGCGTCTGGAAAAACAGTACGGCCAAAAAATCAGTGGCGAAATCCTGCTGAAAAAAGATAGCCATCTGCCCATTTCCGGCTCGATCAAAGCGCGCGGCGGCATTTATGAAGTGCTGACGCACGCCGAAAAACTGGCGCGGGAAGCCGGGATGCTGACCCCAGACGAGGATTACAGCGTTCTGCTTTCTCCGGAGTTCAAAGCCTTCTTTAGCCAGTACAGCATCGCGGTGGGGTCAACCGGCAACCTGGGGCTTTCTATCGGCATTATGAGCGCCCGCATTGGCTTTAACGTCACAGTGCATATGTCTGCGGATGCCCGGGCGTGGAAGAAAGCCAAACTGCGCAGCCACGGCGTCACGGTTGTTGAATATGAAGAAGATTATGGCGTGGCGGTTGAACAGGGCCGTAAAGCGGCGGAGTCCGATCCGAACTGCTTCTTTATCGACGATGAAAACTCCCGCACGTTGTTTTTAGGCTATGCCGTTGCGGGGCAGCGTCTGAAAGCGCAATTCGAACAGCAAGGCCGCGTGGTGGATGCCGATCACCCATTATTTGTTTACCTGCCGTGCGGCGTGGGCGGTGGCCCCGGCGGAGTGGCGTTTGGTCTGAAACTGGCATTTGGCGATAACGTACACTGCTTCTTTGCTGAACCGACGCATTCCCCTTGCATGCTGCTGGGTGTGTATACCGGTCTGCATGATGCGATCTCCGTGCAGGAGATCGGTATCGATAACCTGACGGCGGCAGACGGCCTGGCGGTAGGGCGGGCATCAGGCTTTGTCGGCAGAGCGATGGAACGCCTGCTCGATGGGTTATATACCCTCAGCGATCAGTCCATGTATGACATGCTGGGCTGGCTGGCACAGGAAGAGAACATCCGTCTGGAACCGTCAGCGCTGGCGGGAATGGCGGGACCTCAGCGTGTTTGTGCATCCACTGACTATCAGCAAATGCAGGGGATTAGCGCTGAGCAGCTCAATAATGCAACGCACCTGGTCTGGGCGACGGGCGGCGGCATGGTACCAGAAGCAGAAATGGCGCAATACCTGGCGAAAGGGCGCTAACGCCCGGCACGCAGCATCGCCATCAGCTCTGCCGGTGAGCGATGCTGCCTGATCAGATCACGCATCACGCGCATGTGCGGCGCGCTATGACGGATAAAGTCGCGGTATCCGGCGCACAGCATGCTTTTCCCGCTCTCATCCCGATGTTTAGGGCAATCACCATGACAAAAGCGCAGCAGCGAACAGGCCTGACATGCTGCGCTTAACGTGGTTCTTTTCAGCTCCCCAAAAGCTTTCGCCTGCGGACTGGCATTGAGCGCCTTCAGCGGCGTGTGATGAATGTTGCCCAGCCGGTACTGCGGATAAACATAATGATCGCACTGATACAAATCACCATTGGCTTCCAGCGCGAAAGCGTGACCACAGTCCTGACTTAGCGCGCACATCTGCGACGGATAGCCGCACCACACGCCCAGCGTCGAGTCAAAGAGCTGAATATACACACGGCCAATATCTTCCCGTACCCAGATATTAAATACCGATTTAAGAAACTGCCCCCATGCCTGTGATTCGACCGATTCCTCCGTCAGCCTGCCGTGCTCATCCAGCTCAACGAGCGGAATAAACTGTAAAAAAGGCGTCCCTAGCTGGCGAAGATAGTGATACATCCGCTCCGGCTGGTTGCTGTTGAGGCGATTCACCACCACCAGCAGGTTGAACTCCACGCGGTATTCGACCAGTTTTTGCAGCGCAGTCATCACTTTTTGATGGGTTGGATTGCCGCGACGACTGACGCGAAAGGCATCATGCAAATCAGCAGGACCGTCCAGTGAGAGTCCCACCAGCCAGTTATTGTCGTGCAGAAAGCGACACCATGCGTCATTGAGCAAAATACCGTTGGTCTGAAAAGCATTCTGGATCTGCTTTCCCGCGCCGAACTGCTTTTGCAACGCCACCACACGATGAAAAAAATCCAGACCGCAGAGCGTCGGTTCTCCTCCCTGCCAGGCAAACAGAACATCTGGCCCTGGCTGTGCGGCAATATGCTGCTGAATAAACGTCGATAACGTGATGTCATCCATCACCGGGTGGGCGGGTTTATCAATGTAAAAGCAGTAACGACAATCCAGGTTACAACGTGAACTGGCCGGCTTGGCCATGACCTGACATCCTGTCATGCTAAATTCCCGAGAAATACGATAAGTTGGCGAACGTGCGTTACAGCAAACAGTATTGCGAGAGATAACACCGCGAGGGAGATCATAAATTTGTCACGAACCGCGCGTGACTGGACAAAATCAATATGCGAGACATCCATCAGATTACGCTTGCGCGTATAGCGCCAGAGGATCACAACCACGATAGCCAGCACCGCGATAGAGACCCAGAACAAGAATCCCGCCTGATGCCAGTGATGTTTTATCGCCAGCGCCATCAGCGCACCGTAGCCCAGCAGCGTGCGAAACCATGCCAGCGATGTGCGCTCCGGCTGCAGTCCCGGATCGGACAGGCGACGGGCCTTACGGCTATCCGGCATACAGCACCAGCGCCATGACCACAATCGCCACAATGGTCAATATCAGACTGATGATCAGCAGGCTTCGGGTATAGGGCAAATCCTCTTTCAGCCGCATCGCCTTTTCATTGCGCAGCCAGCGCAGATAACCGTAAATCGCCAGACCGCCAGCGAACAAACAGAGCAGCAGCGCCAACAGCTCGCGGATCACCGGCGTGGCGAAGTCCGGCGCCAGTTGGTCAAGCCCAACGCCGGCGGCCAGGAAACCCAGCGCGGTGCGGATCCACGCCAGAAAGGTACGCTCGTTTGCCAGTGAGAAGCGGTAATCCGGGGCTTCTCCGAGGCGGGAAATCTTCATTTAACCCCCTACTGAATGCGTAAAAGTGCGTATGAAATAACCGCAATATTACCTGAGCACCTGGATAAATAGCATTAATAAACTCTGTAACTCAGGTCGATGCATGTAGCGTTTGCGAAACCAGTTTCATTTCTTCCATGGTGAATCGACAGAAGCATCTGGCGATGAATACGCAGTACCGCCACCGCAAAACCCTGGCGTTATCGCACGGCTAAAATGGGGATTGTGCACCTGTTGGCTGAAAATGACGTACTACGAGCATTTTCAACACCTGGGTGTGGAAAAACCGGACACCACAACGGGTTAGTAAGAAAGCGTGATGTGTTGAACGATGCTGACCGGCAACCCGATGGATGCCGGTCGATATGAGCAGATCTAACTTAATCCCCAGAAAATCACCGCCAGCAGTTGAGGCGTGATAATCCGCAGGAACATCACCAACGGATACACCGTCGCATACGACAGCGCCGCCGCGCCGCTGGTGGCATGAAGGTTGTTTGCAAACGCCAGCGCCGGTGGATCGGTCATCGAACCGGCCAGCATCCCGCACAGCGTCAGGTAGTTCATTTTGGCAAAAATACGCGCCAGTAAACCGACGGTGATAAGCGGGATAGCAGTAATAAAAATACCGTAGCCCACCCAGCTCAGACCATCGCCCTGCGTCAGCGTATCGATAAAATCACCACCTGATTTCAGCCCCACCACGGCCAGGAACAGCACAATCCCCAGCTCACGCAGCGCCAGGTTCGCACTTGGCGGCATAAACCAGTACAGCTTACCAATGCTACCGATACGCCCCAGAATCAGCGCCATAATCAGCGGTCCGCCCGCCAGCCCCAGCTTTAACGCCACCGGAAAGCCGGGAATAAAAAGCGGAATAGACCCCAGCAACACCCCCAGACCGATGCCAATAAACACCGGCAGCATCTGCACCTGCTGCAGTTTTTGCTGGGCGTTACCGACAACATTGGCAACGGCATCAATCGAGGCAGGTCGTCCCACCAGATTAAGGATGTCACCAAATTGCAGGCTGGCATCGCTGCTGGCCACCAGTTCAACGCCCGCACGGTTCAGTCGAGAAATCACCACGTCGTAACGCTCTTTAAAGTGCAAATCACGGATGCGTTTGCCGAGCACTTTTTCGTTGGTGACCACGACGCGTTCGACGCGCAAATCGGTGCCGCGGGTGGACAGTGAGGTGTCCACCTCCTGACCTATCACCAGTCGTGCGTTATGCAGATCGCCCGGCTGACCAACGAGGTGCAGCAAATCACCCAGTTGAATCACCGTTCCCGGCGACGGCACCATCAGCGTCTCTTCACGCTTCAGTCGTGAGCAGATGATTTTATCGCTGTTAAGGATCGGCACATCCTGAATCGCCATATTGTTGAGATTGGGGTTCTCAACGCGGATATTGATGGTCTGAATCAGCGAGTGACCGTTGGTGAGCGTCGATTCATGCTGTTGCGCTTCCGCTTCCACATTGACGCGAAATATCATGCGCATCAGCCACATGGTCAGCAAAATACCGCAAATCCCAAACGGATACGCCATCGCGTAGCTCATCCCCATCTGGTCCACCAGCTCCATTGGCGTACCCAGATCGCGCAGGATTTGTTGTCCCGCCCCCAGCGCCGGAGTATTGGTGACCGCACCGGAGAAAATCCCCAGCACCACCGGCAGCGGAATAGCAAACACTTTATGCAGGATAGCGGTAACCAGTCCTCCGATGATGACGATCAGAATCGCAAACAGATTGAGACGCAGGCCAGAAACCCGCAGAGAGGCGAAGAACCCTGGCCCCACCTGAATCCCAATGGTGTAGACGAACAGAATCAGGCCAAATTCCTGGATAAAGTGCAGCATATCGCCGCTCAGCGTCACCCCAGCCTGATCAACGAAGTGGCCGACGATAATGCCGCCGAACAACACGCCGCCGATGCCAAAGCCGACACCCCGCACCTTGATGTTGCCGATCCACAATCCGACAACCGCCACCAACGCCAGAACGCTGACCGTCAATGCTATATCACTCATTTTTTATTCCCTGTGAATAACATTTCAATTTACATGGATTATGACTGAACCGTTCAGGCATAGATGCAAGATGGCGCACATTCTCATGCTGCCGAAACGGTAAAGCACCCTTATGATGGGCGTTTCTTCCCCCTTTTTTCTTCATCGTAACCTGACGTTGCTGAATGCTTTCTTCTGGTAAGGGCATCATACCCTAAAACCCGGTGTTATCTTCGTGCACAAAAAAGCCCCGTCATTTCTGGCGGGGCAAAGGCAAGGAGCTAAATTAGCTATTTAATGCGGGACGTTCGCTGATGGCGATACGTTGCGGAGCAACCGCTTCCGGGACATTACGGGTCAAATCGATGTGCAACAACCCGTTGGTAAATGTCGCGCCGGACACCTCCATATTTTCAGCCAGGGTAAAGCTCAGGCTGAACGACTGGGTGACCAGCCCCTGATGCAACCATTTGGTCTCTTTTTCAGGCTGCTGCGGTGTGCCTTTTACGGTCAGGCGGGTGCCTTCCAGCTGAATATCCAGGTCTTCCTGACGGAAACCGGCCAACGCAAGCGTAATGCGATAGTGGTTATCGTCACTTTTTTCAATGTTATAGGGTGGGAAGCTCTGGCTTTCACCGGTGTTTTGTAACGCGTTGGCCAGTTTGTCAAAACCGATCCATTGACGCAGCAGCGGGGATAAATCGTAGTTACGCATAATCATTCTCCTTCTAAGAAGCGAGTTTTCACTACACCCTGCAACGCAAGCGGTTTAGGGCATAGTCGTACCTGCAAATCCGTAGATTTGCATAGGCCCCCTGTCGGCGAGCCCGGGATAACAGGCCGCGCAACGCGGCCCGTCAGAATTAATTGATTTCGATACGACGCGGTTTGTTCGCTTCCGGAATCACGCGCTCAAGATCGATGTACAGCAGACCATTGACCAGATTCGCGCCGCGAACATGGATGTTCTCAGCTAACTGGAACTTACGCTCAAAGTTGCGCTCCGCGATACCCTGGTAAAGGTAGGTCCGTTCTTTTTGCTCGTCCGCATGTGCGCCTTTCACCACCAGCAGGTTGTCTTGTGCGGTAATTTCCAGCTCGCTCTCGGCGAAACCGGCAACGGCGATGGCAATGCGGTAATGGTTTTCGTCTACCAGCTCAACGTTATACGGAGGGTAGCCGCCGTTACTCTGGCTCTGATTGCTTTCCAGCAGGTTAAACAGGCGGTCAAAACCAATAGCAGAACGGTACAGCGGGGATAAATCAAAGTTACGCATAATCAATAGCTCCTGAAATCAGCGAGAAGTTAAATGACCTTCCATCATGGACAGGTCCGGTAGTCAGAACACCCATCAGGCGTGCTCTTCATTTGCCTACACCATCAAAATGGGTCTGAATACGCACATTTCAAGCCGTCCAGGCTGACTTTTTTTTGCAGTTTGCTGTCTATTGCATAGACTGGGTGGGGACAGCACTAATCGTTAAAGTGCGATAGCCGCCACAGTGCGATGTGATGAGGATGTTATTTCTGGCAAGGGATCGCTATAACTCATCATGCAAACACCGATGATCAACAGATGAATAAATCATGATAAGAAATGTGTTGTTAACGCTGATGATGTGCAGTGGGATGGTTTTACTGAGTGGTTGCTCCAGCGTAATGTCACATACCGGTGGTAAAGAGGGAACTTATCCTGGCACCCGCGCCAGCGCCACGATGATAGGTGACGATGAGACAAACTGGGGTACCAAATCGCTGGCGATACTGGATATGCCCTTTACGGCAGTAATGGACACGATCCTGTTACCGTGGGATCTGTTCCGTAAAGACAATTCAGTCAGATCGCGTGTCGAAAGAAGCGAGGAGAGAACACGGATAACCAACTCCGTGATCCCTCCGGCGAAAATGCCCGCCCCCTGATTACCGCCCGGTTTCTGTCATCCACAGTTGACGGAAACCGTCTACATCTTCCATCCACGCCACAAACTGACCATCAGGCGAGAAAACCACAGCATCCCCAGAAGGCGGAGTGCCGTGATTCTGCGTTAAAAACGTGATCTCTCCGCTGCGCGCATCACAGCAGGCAATGCGGTTATCCACCACGCATCCCAGCCATTTTCCTGACGGATGCCAGTTAAACGCGGACTGAATCCCGGTAGCGTGATGGGTCAACTGGCGGGGCTCCCCGCCCTGTGGCGAAATCAACCACAGTTGCACGATACCAGCCTCATCGCGCATCAGGAACGCAATCTCCGTCGCCTGCGGATTACTGCGCACCCAATGACGCGGAACCGTTGCCAGTCCTGGGAAACGACGTGCATGGGTGAACGTCAGGCGGCGCTGTGTCACTCCGCGCGGCGGTGCGGGCAGCGTGGAATCCGTACCTTCCAGCGGGGCATCACCTGGCATTTTCCAGCCCGCCTCCGTCTGCGGGAGTTCAACCAGAAACAGCTCCGGTATTTTCTCGCCCTTTTCAGACATTGTGTCGCCGATAAACGCCAGCGCATGATTTCCCACCCAGCCCTCTTCGTAGGCGCGAGAAATCTCATCGCTGCCCGGCGTGGGTTCGGGCGTCGTCTGGCTGACCAGCACGCACCAGTGGCTGCCGCTGTATTCTCTTGGATGCTGCGCCGACACCGTCACCGGCCCATAAGGCAGTGCGACGCCCACGTTGCGTAAATCCAGCGCCAGCTCGCGTTCATGCATGACATGATCGTTGTAGGTAAAGCTGACAAACTCACCGTTCGGGCTGAAAACATGAACATGGCTGCCGCCGCGCAGTGCACCCGGCGTGTACGGTGAAGTGATATCCATCGCGTCCAGATTCGTCACTTTCCCCTGTTCGGCAATCACGCCGCGACGATGATGAAAGTCATAGTGCCACGTCGCATCCGGGTTTTCAGGCCCATGAATAAATACATATTTCTCCGCCAGCGGATGCACCGTTACCACACCGACATGCGCTCCCTGCGTCGCGCGATAAATCACCTCCTGCTCACCGGTATGGACATTCACCCTTTCAATGGTTTCGCCAGTGAAAGACGCTCCTGACGGGCGAACGTCAAACACCAGCCAACGGCTGTCCGCCGTCCAGGCCCGGGTATTGGTAAGCTGATGATTACGCGGCGTAAAGGTGATTTGCTTCATGGGATACTCAGGTCAGGAACAATTTCATCAATCATACTTCACAAGGACTTCACTTTCAGGCATTAGCGTAGTGCCATCTTCATTTTTTGCGGACAAAAAGATGGAACATTTCGACGTAGCGATTATCGGTCTCGGCCCGGCCGGCGCAACGCTGGCGCGTAAATTGAGCGGTAAAATGCGCGTGCTTGCGCTGGATAAAAAACGTCACTGCGGCAATGAAGGGTTCACCAAACCCTGCGGCGGTTTACTGGCACCGGATGCACAGCGTTCGTTTATTCGCGACGGCATTACGCTGCCGGTGGACGTCATCGCCAATCCGCAAATTTTCAGCGTTAAAACGGTGGATGTCGACACCTCACTGACGCGCAACTACCAGCGCAGCTATATCAACATCAACCGTCATGCCTTTGATTTATGGATGAAATCGCTGATCCCGGATGAGGTACAGGTGTATCACGACAGCCTGTGTCGAAAAATCTGGCGAGAAGAGGGGAAGTGGCACGTGATTTTTCGCGCCGACGGTTGGGAGCAACAGATTACCGCCCGCTATCTGGTGGGGGCCGACGGAGCAAATTCGCTGGTGCGTCGCTATCTTTATCCGGAACATCAGATTCGCAAATATGTCGCCATCCAACAGTGGTTCGCAGAAAGTCATCCGGTCCCGTTTTATTCCTGCATTTTCGATAACGCTGTGACGGATTGTTACTCCTGGAGTATCAGCAAAGACGGCTATTTCATCTTTGGCGGCGCTTATCCCATGAAAGACGGCCTGGCGCGCTTTGACGCGCTAAAAGAGAAAATGGCGGCCTTTCAGTTCCGCTTCGGCGAGCCGATGAAAAGCGAGAAATGTACTGTACTCTTTCCGTCACGCTGGGCAGATTTCGTCTGCGGTGAAGATAACGCATTTCTGATTGGCGAGGCCGCCGGGTTCATCAGCGCCAGTTCACTGGAGGGGATTAGCTACGCCCTGGATAGCGCGGAGATCCTCAAGGCTGTTCTGCTGCTGGATGCGCCGGAGAGGAACCGCGCTTACCGGAAGGCCACCCGCCAACTGCGCGTTAAACTGTATGGCAAAATCCTGAAGAGTCGTTGTTTGACTGCGCCCGTATTGAGAAGCGCGATTATGCGAAGCGGCATCGCGCATATCCCGCTAAGCCAGGATGATCAGCCCACCACAACGTCTGGCGGGCTGGTAAAGGAGTATTAACCTACGCGTTTTACATCACCCACCAGCAGGATGTAAGAGAGCGCGCCAATCAGGGCAACGGCTGAGATATAAACCAGCGCGGGACCAAAGCCATAGTCCTGCGCAAGGTAGCCAATCACCAGCGGAACCGTAATCCCGCCCAGTCCACCAACAAAGTTAAAAACGCCACCGGTCAGGCCGATGAGGCGCATCGGCGCCAGCGAAGAGACCAGTGACCAGGTGATGGAAGCAAAGCCGTTACCGAAGAACGCCACCGCCATCAGGGTCATAATCCACACCGGATCGTTGGTGTAGTTTGCACCCATGATGCAGGTGGAGATTAACAGACCACAAATAATCGGCGTTTTACGCGCCACGCCCAGCGAAAAGCCTTTTTTCACCAGCTTATCCGCCAGCCATCCGGAAAGCAGTACGCCAAAGAACGCCGCGAGGAACGGTACGGTGGTCATAAAACCCGCCTTCAGCGCGGTAATGCCTTTTTCCTGTGTCAGGTAGTTCGGGAACCACGTCAGGAAGAACCACAGCGTCGAGGTGACGGCAAACTGGCCCAGATAAACGCCCACCAGCTTACGGTGGAACACCAGTTTCCAGTCCGCTTTGGTCAACGGCTGACGCGCCTCTTTCTTAACGGGTGCATCACCATCCACCAGGCCGCCGCCGTCGCGAATATAGTCCAGTTCCGCTTTGGTGATACTTTTGGTCAGACGAGGCGGTTGATACACTTTAAACCAGACCAGCGACCAGATAATGCCAATCCCCCCGGTGACAATGAACACCCAGTGCCAGCTCAGCATCTCCTGGATCCAGATCAACAGCGGGGTCAGGAACGCCAGGCCGACAAACTGTCCGGAGGTATAAAAACCGACGGCGGAGGCACGTTCATGCTCAGGGAACCAACTCGTCACCATGCGGTTGTTGGTAGGGAACGCCGGGGCTTCGAATATCCCGGTAATGGCGCGCAGGCCAATTAACGACATCAACCCCGTGGCGAAGCCCTGGAAGAGGGTTGCCACCGACCAGCCAAATATCGCGATAAAGTAGGTCAGACGGGAACCGACGCGGTCAAGGAACCAGCCGCCCGGGATCTGGCATAGGGTATACAACCAGGCAAAAGCCGAGAAGACATAGCCCATTTCCGCTTTCGTAATACCAAACTCTTCCTGAATATGCGCCGACGCCACCGCAAGGTTGGCGCGGTCGACATAACAGATAACCACGGTAATAAAGATCATAATCAGCGTCAGGTAACGGCGACGCCCGGTTTTTGCAGCACTAACTGGAATATCCATCGCAATCTGTCTCCAGATTTAGGGCATAGCGAAGCCGCTCACCATGCCCGGTAATTTACAGAGGGTGTTTGTTTTATTTTTAAAATTAAAAAATTACGCTAATGCGCTAAATAATTCGTGCTGGGGGAAGGCGGCTAGTTTTCGCATCCCCGGGAGCATACAAAAGTATGTGACCGGGGTAAGAAAACGCAGCCAACGCACCACCAGCGCGAAGTATGACGCGCATTTACCACTCGGCGACCGAACCATCCTCATGACGCCACAGCGGATTACGCCAGTCCGGCGCATTTTTGCTTAGCTCAATGACTTTGGCTTCATCAATATCCACGCCAAGGCCCGGCTTCATTAATGGTTTAAAGAACCCGCCTTCCATGTTGAAATCGTCTTTGTTTTTCACAAAGTCGAGCAGTTCCGCGCCCTTGTTATAGTGAATCCCCATGCTCTGTTCCTGGAACACGGCATTACGTGAAACAAAGTCGACATGCAGACACGCTGCCAGCGCAATCGGTCCCAGCGGACAGTGCGGAGCCAGCGCCACATCATAAGCTTCCGCCATTGCGGCAATTTTGTAACACTCGGTAATACCGCCCGCATGTGACAGGTCCGGCTGCAAAATCGCCAGCCCGCCCGCTTCCAGTACCCGTTTAAACTCGAAGCGCGAGAACATACGTTCACCCGCCGCGATCGGAATATGGGTCTGTTCCGCCAGTTTCGGGTAGTACTCTGCCTGTTCCGCCAGCACCGGCTCTTCAATAAACAGCGGGCGATAAGGCTCCAGCTCTTTAATCAGCACTTTCGCCATCGGCGCGCTGACGCGTCCGTGGAAATCCAGACCAAACTCAATTTCATTGCCAAAGGCTTCGCGGATTTGCGCCACGGTGTTGACCGCGCGATCGACCGCCCGTGAATTATCAATCACGCCCATCTCTTCGCAGCCGTTGAGCTTGAAGGTGTCAAAGCCGATATTCCGCAATTGCTTAATGCCGTCGATCACTTCCGCAGGACGATCGCCGCCAACCCAGCTGTAGGCTTTGATTTTGTCGCGTACCAGGCCGCCCATCAGTTGCCAGACCGGCGCGTTCAGCACTTTACCTTTGATATCCCACAGCGCCTGGTCGATGCCAGCGATGGCGCTCATCAGTATCGGGCCGCCGCGGTAGAAACCTGCGCGATACATTACCTGCCACAGGTCATTAATGCGCGCCGGGTCCTGACCAATCAGGTAATCGCCCAGTTCATGCACCGCCGCTTCGACGGTACGGGCGCGGCCTTCAATCACCGGCTCGCCCCAACCAACAACGCCTTCGTCGGTTTCAATTTTCAGGAACATCCAACGTGGAGGTAAACGGTACGTGGTGAGTTTGGTTATTTTCATTTCACTGCCTCTCGATATGCCTTAACAAATGCTGCCGCCTGCTGCGCGGTGCGCGCTACGGACTGCCCGGCGCGATACAGATCGCTGCCCAGTCCCGCACCCACACACCCGGCTTTCATCCACTGCGCCAGGTTGTCTGGCGTTACGCCGCCCACGGCAAAGACCGGTACACTGGCGGGTAATACCGCTTTCAGCGCTTTGATGTAATCCGGTCCAAAGGCCGATGACGGGAAAATTTTCAGCGCCTGCGCGCCAGCATCCAACGCGGTAAAGGCTTCTGTGGCGGTGGCGCATCCCGGACAGACCGTCATGCCGTAACCCACCGCACGGCGAATGACCTCCGCATTGATATTTGGCGTCACAATGAGCCGACAGCCCATCTTCGCCAGGCGATCCACCTGCTCCGGTTGTAATACCGTTCCGGCACCGATCAGCGCGTTATCGCCAAACGCATCCACCACGGCCGGAATGCTCTTTTCCCACTCGGGGGAGTTAAGCGGGATCTCCACCGCGTCAAATCCGGCGTCGATCACTGCGCCAACGTGCTCAAGCGCCTCCTCGGGGGTAATGCCGCGCAAAATCGCAATAAGCGGAAGATTAGTTTGCCACTGCATGGGCGATGCTCCTTATACCTGCCTGAAATGCCGTATCGCCGGGGACCGCGGAAACGTCACGCCCCATGGCGTGGAACGCCTGCTGATAGCGTGATGTCAGCGATGCGCCTGCGACAATCGTGATGGCCTGCTCGTGCGCGATGAAATCACGCATGCTGGCGACCTCTGCGCCAATCAACAGGCCAGAGAGAAACTCACTGACCTGCTCGCGCGGGAGATTTCCCAGCACGTGCGAGGCACGAACCTCAAAAAGTTGTGGCAAAACGGCAGGGGAGTCGATCCCGCGCGCAAGCCCGGCGGCAAAGGCGTCTGAAGAGGTTTGCTGTTCCGGCAAACCAGCGCCCACCAGCGAGTGTTGCAGGAGCAAATGGTGTAGTTCACCGGTCATCACGGTACGAAAATCGTGAATTTGCTCTGCGTCAGCCTGCACCCATTTGCAGTGCGTCCCCGGCATGACATAGACAGAAGAAGGAGAAAGCGTGCGTGCGCCGAGCAGTTGTGTCTCTTCGCCGCGCATCACATTGTGGTTATCGTCGCGCGAAACACACAAGCCAGGAATAATCCAGACATTGTCGCCAACGGGCGTTAACTGCTCACCAATGGCAGCGAAAGAGGCAGGAACCGGCAGATACGGGGCAATCTTCCAGCCCACGTTGCTACCGACCATTCCGGCCATAACCACCGGTGTGGCGCTGTCGCGCCAGTTTTGTGTGACTTCTGCTAACACCGCCTCGGGGGATTTACCGTTCAGACGCGTAACGCCTGCTTCTGATTGCCTGCTTTCCAGGCATTTGTCGCCCTGGTAAAGCCAGGCGCGCAAATTGGTCGATCCCCAGTCAATTGCGATGTAGCGAGCTGTCATGTGATTTCCTTCAACCTTCGTGTCGAGCTGGCGATCATGGTCAGGGCCGCCTGCTCTGCCGCATTGCTATCCTGATGCCGTATCGCATCGAATAGCGCCTTATGTTCCTGGAGCGTTTTTGGCATGTTGGCTTCATCGCCCATCCAGGTCCGTTCAAATACCGCCCGCTGAAGCGAAGTGATTGCCACGCTCAGCTGTTGCAAAACCGGGTTATGCACTGACTGCAATACCGCCTCGTGATAGCGGATATCCGCTTCATTAAAGGCCTCCCGATCCTGGTTGTTGGCGATCATGTCATTGAGCGCCGATTCAATTTCAGCCAAATCACTCGAGGTCGCGCGTTCCGCTGCCCAGCGGGCAATCGCGGGTTCCACCAGATTTCGGACCTCGCTCATCGCACTGATGAGCCGCGGGTCGTAATCGTTTTCCAGTACCCATTGCAACACGTCGGTATCGAGGTAATTCCACTGATTCCGCGATGTGACAAAGGCACCGCGATAACGCTTCATTTCAATCAGCCGCTTTGCCATTAGCGAGCGGAACACTTCGCGAATGATATTGCGTGAGGTTTCAAACTCCTCACACAGCTCCGCTTCAGCAGGGAGTGCGGCACCCGGTACGTATTTACCGCTGACAATCTGTTTGCCCAGCGTGATCACGATGCGATCGGTTTTATTGAGAGTCATGGAGAGTCCTTGTGCTCTGGATGGTCCTCTCTACTTTACCGTTATCGCTGAAATTCGCCTCATTTTTGTAGTACTAACGTGATGCTATACAGTGTTGTTATGCACTCAATGTAGTACAACATAGATATGTTGTACTACAATTTAGATCACAAAAACGACAATTGGTAATAAAAATGTTATGAGGAGTAAACGGCGGGGATAAAAAAACCCGCGATCAACGCGGGTCATGGCAAACCATCCAGAGGGATTACTTCAGGACGTGCTGCTCAATGGCATACGCAACGCCATCGTCCAGATTTGATTTGGTGACAAAGTTGGCAATCTCTTTCACCAGGGGAATGGCGTTATCCATCGCTACCCCAAGCCCGGCATACTCGATCATCGCGATGTCATTTTCCTGATCGCCAATCGCCATAATTTCTTCCGGTTTGATGCCCAGCGCATCAGCCAGTGATTTCACACCAGTGCCTTTATTGACGCGTTTATCGAGGATTTCGAGGAAGTACGGCGCACTTTTCAGCACGGTATATTTCTCTTTCACTTCTGCCGGAATACGGGCGATGGCCTGATCGAGGATCGCGGGCTCATCAATCATCATCACTTTCAGGAACTGGGTTTGCGGATCCATCTTTTCCGCTTCGCAGAACACCAGTGGAATGGTCGCGACATAGGATTCATGTACGGTGTAATAGCTGATATCACGGTTTGCGGTATACAGCGTGGTACGGTCCAGCGCGTGGAAGTGCGAGCCGACCTCGCGGGAGAGTTTTTCCAGATAGCGGTAATCGTCATAGCTCAGCGCGGTTTGTGCGACAGTGCTACCATCGCCCGCTTTCTGCACCAGCGCACCGTTATAGGTAATGCAGTAGTCGCCGGGTTGTTCCATATGCAGCTCTTTCAGATAGCTGTGTACACCCGCATACGGACGACCGGTGGTCAGTACCACGTTTACCCCTTTTTCACGGGCTGCGGCAATCGCACGTTTAACCGCCGGTGAAATGGTGTGATCGGGTAACAGAAGGGTGCCATCCATATCGATAGCAATGAGTTTGATAGCCATGAATTCCCCGCATTCAATGAGTCCTGACTCATGCTAACGCGATTCCGCTCAAAAAACAGCAGCGAAAAGGGGGATAAGAAGGGGAATCACGATTCCCCTTTTGACGATCAATTGTAGGCCTGATAAGCAACGCGCCATCAGGCATCACGCAGGATCTTGCCGGATGGCGGCGTAAAACCGCCTTATCCGGCTTATAGACAGGGATTAGATATCGATATTTGCCGCTTTCAGGGCGTTCTCTTCGATAAACGCACGACGTGGTTCTACCGCGTCGCCCATCAGCGTGGTGAACAACTGGTCAGCAGCAATCGCATCCTTCACGGTAACGCGTAACATGCGACGGCTTTCCGGATCCATGGTGGTTTCCCACAGCTGATCCGGGTTCATCTCGCCCAGACCTTTATAACGCTGAATAGCCAGACCACGACGTGACTCTTTCACCAGCCAGTCCAGCGCCTGTTCGAAGCTGGCAACCGGTTGACGACGTTCACCGCGTTCGATGAAGGCATCTTCTTCCATCAGGCCGCGCAGTTTTTCACCCAGCGTGCAGATACGGCGGTATTCCGCCCCCGTTACAAACTCGTGATCCAGCGCGTAGTCGGTGTCCACACCGTGGGTACGCACACGCACGATCGGTTCAAACAGATTCTGTTCCGTATTGTGCTGGATATCGAATTTCCACTGGCTACCGTGCTGCTCTTTCTCGTTCAGCTCGGTAATTAACGCGTTCACCCAACGGGTCACGGTCTGCTCGTCTGAAAGATTGTCTTCAGTCAGCGTCGGCTGATACACCAGCTCTTTCAGCATTGCTTTCGGGAAGCGACGCTCCATACGACCAATCATTTTCTGCGTGGCGTTGTACTCAGAAACCAGTTTTTCTAACGCTTCACCAGACAGCGCCGGTGCGCTGGCGTTGGTGTGCAGCGTTGCACCGTCCAGCGCGATGGAGATCTGGTACTGGTCCATCGCCTCATCATCTTTAATGTACTGTTCCTGCTTGCCTTTCTTCACTTTATACAGCGGCGGCTGGGCAATGTAGACGTGGCCACGCTCAACAATTTCTGGCATTTGACGATAGAAGAAGGTCAACAGCAGCGTACGAATATGCGAGCCGTCGACGTCCGCATCGGTCATGATAATGATGCTGTGATAGCGCAGTTTGTCCGGGTTGTACTCGTCACGACCGATACCGCAACCGAGCGCGGTGATCAGCGTCGCCACTTCCTGCGAAGAGAGCATCTTGTCGAAGCGCGCTTTCTCTACGTTGAGGATCTTACCCTTCAGCGGCAGAATCGCCTGGTTCTTGCGGTTACGCCCCTGTTTTGCAGAGCCGCCCGCGGAGTCCCCTTCCACAAGGTACAGTTCGGACAGCGCCGGGTCGCGTTCCTGACAGTCCGCCAGTTTGCCAGGCAGACCCGCCAGATCCAGCGCCCCTTTACGACGCGTCATTTCACGCGCACGGCGGGCTGCTTCACGGGCACGGGCCGCATCAATAATTTTACCGACCACGATTTTGGCGTCAGACGGGTTTTCCAGCAGGTATTCGCTCAGCAGTTCGTTCATCTGCTGTTCTACCGCCGATTTCACCTCAGAGGAGACCAGTTTATCTTTGGTCTGCGAGGAGAACTTCGGATCCGGCACCTTCACGGACACCACAGCAATCAGACCTTCACGGGCATCATCACCGGTAGCGCTGACTTTCGCTTTTTTGCTGTAGCCTTCTTTGTCCATGTAGGCGTTCAGGGTACGGGTCATCGCCGCACGGAAACCTGCCAGGTGCGTACCGCCGTCACGCTGCGGAATGTTGTTAGTAAAGCAGTAGATGTTTTCCTGGAAGCCGTCGTTCCATTGCAGTGCAACTTCCACGCCGATACCGTCTTTTTCGGTGGAGAAATAGAAGATATTCGGGTGGATTGGCGTTTTGTTCTTGTTCAGATACTCAACGAACGCCCTGATGCCACCTTCATAGTGGAAATGGTCTTCTTTACCATCGCGCTTGTCTTTCAGGCGAATAGAGACGCCAGAGTTCAGGAACGACAGTTCGCGCAGACGCTTCGCCAGAATCTCGTATTCGAACTCCGTGACGTTAGTAAAGGTTTCGTGGCTCGGCCAGAAACGCACCATCGTACCGGTTTTATCGGTATCGCCAGTGACTGCCAGCGGTGCCTGCGGAACGCCGTGCTCGTAGATCTGACGGTGGATTTTGTTATCGCGCTGGATAACCAGTTCCAGTTTCTGCGACAGGGCGTTCACCACGGAGACACCCACACCGTGCAGACCGCCGGAGACTTTATAGGAGTTATCGTCGAATTTACCGCCTGCGTGCAGAACGGTCATGATCACTTCCGCCGCCGATACGCCTTCTTCCGGGTGAATACCGGTCGGGATGCCGCGTCCATCATCCTGTACGGAGACAGAGTTGTCGGCATGGATGGTGACAATAATGTCTTTACAGTGACCCGCGAGCGCTTCGTCGATAGCGTTATCTACCACCTCGAATACCATGTGGTGCAGACCGGTGCCGTCATCCGTATCGCCGATATACATACCCGGGCGCTTACGCACCGCATCCAGTCCTTTCAGGACTTTGATACTGGAGGAGTCATAAGAATTCGACATCAACGTTTCTCGCTCATTTAAACTTGGGTTAATCCGTTATTTTACCCTTTTCCACGGTGAACATCTTCGAATTTTTGTCCGACATGTCCAGAACGTGTTCAGCGCTGATTGCGCTGACAAAGACCTGTGATTGTGTCGCTTTTAATCGACTGGCTAACAGTCCGCGACGCGCATCATCAAGCTCTGAGGCAAAATCATCTATCAGGTAGAGACACCGCCGCCCGCTTTCACGGGTGAGGAACTCCCCTTGCGCCAGACGTAAGGCGCACATTAGCAGCTTTAACTGCCCACGCGACAAGGTATCTTCTACCGGCGCACCGTCGGCGCGAATGCGGAAATCCGCTTTATGCGGGCCGTGCGCGGTGTAAGCCAACATGCGGTCGCGTTCAAAACCACGTTCCAGCACCTCGGCATAATCAGTCTCTTTCTCCCAGCCGCGCTGAAAAGAGAAGGAGAGAGAAAATTCAGGAAGAAACTGCTGGCAAGTATCCGCCATATCCTGTGCGATACCGGCGCTGTACTCCGCGCGCCAGGTGCTGATTTGTTCCGCCAGCGGGATCAGTTCTTTATCCCACGGACGCAGTTGCTCGTAACGACTCACCTGGCGCAGCGCCGCATTGCGCTGCTTGAGCAGACGCTTCAGGTTGCTCCAGGCGGTGAAGAATCCAGCTTCATTGTGAAAGCATCCCCAATCGAGGAACGCTCTTCTGTATTTGGGGCCGCCGTTGAGTAAAGTAAACCCCTCAGGGGTGATCAGTTGCATCGGCATCAACAGCGCCAGCTCCGCCACCTTGTGGCCGTCAGTGCCGTCGATACGCACTTTACTGTCACCCAGCTTATCTTTGGTTAACCCAATCGAGGTTTCCCGCTCATTCCCCTGCAATCGCCCATGAAGAACAAACGACTCCTGCTCGTGACGAATGACGCGACCAATCTGCAAACTGCGAAACGCCCGGCCGTGGCCGAGCGTATAGATGGCTTCCAGAACGCTGGTTTTACCGCTGCCGTTCGCGCCAACCAGGAAGTTAAAGCCGGGGGATAACGCGAGATCCGCATTTTCAATATTGCGGAAATCTTTGATTAAGAGTCGGGATAGCGACATATTTCAGAGCATCATCCAGGGGGCGTGAGTGTCGCAGCCAGTTCGTTTACCGCCAGCGCGCAGAAAGCGGAGCGTACACGAAGTACGTGAGCATTTCGAGCACTGCCGGGAAACGAAATGGCAAGTAAACCAGCCCCTTTCAGATTCTACAATCTCATTGGCATAACAACGTAAGCCGCACTTTGCGACGCCGCATCTTCAATTTGTACGCTCGACACGGAGTCAGTCAGCATGATGCGCACGTTTTCACACTTCAGCGCATTCAGGACATCTAATACGTAGCTGACGTTAAAGCCGATCTCCATTTCAGTCCCCGGGTAGGTGACATCCAGAATCTCTTCGGCTTCCTCCTGTTCCGGGTTGTTCGCCGTGATTTTGAGCTGATTTTCACTCACATACAGACGCACGCCGCGGAACTTCTCGTTCGACAGGATCGCCGCGCGGGCAAAAGCCTGTTTGAGGATATCGCAGCCGGCTTCCAGATGTTTATCCGGATTCTTCGGCAGTACGCGACGGTAATCCGGGAAACGGCCGTCCACCAGCTTAGACGTAAAGATAAAGTCGCCAACGTGTGCGCGGATGTTGTTGCTGCCAATCTGCACGCGCAGCGGGTTATCGCCGCCGTCGAGCATACGCATCAGTTCAATCACACCTTTACGCGGCACGATCACCGAATGGTTGGGCAGCGACTGACCAACAGGCATAGAGCAAACCGCCAGACGGTGACCATCAGTTGCCACGGTACGCAACTCTTCACCTTCGGTCTCAAACAGCATGCCGTTTAAGTAGTAACGCACGTCCTGATGCGCCATGGAGAACTGCGTGGCTTCAATCAGACGCTTCATCGTCGCCTGCGGCAGGGTGAATTCTACCTCGCTCTGCCAGTCATCCAGATTCGGGAAGTCGGCGGCAGGCAGCGTGGACAGCGAAAAACGACTGCGGCCCGAACGTACCAGCATGCGATCGCCTTCCAGCTGGACGGCGATTTCCGCCCCTTCCGGTAGGCCACGGCAGATATCAAAGAACTTCCGCGCCGGGACAGTGGTGGCGCCGGGCTCATGCGGCTGAATCAACGCAACGCGGGCCACCATTTCCATTTCAAGATCGGTACCCGTCAGCGAAAGCGCACCGTCAGCCACCTGCAGCAACAGGTTGCCAAGAATAGGCAGCGTAGGACGACCACCCAGCGGACCGCTGACCTGCTGAAGCGGCTTTAATAAATGTTCACGTTCAACGGTAAATTTCATAGCGTCACGAAGATAATGTTCTGATTAAGTTTGAGAAATCTTCTTTAATATCATGGCTTTCTTCACGCAACTGCTCAATCTTACGGCAGGCATGAAGCACCGTAGTGTGGTCGCGGCCACCAAACGCATCGCCAATTTCCGGCAAGCTGTGGTTGGTGAGCTCTTTCGCCAACGCCATGGCCATCTGACGCGGACGCGCTACCGAGCGAGAACGACGCTTGGACAGCAAATCCGCAATTTTAATTTTGTAATACTCCGCCACCGTCTTCTGAATATTGTCGATGGTGACCAGTTTTTCCTGTAACGCCAGCAGATCGCGCAGCGCTTCGCGAACGAAGTCGATGGTAATCGCCCGACCGGTAAAGTTGGCGTTGGCAATCACACGATTCAGTGCCCCTTCCAGCTCACGCACGTTAGAGCGTAGACGCTTGGCAATAAAGAAGGCCACTTCACCCGGCAGACGAATATCATTTTCGTCTGCCTTTTTCATCAGGATCGCCACGCGCGTTTCCAGTTCTGGCGGTTCGATCGCCACCGTCAACCCCCAGCCGAAGCGGGATTTCAGACGATCCTCAACGCCGTTGATCTCTTTTGGATAACGATCCGAAGTCAAAATGATCTGCTGATTACCTTCAAGAAGGGCGTTAAAGGTGTGGAAAAATTCTTCCTGAGATCGTTCTTTATTAGCGAAGAACTGGATGTC
The DNA here is from genome assembly GCF_030337175.1 of Citrobacter sp. Ca225. Classification (NCBI taxonomy): domain Bacteria; kingdom Pseudomonadati; phylum Pseudomonadota; class Gammaproteobacteria; order Enterobacterales; family Enterobacteriaceae; genus Citrobacter; species Citrobacter sp. Ca225. The sequence continues at coordinate 48,164 of NZ_JAOWCD010000015.1, read as the reverse complement.
ATCGATGAGGAGGGCGTCGACGGAACGATAATAGCGTTTAAACTCTTCGATCGCGTTGTTTTGCAGGGCTTTTACCATGTCCTGGACAAAGCGTTCGGAGTGCATATACACCACTTTGGCATTAGGTTTGCGCGCCATAATGCCGTTTCCCACCGCGTGCAACAGGTGGGTTTTACCCAGACCGGTGCCGCCATAAAGGAACAGCGGGTTATAGGCGCCACCAGGATTGTCTGCCACCTGACGCGCCGCCGCGCGAGCCAACTGGTTGGATTTACCTTCAACGAAGTTATCAAACGTGTGTTTGACGTTAACGTTAGAGCGATAGGTGGGTTCTGCCGGCGCAGGCACATTGTCCCAGCCAGGACGCGCCGCGACAGGCGACGCGCGCTGCGGCTGAACCTGGTGCGCCACCTGAGCCGGTGCGGCGACGTTGTTGTTCACGGGCGCCTTCAGCGTCTGGCTGACGGGCTTCGTCCCGACCTCAAAACGCAGTTGCGGGGCATCTGCGCCGCAGAAGTTATTCAGCAGCCCATTGATATTGTTAAGGTACTTGTCTCTTACCCAATCGAGCACAAAACGGTTTGGCGCATACAAAGCCAGCGTGTTATCGCTCAGTTCCGCCTGCAAAGGGCGTATCCACATACTGAATTCTGTGGCTGGTAACTCATCCTGCAATCGGGCAAGACACTGCTGCCAAAGCGAAAGTGACACGGCGGACTCCACTCGAACAAAAGTCGATAAATGACAAAGGCTGAAACATTCATGATTGTTGACGCACGTCGGCTAGACCCTATGCAAAGGGTGACGTGCGAATTGCTATCTGCAATTTTAACCCGATCAGGATCCTTTGAAACGATCGGGACCGCGGATCATAGCGTAAACTGCGCAAGAGATCTTCTGTTTCTCACAGATTCTTCCCGATTTATCCACAGGCCTTCACAGGACCGGATAAGTGTAAACGATCCTGGAGAAGTGCTGCACGATTTCGCCCGCATATTGGAAAAATTAATGAGTAAAGACGCTATACTGCTAAAACGATCTCATAAAGATCCCGAGCGATCCTTGCGCTTTGTTCATCAGCCCGTATAATCTTTCCCCCGTCGCGCGATGCCCGTAACACGGTGTCAACGCTGCCTGTTTTTCACGCGAAAACGTGCGGAAATACGCGGGAAATAAGGAAAGAGAATTGACTCCGGAGTGTACAATTATTACAATCCGGCCTCTTTAATCACCCACGCTGAGGCGTTAGTCGTTCGAAACTCGTTCGGGTATACGCAAAAGTCAGTGAATTTATTCAAGTTTAGGTAGAAATCGCCATGAAACGCACTTTTCAACCGTCTGTACTGAAGCGCAACCGTTCTCACGGCTTCCGTGCTCGTATGGCTACTAAAAATGGTCGTCAGGTTCTGGCACGTCGTCGTGCTAAAGGCCGCGCTCGTCTGACCGTTTCCAAGTAATAAAGCTAACCCCTGAGTGGTTAAGCTCGCATTTCCCAGGGAGTTACGTTTGTTAACTCCCGCTCATTTCACTTTCGTCTTCCAGCAGCCACAACGGGCTGGCACGCCGCAAATCACCATCCTCGGCCGCCTGAATTCGCTGGGGCATCCCCGTATCGGTCTTACTGTCGCCAAGAAAAACGTTCGACGCGCGCATGAACGCAATCGGATTAAACGTCTGACGCGTGAAAGCTTTCGTCTGCGTCAACACGAATTGCCAGCAATGGACTTCGTAGTGGTGGCGAAAAAAGGGGTTGCCGACCTCGATAACCGTGCTCTCTCGGAAGCGTTGGAAAAATTATGGCGCCGCCATTGTCGCCTGGCTCGCGGGTCCTGATAGCCCTTATTCGGGTCTATCAACGCCTGATCAGTCCGCTGCTTGGGCCGCATTGCCGTTTCACTCCAACGTGTTCAAGCTACGGAATTGAGGCATTGCGCAGGTTTGGAGTGATAAAAGGCAGTTGGTTGACGGTGAAACGCGTATTAAAATGCCACCCTTTACACCCTGGTGGTGACGATCCCGTCCCGCCCGGACCATTTGATACCAGAGAACACTAACGATGGATTCGCAACGCAATCTTTTAGTCATCGCTTTGCTGTTCGTGTCTTTCATGATCTGGCAAGCCTGGGAGCAGGATAAAAATCCGCAACCTCAGACCCAACAGACCACGCAGACAACGACCACCGCAGCGGGTAGCGCCGCCGACCAGGGCGTACCGGCCAGTGGCCAGGGGAAACTGATTACGGTTAAGACTGACGTGCTTGATCTGACCATTAACACCCGTGGTGGTGATGTGGAACAGGCCCTGCTGCCAGCTTACCCGAAAGAACTCGGTTCCAGCGAACCGTTCCAACTGCTGGAAACCACGCCGCAGTTTATCTATCAGGCTCAGAGCGGTCTGACAGGTCGTGACGGCCCGGATAACCCGGCTAACGGCCCACGTCCGCTGTACAACGTCGAAAAAGACGCCTTTGTACTGGCTGATGGTCAGAACGAACTGCAGATCCCGATGACCTATACGGATGCCGCGGGTAACACCTTTACCAAAACGTTTGTCCTCAAACGTGGCGACTATGCGGTTAACGTTAACTACAGCGTGCAGAACGCCAGCGAGAAACCGCTGGAGATCTCCACCTTTGGTCAGCTGAAGCAATCCATCAATCTGCCGTCTCATCGCGACACCGGAAGCAGCAACTTCGCGCTGCATACTTTCCGTGGCGCTGCGTATTCCACGCCAGATGAGAAGTATGAAAAATACAAATTCGACACCATCGCGGATAACGAAAACCTGAACGTCAATGCGAAAGACGGTTGGGTGGCGATGCTGCAACAGTATTTTGCAACGGCATGGGTGCCACGTAACGACGGTACCAATAACTTCTATACCGCGAACCTGGGTAACGGCATTGCCGCTATCGGCTATAAATCTCAGCCGGTACTGGTTCAGCCGGGTCAGTCTGGCGCGATGACCAGCACCCTGTGGGTTGGCCCGGAAATTCAGGACAAAATGGCGGCCGTTGCACCGCACCTGGATCTGACCGTGGATTACGGTTGGTTGTGGTTCATCTCTCAGCCGCTGTTCAAACTGCTGAAATGGATCCATAGCTTTGTCGGTAACTGGGGCTTCTCCATTATCATCATCACCTTTATCGTTCGTGGCATCATGTACCCGCTGACTAAAGCGCAGTACACCTCCATGGCGAAGATGCGTATGCTGCAGCCGAAGATTCAGGCAATGCGTGAGCGTCTGGGCGATGACAAACAGCGTCAGAGCCAGGAAATGATGGCCCTGTACAAAGCTGAGAAGGTTAACCCGCTGGGCGGCTGCTTCCCGCTGATCATCCAGATGCCTATCTTCCTGGCGTTGTACTACATGCTGATGGGCTCCGTGGAACTGCGTCATGCGCCGTTCGCCCTGTGGATCCATGACTTGTCTGCACAGGACCCGTACTACATCCTGCCGATCCTGATGGGCGTAACGATGTTCTTCATCCAGAAGATGTCGCCGACCACCGTGACCGACCCGATGCAGCAGAAGATCATGACCTTTATGCCGGTCATCTTTACCGTGTTCTTCTTGTGGTTCCCGTCAGGTCTGGTGCTGTACTATATCGTCAGCAACCTGGTGACGATCATCCAGCAGCAGCTGATTTACCGTGGTCTGGAAAAACGTGGCCTGCATAGCCGCGAGAAGAAAAAGTCCTGATACTCTTCATTCTTCAAGCCGCAGGCGCGTTGGCTGCATTTGCTTGCCCCAGTCACTTACTTCAGTAAGCTCCTGGGGCTCACAAACTTGCCGCCTTCCTGCAACTTGAATTATTTCGAGTATTCACGGTAAAGTTAATGCCAGAGAAGGCGGTCATTAGACCGCCTTTTTTACATTTACGAAGAGACATATCATGAGCCATAACGACACTATCGTCGCCCAGGCAACCCCACCGGGACGCGGTGGTGTGGGTATTCTGCGCATTTCCGGCCTGAAGGCGCGTGAGGTGGCCGAAGCTGTTCTGGGCAAGCTGCCCAAACCCCGTTACGCCGACTATCTGCCGTTTAAAGATGCCGACGGTACCGCGCTGGACCAGGGGATCGCCCTGTGGTTTCCCGGCCCGAACTCGTTTACAGGTGAGGATGTGCTGGAACTTCAGGGACACGGCGGCCCGGTCATTCTCGACCTGCTGTTAAAACGCATCCTGACGCTGCCCGGCCTACGCATTGCCCGCCCCGGCGAGTTCTCTGAGCGCGCGTTTCTCAACGATAAACTCGACTTAGCCCAGGCCGAAGCGATTGCCGACCTGATTGATGCCAGTTCTGAGCAGGCGGCTCGTTCAGCGTTGAACTCATTGCAGGGAGCGTTTTCCACCCGCGTAAACCATCTGGTGGAAGCACTCACTCACCTGCGCATCTACGTAGAAGCGGCCATCGACTTTCCGGATGAAGAGATCGACTTCCTGTCGGATGGCAAAATTGAAGCGCAATTGAATGGCGTGATTGCCGATCTCGATGCCGTTCGCGCTGAAGCGCGTCAGGGCAGCCTGCTGCGTGAAGGGATGAAGGTGGTCATTGCAGGACGCCCTAACGCCGGTAAATCAAGCCTCCTGAATGCGCTGGCGGGCCGTGAGGCGGCCATTGTCACCGACATCGCCGGTACCACGCGCGATGTGCTGCGTGAGCACATCCATATCGATGGTATGCCGCTGCACATTATCGATACCGCCGGTCTGCGTGAGGCCAGCGACGAAGTGGAGCGTATCGGTATCGAACGGGCCTGGCAGGAAATTGAGCAAGCGGATCGCGTGTTGTTTATGGTCGATGGCACTACCACGGATGCCGTTGACCCGGCTGACATCTGGCCGGACTTTATCGCCCGTTTACCGTCAAAACTGCCCATTACCGTGGTACGGAACAAAGCGGATATCACCGGCGAACCGCTGGGCATCAGCGAGGTGAATGGTCACTCACTGGTTCGTCTTTCGGCGCGCACCGGTGAAGGCGTGGACGTACTGCGCAACCATCTCAAACAGAGCATGGGTTTTGATACCAACATGGAAGGAGGCTTCCTGGCCCGTCGTCGTCACTTACAGGCGCTGGCCGACGCCGCTGAGCATCTCCAGCAGGGCAAGGCCCAACTGTTAGGTGCATGGGCCGGTGAGCTACTGGCTGAAGAGCTCCGTCTGGCGCAGCAAAGCTTAAGTGAGATCACCGGTGAGTTTACCTCCGACGATCTGCTGGGAAGAATTTTCTCCAGCTTCTGTATCGGTAAGTAATCCCGTAGCCCTGAATTGACGGTTAATTCAGGGCATTATCGTTTTATAAGAGGGTCTCTTTTTATGGAACATAAACGTTTACTTGACTGTAGTGCTTCTGATTTCGTGTGCATGGACAAAACGGCGCTGCTGTACGCAATCCGCGCCAGTGAAGGCCGCGTCCTGGTCAGTGAAACCATCGCCATTACCCAACCATTGCTCAATAACGTCACTAATGCCGAACTTGCCGCGTCGCAGGGGGCGGACATTCTGCTGATCAACATGTTCGATAGCAAAGCACCGCTAATCCAGGGAATGCCTGCCGGTACTGCACCGGATCAGACGTTGCATGAACTGCAGCGCCTGACCGGACGCATCATAGGCGTCAACCTTGAGGCCGTCGATCCTGAATTTGCCAGTGCGCATGATGACATCTGGAAGATGAAACCAGGCCGTGCCGCAACCGCAGAGAATGCTCGCAAACTGGTAGAAATGGGAGCGAAGATCCTGGTACTGACGGGAAATCCCAACAACGGCGTTAGCAATCTCGCTCTGGGAAAAGCGGTGAAAACGATCCGTGAGGCCGTTGGCGACAAGGCCATTATCATCACCGGTAAAATGCACGGCGCAGGGATTGTGCGGGAAAGCGGCAGCGCAATTATCAGTGAAAGTGACGTCGCCGCCTTTGCCGGACAGGGCGCAGATATCGTGCTTATTCCGGCACCAGGAACAGTACCGGGTATGAGCCAGCAAAAAGTAGAGTCGCTGATCGCGTGTGCACACGCGCACGGTGCGCTGGCAATGACGGCAATCGGCACCTCTCAGGAGGGCGCAGACGTCAGTACAATTCGCCAGATAGCCCTGATGAGTAAAATGGCAGGGGCGGATCTCCATCATATTGGCGATACTGGCTATATGGGAATGGCGTTGCCGGAAAATATACTGGCCTACAGCGTGGCGATTCGTGGCGTCAGACATACTTATACACGTATTGCCCGTTCGGTAAATCGCTAGCGGAATATTGTATTTTCTTGAATGATCCTTAATTAATTAAATGTTAATTTAACTGTGATTTTTATCACAGTTAAATTATTCTCTCATAGACAAATATTTTCATTGCCATAATGTAGCACTGTGTCTACAGAGGATAACTCAATCATGATTATCTTACATGCATACATCATTTCAAAATGGTTTAATGTTGACAATAAAATTGTCAATCATCACCCTTAAATTTCCCTGCCTTTATTTTGCCAGAACATAGGCTATTCGTAGTCTGTTCATTTGGCACATCTCAAACATAGCTCAATTTCTCATTGTGGTTGCATATCGCAACGCCACGTATGCCTGTTCGTTTTTTAAAACGAAAATACAGTCATGACTGGAATAAATGAGAGATGAATTATGCCGGGTATATTTATACCCGCGTGCAGACGTATTGAGTCAATACAGTGAAATAAATTAAAGGATTATGTCATGGATAACTTTAAACATTTACCAGAACCCTTCCGTATTCGTGTTATTGAACCGGTAAAACGTACAACGAGAGAACATCGGAATAACGCAATTATTAAATCCGGGATGAACCCTTTCCTGCTGGATAGTGAAGATGTCTTTATTGATCTGCTGACCGACAGCGGTACTGGCGCAGTGACACAGAATATGCAAGCAGCCATGCTACGTGGGGATGAAGCCTACAGCGGCAGCCGTAGCTATTATGCGTTATCTGAAGCAGTGAAAAACATTTTTGGTTATCAATATACAATTCCAACGCACCAGGGCCGCGGTGCAGAACAAATTTATATTCCGGTTCTCATCAAAAAACGTGAGCAGGAAAAAGGGTTAGACAGAAGTAAGATGGCGGTTTTCTCCAACTACTTCTTCGATACCACTCAGGGACACAGCCAAATCAACGGCTGCGCCGTGCGTAACGTGTACATCAAAGAGGCATTTGATACTGGTGTTCGTTATGACTTTAAGGGAAATTTCGATCTCGATGGATTAGAGCGCGGCATTCAGGAAGTCGGCCCCAACAACGTTCCGTATATTGTGGCGACCATTACCAGTAACTCTGCAGGCGGGCAACCGGTTTCATTAGCCAACCTGAAGGCCATGTATAATATCGCTAAAAAATATGACATTCCGGTAGTCATGGACTCCGCGCGCTTTGCCGAGAATGCGTATTTTATCCAGAAACGCGAAGCAGAATACCGGGACTGGAGCATCGAAGAAATTACCCGCGAGACTTACAAATATGCCGATATGTTGGCAATGTCCGCGAAAAAAGATGCGATGGTGCCAATGGGCGGCTTACTGTGCATTAAAGACGACACCTATTTTGACGTCTATACCGAGTGCAGAACCCTGTGCGTCGTACAGGAAGGCTTCCCGACATACGGTGGTCTGGAAGGCGGGGCAATGGAGCGTCTTGCGGTGGGTCTGGTGGATGGTATGAACCAGGACTGGCTGGCCTATCGTATCGCGCAAGTGCAATATTTAGTCGATGGCCTCGAGGCGATTGGCGTCACTTGCCAACAAGCTGGCGGCCACGCGGCCTTTGTCGATGCGGGTAAATTATTGCCGCACATTCCGGCAGAACAGTTCCCGGCTCAGGCTCTCGCTTGCGAACTCTATAAAGTGGCCGGTATCCGCGCCGTTGAGATTGGTTCATTCTTATTAGGCAGAGATCCTAAAACCGGTAAGCAATTACCTTGCCCGGCCGAGCTTCTGCGTCTAACCATCCCAAGAGCAACGTATACGCAATCTCATATGGACTTCATTATTGAAGCCTTTGAACACGTCAAAGAAAACGCGATGAATATTAAAGGGTTGACCTTCACCTACGAACCGAAAGTATTACGTCACTTCACCGCTAAACTGAAAGAAGTTTAATTATAAGCATCAGGGGGTTATACGATGTAACCCCCCAGCGATAAATCCACTTCCTTTATATTGTTGCATAATTAAAACCTTATAGGTTCACTATAATTAATGAGGCATCATGGAAGAAAATTCGAATGCTAAACACTCCTCCTTTTGGGGGATTATGGTCATAGCCGGTACGGTGATTGGTGGGGGGATGTTTGCTCTCCCCGTTGATTTGTCCGGCGCGTGGTTTTTTTGGGGGGCGTTTATTTTAATAATCGCCTGGTTTTCAATGATGCATTCCGGACTCCTGTTATTAGAGGCAAATTTAAATTACCCCGTTGGATCCAGTTTTAATACCATTACTAAAGATCTTATTGGCAACAAATGGAACATTGTGAGTGGATTTACCGTTGCCTTTGTTCTCTACATTCTCACGTATGCCTATATTTCTGCTAATGGCGCCATCATTAGCGAAACGATCTCCATGAATATGGGATATCGCGTTAACCCCCGAATTGTCGGAATCTGTACTGCCATTTTTGTCGCCAGCGTGTTGTGGATCAGTTCACTGGCAGCCAGTCGAATTACCTCCTTGTTCCTCGGGATTAAAATCATCTCTTTTATTATCGTTTTTGGGTCATTCTTCTTCCAGGTCGATTTTTCTATACTGCGGGATACGGCAGGCCAGGCTCAAAACAACGTCTCTTACTTCCCCTATATTTTTATGGCATTACCGGTATGCCTGGCTTCATTTGGCTTTCACGGAAACATTCCCAGTCTGATCATCTGCTATGGCAAAAGAAAAGATAAATTAATTAAAAGCATTGTCTTTGGTTCTTTGCTGGCGCTGGTGATTTATCTGTTCTGGTTGTATTGCACCATGGGTAACATTACACGGGAAAGCTTCAGTGAGATCATTGCGTCGGGCGGTAATGTTGATTCATTAGTAAAATCATTTCTCGGCACCAGGCAAACCGGAATCATCGAATTTTGTCTGCTGGTTTTTTCAAACCTGGCCGTCGCCAGTTCCTTTTTTGGCGTGACTCTGGGGCTATTTGATTATCTTGCGGATCTGTTCAAATTCGACAATTCGGCAATGGGACGTTTTAAAACCGTCTTGTTAACCTTCCTGCCTCCGGCGCTTTTATACTTAATCTTCCCGAACGGTTTTATCTATGGCATCGGCGGCGCAGGGCTGTGCGCAACGATATGGGCCGTGATCATCCCTGCGGTACTGGCCCTGAAAGCCCGCCAGAAGTTCCCCAATAAAATGTTTACCGTCTGGGGCGGTGTCTTTATCCCGACTATCGTGATCCTGTTCGGCGTAGCGGTTATTGTTTGCTGGTTCGGCAACGTCTTCAACCTGTTACCCCGATTCAGTTAAATTGCTGTTCCTCCATGCTGACATGCCGCCTCATTCAGGGCGGCATGTCAGTCAGGAATTCACTGTTGTCCAAATGGCAATTCGCCTTCTTCCCTGGGAGACCATCAAACAACCTCTCCTGACGCAAAAACAGCCAATCCGTACCAGGAAATGTAAATGCGCGTAAGGGAGGCTGATTCATTCGTACTTTTTGGCTATTTACTCTGTCTATAAACCGAGTAAATGTTACTCTCGTCATTATCACCGACCATTAATCATGGAGAGAAAAATGGCGACCCATTTTGCCAGAGGGATCCTGACGGAAGGACACTTGATTTCGATGCGCCTTCCGTCATCCTGCCATCATGAAGCACGAAGACTCCCCACACATCGCCAGACCCGTTTTCTGGCATCCCGAGGACTTCTCGCCGAGCTGATGTTTATGCTGTATGGCACGCTCGAGTTACCGGAAATCGTATACAAAGCCAAAGGTAAACCGGCATTTCGCGATAAAAATCTACCCAGCTTTTCCATCGCCTATGCCGGTAATATGGTCGGTGTGGCGCTGACAACCGAAGGGGAATGCGGACTGGATATGGAACTCCAGCGCGCCCCCCGTGGATTTATTAGCCCCCATACCGCCGACGTCCCAACCTTCTCCAGCAACGAAAGCCTGTGGATCAGCAAGCAAAACGATCCGGACGAAGCGCGCGCACAGATGATCACCTTACGCCAGAGCGTCCTGAAACTGACGGGTGACGTCCGCAACAACGATCCGCATGAGCTGCAATTGCTGCCAGTCTCCGGGCGTCTGAAATGTGCCCGTGTTGCTCAGATTGAGGCTATTTGCGATGCCGAAGACCTGCTGGTGTGGTCGGTTGCGGTTACGCCAGCCATTGATAAACTTCAACTTTGGGAGTTTGATGTTAAGCAGGGCTGGAAAAGCCTGCCTGATATCCAGACCCGCGCGAATGCGCCGACGGGTCGTCTGATGCGATTCGCGCAATTATCTGCCGCGACGTCTTATACGCACAACTGATGGAGTTACCATGTCTGAAACGTTGAATGTTGTTACGTTACTGGGAAGCCTGCGCAAAGGTTCGTTTAACGGTATGGTTGCCCGTACGCTGCCGAAAATCGCCCCGGCGGGTATGAAAATCAGTGCGTTACCGTCTATCGGTGATATCCCGCTTTACGATGCTGACGTGCAGCAGGAAGAGGGGTTTCCGGCAAGCGTCGACGCGCTGGCTGAGCAAATTCGCCAGGCTGATGGCGTGGTTATCGTTACGCCGGAATATAACTATTCAGTGCCGGGTGGTCTGAAGAACGCCATCGACTGGCTGTCACGCCTGCCCGATCAGCCGCTTTCAGGCAAACCGGTGCTCATCCAGACCAGCTCGATGGGGGCGATTGGCGGCGCGCGCTGCCAGTATCATCTGCGTCAGATCCTGGTTTTCCTGGATGCCATGGTCATGAACAAGCCGGAATTTATGGGTGGCGTGATACAGAACAAAGTAGACCCGCAGACGGGTGAAGTGATTGACCAGAGTACGCTGGACCATCTAACCGGCCAGCTCACCGCGTTTGGTGACTACATCCAGCGCGTGAAGGCGTAAGCCAGAAACAAAAAACCCGGTAGCGTGATGCTTACCGGGTTTTTTTATGTCCTGACGGACTTAGTGCGCGTCGATAAACACAATCTTCAGCACAAACAGCAGCGCCACAACGACCACGCACGGGCTCAGCTCACGCAGACGACCGGTACCGATTTTCATCACACAGTAAGAGATAAAGCCCAGCGCGATCCCTTCGGTAATGGAGAAGCTGAACGGCATCATCACGGCAGTGATAAACGCCGGTACAGATTCAGTGAGATCGTCCCACTTCACGCGCGCCAGACTGGACGTCATTAACACGCCGACGTAAATCAGCGCGCCTGCAGCCGCATAGCCCGGTACCATCCCCGCCAACGGAGAAAGGAAGATCACCAGCAAGAACAGCAGACCAACCACCACCGCGGTCAGGCCAGTACGCCCCCCAACAGAAACGCCGGAAGAGGACTCGATATAAGCAGTGACGGAAGACGTACCGATAAATGCCCCGGTCACAGAGGAGACGCTATCGACAAACAGCGCCTGCTTCATGCGCGGAAATTTCCCTTTTTCATCCGCCAGACCGGCTTTATCAGTTACGCCGATCAATGTGCCGGAGGAGTCAAACAGGTTAACCAGCATGAAAGAGAAAATCACCCCAGCCAGACCAATGTTAAACGACCCCGCCAGATCGACATGCCCAATCACCGATGAGACGCTCGGCGGCGCAGAGACAATGCCGTTATAGTGCACATCACCCAGCATCCAGCCCAACAGCGTAGTGACGATGATGGATACCAGCACGGCGGCGTGAATATTACGTGACGCCAGGATAGCGATGATAAAGAAACCGAGCACGCCCAGCAGGACGCTATGGGAGGTCAGATTACCAATGCTGACCAGCGTTTCCGGATTCGCAACGATGACACCCGCGTTTTTAAGCCCCATCATGCCGATGAATAGACCGATACCGCTGGTGATCCCCACGCGCAGACTGACCGGGATATTGGCAATCATCCAGTAACGCACGCGGAAAATAGTCAGCAACAGCAGACCGACGGCGCCCCAGAAAATCGCCCCCATACCGACCTGCCACGACAGGCCCATCGCGCCAACCACAACGAAGGCAAAGAACGCATTCAGCCCCATCGCGGGCGCCAGTGCCACCGGCAGGTTAGCGAACAGCCCCATCAGAATGCTGCCGAACGCGGCAATCAGACAGGTGGTCACGAAGACAGCGCTGGTGTCCATGCCAGCAACGCCCAGAATTTGCGGGTTAACAAAAACGATGTAAACCATCGTCAGGAAGGTGGTAAAACCGGCGATCACTTCGGTTCGTGCCGTTGTGCCATGTTCGCGCAGTTTGAACACGCGTTCCAGCATCCCCTGACCAGACGTCTGGGTTGTGTGTTGTTGACTCATTATCAATTTCCAAACAAGGAGGGAAAATTCGTCGCTATCCTATACCAAAATGCGACAATAGGGGGTGATTGTGTGAGGTTTTTTTCATTGAATTTGCTTATACGGCAACGATTGCGTTGCACAATCAGGCAGTACGTAAACGTTAAACTAGTGAAAAGGGAAAGGCATGTCCGGAATTGAAGCGGTATTTTTTGACTGTGACGGTACGCTGGTCGACAGTGAAGTGATCTGTTCCCGCGCGTACGTCGCAATGTTCCAGGAATTCGGTATCACCCTCGATCTTGAAGAAACTTTTAAACGCTTTAAGGGCGTAAAACTCTACGAAATCATTGATATCATTAACGAGGAGCATGGGGTGACGTTGGCCAAAGCCGACTTAGAACCCGTCTACCGCGCCGAGGTCGCACGCCTGTTCGACTCGGAACTGGAAGTGATCCCTGGTGCGAATACCTTGCTGGACAGCATGACGGTGCCGATGTGCGTGGTCTCTAACGGTCCGGTCAGCAAAATGCAACACTCGCTGGGTAAACTGGGCATGCTGCATCATTTCCCGGACAAACTGTACAGCGGCTACGATATTCAACGCTGGAAGCCCGATCCGGCGCTGATGTTCCACGCAGCAAAAGCGATGAACGTCAACGCACAGAACTGCATTCTGGTCGATGACTCTTCCGCTGGCGCGCAGTCAGGGATTGATGCGGGAATGGAAGTGTTCTACTTCTGTGCCGATCCGCACAACAAGCCTATCGAACATCCCAAAGTGACGACTTTTACCGATTTGGCACAGTTGCCGGCGTTGTGGAAAGCACGCGGCTGGAATATTACCCGGTAATTTTTGTAGGCCCGGTAAGCTTGCGCCACCGGGCAATTGCCGGATGGCGCTAACGCTTATCCGGCTTATTTTCTACGTTTTATCACTCTTTTGGATCTTTACCCGCCAGCAACTTATCCAGCTCATCGCCGCCCACGTGACGGAAATCCTGGCCCTTCACGAAGTAGAAGATGTATTCGCAGATATTCTGGCAGCGGTCGCCGATACGCTCGATAGAGCGCGCGCAGAACAACGCGGTTAACACGCTGGGAATGGTGCGGGAATCTTCCATCATGTAGGTCATCAGCTGACGCACGATCCCTTCGTATTCCTGGTCCACTTTCTTGTCTTCACGGTAGATACGCACTGCTTCATCCAGATCCATCCGCGCAAAAGCATCCAGCACGTCGTGCAGCATCTGTATGGTGTGACGCCCCAGTGACTCCAGGCTCACCAGCAGCGGCTGATGTTGCTGGGAGAACTTCTCCAGCGCGGTACGACAGATTTTATCCGCCACGTCGCCAATACGTTCCAGTTCGGCGATGGTTTTGATGATCGCCATCACCAGACGCAGATCGCTCGCCGTCGGCTGGCGCTTGGCGATGATGCGAACACAGGCTTCATCAATCGCCACTTCCATCATATTGACGTGCTTATCGCCATCAACAACGCGTTTCGCCAGCTCGCTGTCCTGATTGTGCATCGCGGTGATGGCATCAGAAAGTTGCTGCTCGACCATGCCGCCCATCGTCATTACCTGAGTGCGGATACTTTCCAGTTCGGCGTTGAACTGACCGGAAATGTGTTTATTAAGGTTTAAATTGTCCATCATTTCTCCAGATGCCCGGGCATATCAACCGTAGCGGCCAGTAATGTAATCTTCGGTTTGTTTCTTCGCGGGCTTGGTGAACAGGTCGTCCGTGTTGCTGAACTCAATCAACTCGCCCAGGTACATAAACGCCGTATGATCGGAACAACGCGCAGCCTGCTGCATGTTGTGGGTCACGATCACCACGGTGTAATCCTGTTTCAGCTCGGTAATCAGCTCTTCGATACGACCGGTTGAGATCGGATCCAGTGCTGAGCACGGCTCATCCAACAGCAAGACTTCCGGGCGAATGGCGATACCTCGCGCGATGCACAGACGCTGCTGCTGACCACCGGAGAGAGAATATCCGCTCTGGTGCAATTTATCTTTGGTTTCATTCCATAGTGCGGCCTTGGTCAACGCCCACTGCACGCGCTCGTCCATATCCGCCCGGGACAGTTTCTCAAACAGACGCACGCCAAAGGCGATGTTGTCGTAAATAGACATCGGGAACGGCGTCGGCTTCTGGAACACCATCCCGACTTTGGCACGCAGCAGGGCGATATCCTGGGTATTGGTGAGAATATTGTCACCATCGAGCAGAATTTCACCTTCCGCACGCTGTTCCGGGTAGAGTTCAAACATCTTGTTGAACGTACGCAACAGCGTCGATTTACCGCAGCCAGAAGGCCCGATGAATGCCGTTACCTGGTTCTTTGCAATATCCAGGTTGATGTTCTTCAGGGCATGGAATTTGCCGTAGTAGAAGTTCAAATCACGAACCTGAATCTTACCCGGAGCAGTATCAACCATACTCATTTTACTCTTTTCCTTATCATGCCTGATGGCGCTTCGCTTATCAGGCCTACAACAAATAGGTTCAACCGTAGGCCGCACGCCGCCATCCGGCAACGTGTTAACCGTGTTTGCTCTTGGCGAAAATTACGCGCGCCAGAATGTTCAGCAGCAATACGCACAGCGTGATAATCAGCACCCCGGCCCACGCCAGTTGCTGCCATTCCGCAAACGGGCTCATCGCAAATTTAAAGATGGTGACCGGCAGGTTGGCGATCGGCTGCATCATGTCGGTACTCCAGAACTGATTGGAGAGCGCGGTAAACAGCAGCGGAGCGGTTTCACCTGCGATACGCGCAATCGCCAGCAGGATACCGGTCATGATCCCGGAGACAGACGCTTTCAGCGTAATCGCGGAGATCATTTTCCATTTCGGCGTCCCCAGCGCATAAGCCGCTTCACGCAGACTATCCGGCACCAGCTTCAACATGTTTTCGGTGGTTCGAATCACGATAGGCACCTGCAGCAGCGCCAGCGCAATCACGCCCGCCCAACCGGAGAAGTGCTCCATCTGCGCCACCACAATGGTGTACACGAACAGACCAACCACAATAGACGGGGCGGAAAGCAGAATGTCATTGATGAAGCGAATCACTTCCGCCAGCCAGGATTTGCGACCATATTCCGCCAGATAAATCCCGGCCATGATGCCCAGCGGCGTACCAAACACGGTTGCCCAGAGGATCAACAGACCACTGCCCGCCAGGGCGTTCGCCAGACCGCCACCCGCCGTGTTCGGCGGCGGCGTCATTTCGGTGAACAGCGCCAGCGACATCCCGTCGATACCACGGGAAATGGTGGACATCAGGATCCAGACGAGCCAGAACAGACCAAACGCCATCGTCGCCATAGAAAGCGTCAGGGCGATGCGGTTTTTCATCCGGCGCTTAGCCTGCATTTTGCGGCGGGATTCCGCCAGTTCCGCGCTGGTTTGCATTTCAAGCGTAGCCATTAGCGTGCCCCCTCGTTCTTCGCAAGGCGCAAAATCATAAACTTAGACGCTGCCAGCACGATGAAGGTAATCACGAACAGAATCAGACCCAGTTCCATCAACGCCGCAACGTGCAGGCCAGACTCCGCTTCCGCAAATTCATTCGCCAGCGCCGAGGTGATGCTGTTACCCGGCATATACAGCGATGCGCTGTCGAGCTGGTAGGTGTTGCCGATGATGAAGGTCACCGCCATCGTTTCACCCAGTGCTCGTCCCAGACCCAGCATGATGCCGCCAATTACCCCATTTTTGGTGAACGGCAACACGATGCGCCAGATAACCTCCCAAGTGGTACAGCCGATACCGTAGGCAGACTCTTTCATCATCACCGGCGTCTGTTCAAATACATCACGCATTACAGCTGCAATGTAAGGGATGATCATGATGGCGAGGATCACGCCAGCCGCCAAGATACCGATACCAAACGCCGGGCCGGAGAACAGCGCGCCAACAAACGGAATGTTGGAAAGGATATTACCGACCGGTTCCTGAAAATAAGTGGCAAACAGTGGAGCAAAGATAAACAGGCCCCACATGCCGTAGACGATACTCGGGATCGCCGCCAGCAATTCAATCGCAATCCCCAGCGGACGACGCAGCCAGCCTGGCGCGAGTTCGGTCAGAAACAGGGCAATGCCAAAGCTCACCGGAACGGCGATCAGCAGTGCGATAAAAGAGGTGACCAGCGTACCGTAGATCGGTACCAGCGCCCCGTAGATATCGTTTGGCGCGTCCCAGTCTTTGGTCCACAGGAAAGAGAAACCAAATTTCTCAATGCTGGGCCAGGAGGAGATGATCAGAGAGACAATAATGCCACCCAACATCAATAGCACAATCAGCGCAGCCAGTTTTACCAGCGCGCTGAAGATTTTGTCACCCTTTTTACCCGGTGGGTTAAAAGCAGGCTTGGTTGCAGCCATAAATCACTCTTTAAGTTTGGGCCAGGAAGCGCGCATTTTATCGCGCTTCCTGGCTAACGTAATGCCATACCCTAAATAATTCGAGTTGCAGCAAGGCGGCAAGCTTGTGAATCCCCAGGAGCATAGATTCACTATGTGACTGGGGTGAACAAACGCAGCCAACACAGCTGCGGCTCGAAGTATGACGGGTATTTAGTACAGCGCTTTACCGCTGCTGTCTTTCACATTGGTCTTCCATGCTGCACGGATCTGCTCTACCACGCTGTCCGGCAGGCTGGCGTAATCCAGGTCATTAGCCTGTTTGCCGCCATTTTTGTATGCCCAGTCGAAGAATTTCAGCACTTCAGCACCCTGCTCAGGTTTCTTCTGCTCTTTATGAATCAGAATAAAGGTGGTGGAGGTAATCGGCCACGCATCATCACCTTTCTGGTTCGTCAGATCCTGTGCGAAGGATTTACTCCAGTCAGCGCCTTTCGCGGCGTTAGCGAAGTTCTCTTCAGTCGGACTAACCGGTTTACCGTCAGCAGAAACCAGTTTGGTGTATGCCAGGTTGTTCTGCTTAGCGTAAGCGTATTCAACGTAGCCGATGGAACCTGGCAGACGCTGTACGAACGCGGCGATACCGTCGTTACCTTTACCGCCCAGACCGGTTGGCCAGTTAACGGTAGAGCCAGCGCCCACTTTGGTTTTCCACTCTTCGTTCACTTTCGCCAGATAGCTGGTGAAGACGAAGGAGGTACCAGAACCATCGGCACGACGCACAACGGCGATGTTCTGAGAAGGCAGTTTCACGCCTGGGTTCAGTTTGGTGATGGCTTCATCATCCCACTTCTTGATTTTACCCAGGTAGATGTCACCCAGCGTTTTACCATCCAGTACCAGTTCGCCAGACTTCAGACCAGGGATGTTCACCGCCAGTACCACGCCGCCAATCACGGTCGGGAACTGGAACAGGCCTTCCTGATTCAGTTTTTCGTCAGACAGCGGCGCATCAGAGGCACCGAAATCAACAGTATTCGCTGTAATTTGTTTAACACCACCGGAGGAGCCGATACCCTGGTAGTTAACTTTACTACCGGTCTCTTTCTGATAAGTATCAGCCCATTTGGCATACACCGGCGCAGGAAAAGTTGCACCTGCGCCTGTCAGACTTGCTGCTGCTAATGCAGAGAAAGCGCTCATAGATAAGGTCGCGGCGACAACAGTTGCGACAGTGGTACGCATAACTTTCATAATGTCTCCTGCAAGATTTTCGTAAATCATTGTTAAGTGGCTACGATGAGCAAAATAGGACAAACAGGTGACAGTTAAATGTACGAAATATGACAGTTTTATGACAATGAAAATTTCCGTTAAATCAGAATGATTTTTTTCCTGTTTATCATTAAGTTAAATGAAAATATGACAATAGCTTTTCAGGAAAATTTTCTTTTTGTGACACTGAAAAAAGTAGCTGAAGATGACGATTTGTCACAGTAAAACGGCGGGAAAATTGATTAAAAACAGCACAGGAATGAAAAAAATGCCCCGCTTTCGCAGGGCATGAGCGTTTTACTCGACGGTAACTGATTTTGCCAGGTTACGCGGCTGATCCACGTCGGTACCTTTAATCAGCGCCACGTGATAAGCCAGCAGTTGCAGCGGCACGGTATAGAAGATCGGTGCAATCACCTCTTCCACATGCGGCATCTCAATGATGTGCATATTGTCGCTGCTGGCAAAACCGGCGTCCTGATCGGCGAAGACATACAGCTGACCGCCACGGGCGCGCACTTCTTCAATGTTGGACTTCAGTTTTTCCAGCAGTTCGTTGTTTGGTGCAACAACGATAACCGGCATATCGGCATCAATCAGCGCCAGCGGGCCGTGTTTCAGCTCACCTGCCGCATAGGCTTCTGCGTGTATATAGGAGATCTCTTTCAGCTTCAACGCGCCTTCGAGAGCGATCGGATACTGATCGCCACGGCCCAGGAACAGGGCATGGTGTTTGTCAGAGAAATCTTCAGCCAACGCTTCAATGCGTTTGTCCTGAGAGAGCATTTGCTCGATACGGCTCGGCAGCGCCTGCAGGCCATGAACAATGTCATGCTCAATGGACGCATCCAGACCTTTCAGACGCGCCAGTTTCGCCACCAGCATCAGCAGAACGGTTAACTGAGTGGTAAAGGCTTTCGTCGACGCCACGCCGATTTCCGTGCCGGCATTGGTCATCATCGCCAGATCCGATTCACGTACCAGAGAAGACCCCGGAACGTTACAGATGGCGAGTGAACCCAGATAGCCCAGTTCTTTCGACAAACGCAGGCCTGCCAGCGTATCCGCCGTTTCACCCGACTGAGACAGCGTGATCATCAGGCTATTACGGCGTACTGCTGATTTGCGGTAGCGGAATTCAGAAGCGATTTCGACGTCGCACGGAATACCGGCCAAAGATTCAAACCAGTAGCGAGAAACCATCCCGGAGTTGTAAGACGTGCCACACGCGATGATCTGGATATGCTCAACCTGAGACAACAGCTCGTTAGCTTTTGGCCCGAGTTCGCTTAAATCCACTTCGCCATGGCTGATGCGCCCGGTCAGAGTGTTTTTAATCGCATTCGGCTGTTCGTAAATCTCTTTCTGCATGTAGTGGCGATAGATACCTTTATCACCCGCGTCATATTGCAGATTAGATTCGATATCCTGACGCTTCACGTCCGCGCCCGTTTTATCAAAAATCGCGACGGAACGGCGAGTCACTTCCGCAATATCGCCTTCTTCCAGGAAGATAAAGCGACGGGTCACCGGCAGCAGCGCCAACTGATCGGAAGCGATAAAGTTTTCGCCCATTCCCAGACCGATAACCAGCGGGCTACCTGAACGTGCAGCCAGCAACGTATCTGGATGACGGGTATCCATGATTACCGTACCGTACGCGCCGCGCAGTTGCGGGATGGTACGCAGCACAGCATCACGCAGCGTACCGCCCTGTTTCAGCTCCCAGTGCACTAAGTGAGCAATTACTTCGGTGTCGGTTTCTGAAACGAAGGTATAGCCACGCGCTTTAAGTTCTTCACGCAGTGGTTCATGGTTTTCGATGATGCCGTTATGCACCACCACAATGTGTTCAGAAACATGCGGATGCGCGTTTGCTTCTGAAGGTTCGCCATGCGTAGCCCAACGGGTGTGAGCAATACCAGTACCGCCATGCAGCGGATGTTCTTCCGCAGCCTGAGACAGCATCTGTACTTTACCCAGACGACGCAGACGGGTCATATGACCTTCTGCATCTACCACGGCCAGACCCGCAGAGTCGTAACCACGGTATTCCAGACGACGTAAACCTTCGAGAAGGATTTCAGCTACATCACGTTGCGCGATAGCGCCAACAATTCCACACATAGTTTTTTATTCCGAATCAAGGCATTATGCCTGTCGTTGTCTTTCGACCTGTATGCCCGTATTTTCGGGCGCCCCGAGCCTTGTAGAGAGTGGGGTTATTTTTATAGGTACTGCTGGGGGGAAATACATTTTTATTTCCTCACCCGGGTTGGCCTGATGCAGGCAACGCCTTATCCGGCCAACAAAACATCACTGAACGTAGACCGGATAAGCGAAAGCGCCATCCGGCAAAAATATCTACTTTTTCTTCACCGGGCGTTTCCAGCCCTGCTTATTCACCTGCGGAACACGGCTGATGACCAACTCATTATCAGCCACGTTACGGGTGACGGTGGTCCCGGCAGCGATGGTTGCCCCATGGCCTACGGTCACCGGCGCCACCAACTGAGTATCGGATCCGACAAACACATCGTCGCCAATAATGGTTTTAAACTTGTTCGCGCCGTCGTAGTTGCAGGTAATGGTGCCTGCGCCAATGTTCACGTTGTCGCCAATTTCCGCATCGCCCAGATAGGTCAGGTGACCGGCTTTTGAACCTTTGCCGAGACGCGCTTTCTTCATCTCGACGAAGTTACCGACGTGAGCACCTTCCATCAGTTGCGCACCAGGGCGCAGACGAGCAAAGGGTCCAATGGTGCAGGCCGCGTCCAGATGGGCATCTTCCACTACGCTGTACGGGCTGATTTCACAGTCATCACCAATAACGCTGTTTTTAATGACGCAGCCCGCGCCAATCTTCACGCGATGGCCCAACGTGACCTGACCTTCGATGATAACGTTAGTATCAATTTCAACATCTCGCCCGTGAACGAGCGTTCCGCGCAGGTCAAAACGCGCCGGATCGCGCAGCATCACGCCCGCCAGCAGCAGTTTTTCTGCCTGCTCGGACTGGTAAACACGCTCCAGGCGGGAGAGCTGAAGACGGTTATTTACCCCTTCAGTTTCGCTAATACGCGCCGGATGTACCGCCGCAATCTCACGCCCTTCCTGGTAGGCCATCGCAATGATGTCGGTGATGTAGTATTCACCCTGCGCGTTGTTATTGGTCAGTTTAGACAGCCAGCGTTTCATGTCCGCGCCATTGGCAATCAGGATCCCGGTGTTGATCTCCTGAATCCTGCGCTGTTCCTCGCTGGCATCTTTATGCTCAACGATGCCGGTCACTTTGCCGTTTTCACGGGTGATGCGACCATAGCCGCTCGGATCGTCCAGCACGACGGTCAACAAACCGATGCCGCCCTGGGGTTTAGCTTCACGCAGGCGAGTCAGGGTTTCAACGGAGATCAGCGGGACATCACCGTAGAGCATTAAAATGTCTTCATCATCGCCAAAGAACGGCGCTGCCTGCTGCATAGCATGGCCGGTGCCCAACTGCTCCGCCTGCAGCACCCAGTTCAGGTTGTCTTCTTTCAGGCTTTCTTTAAGCAGATCGCCACCGTGGCCGTAGACCAGATGCACCTGAGAGGAGCCTAATTCATTTGCTACATCAATGACATGCTGAACCATCGATTTCCCGGCAAGGGTGTGCAGCACTTTTGGAAGATCGGAATACATACGTGTGCCTTTGCCTGCGGCAAGGATCACTACGCTCATCGCTTTATTCAACATACGCGCCCTGACTGTAATTTGAGAACGAATTTATACCGTTTCACGTTGAAAATACTACATTTTTTTCGTCGTGAAATGGGCAGAGGATAAAACACACAATCGCGAATTTTCCCCAACGAAGATAGAGACATTTTCGTCCATTGCTGCGACTTTTGTCTTCTTAAATGTCACCTGATATCGCGATTAACGCGCCAGGCTAATGTTTTTGCTCTTTTTTTGTTCCCTAAAGAAAGATGACGCAAACAGCACATTAATGACAGGCAAAAAAAAACCAGCCTGAAATCAGACTGGTTTTCATTTTTTCAACCCGGTGTTACATCGCTTTTTTGGTCAACTCGATAACGCGCAGTTTCGCGATCGCTTTGGCCAGTTCCGCAGATGCCTGAGCGTAATCCACGTCACCATGAGAGCTCTTAATGTGCTCTTCAGCCTTACGTTTCGCTTCCAGGGCTCTCGCTTCATCGAGATCCTGCCCGCGAATCGCGGTATCAGCCAGTACGGTCACGCTGCCAGGTTGCACTTCAAGAATGCCGCCAGACAGGTAGATAAACTCTTCATGACCGAACTGTTTAACGATGCGGATCATACCAGGCTTAATGGCGGTGAGCAGTGGGGCGTGCCCTGGGAAAATACCCAGTTCACCTTCACTACCCGTTACCTGGATTTTCTCGACCAGACCAGAGAACATTTGTTGCTCTGCGCTGACGACGTCCAGGTGGTAAGTCATTGCCATATCACCCTCCGATTAAGGCGTTAAAGTTTTTTGGCTTTTTCTACGGCTTCGTCGATAGAACCAACCATGTAGAACGCCTGCTCTGGCAGGTGGTCATACTCGCCTTCCATGATGCCTTTAAAGCCACGGATGGTGTCTTTCAGGGAAACGTATTTACCCGGAGAACCGGTGAATACTTCCGCAACGAAGAACGGCTGGGACAGGAAGCGCTGGATCTTACGCGCACGTGCTACCACCAGTTTGTCTTCTTCAGACAGTTCATCCATACCCAGGATGGCGATGATGTCTTTCAGTTCCTGGTAACGCTGCAGCAGGGACTGTACGCCACGCGCGGTGTCGTAGTGTTCCTGACCAACCACCAGAGGATCCAGCTGACGGCTGGTAGAATCCAGCGGGTCAACGGCTGGGTAGATACCCAGAGACGCGATCTGACGGCTCAGTACCACAGTTGCATCTAAGTGAGCAAAGGTGGTGGCTGGCGACGGGTCAGTCAAGTCATCCGCAGGTACGTATACCGCCTGAACGGAAGTGATAGAACCGGTTTTGGTAGAAGTGATACGTTCCTGCAGAACCCCCATCTCTTCCGCCAGGGTCGGCTGGTAACCTACCGCTGATGGCATACGACCCAGCAGTGCGGAAACTTCCGTACCGGCCAGGGTGTAACGATAGATGTTATCGACGAACAGCAGTACGTCACGACCTTCGTCACGGAATTTCTCTGCCATGGTCAGACCGGTCAGTGCAACGCGCAGACGGTTTCCCGGCGGCTCGTTCATCTGGCCATATACCAGGGATACTTTATCCAGAACGTTGGAGTCGGTCATTTCGTGGTAGAAGTCGTTACCCTCACGAGTACGTTCACCTACGCCCGCAAACACGGAGTAACCGGAGTGCTCGATCGCGATGTTACGGATAAGCTCCATCATGTTTACGGTTTTACCTACACCCGCACCACCGAACAGACCAACTTTACCGCCCTTCGCGAACGGACACATCAGGTCGATAACTTTGATACCGGTTTCCAGCAGTTCCTGAGAGCTGGACAGCTCTTCATAGGACGGTGCTGCGCGGTGGATAGCCCAACGCTCTTCTTCACCGATATCGCCTTTCATGTCGATCGGGTGACCCAGGACGTTCATGATACGACCCAGGGTTGCTTTACCTACCGGGACTTCGATCGGGTGCTCGAGGTCTTTGACTTCCAGACCACGACGCAGACCGTCGGAAGAACCCATTGCGATGGTACGTACGATACCGCCGCCGAGCTGCTGTTGAACTTCCAGCACCAGACTCTCTTTACCATTCATAACCTCAAGAGCATCGTACACGCGCGGTACGGCATCCTGAGGGAATTCGACGTCAACCACGGCGCCGATTACCTGGACAATTTTTCCAGTAGCCATCTTGAATCCTCTACGAATTAACCTGGTTATACCGCGGATGCACCACCGACGATCTCGGTGAGTTCCTGAGTAATGCTGGCCTGACGAGCTTTGTTGTATACCAACTGCAGCTCTTTAATCAGGCTGCCGCCATTGTCGGTCGCGGCTTTCATCGCCACCATACGTGCGGCCTGCTCGCTGGCCAGGTTTTCTACCACGCCCTGATAAACCTGAGATTCAACGTAACGACGCAGCAGGGTATCCAGCAGCGGTTTCGGATCAGGTTCATACAGGTAATCCCAGGCTTTTTGTTTTAACTCTTCATCTTCTGATGCCGGTAATGGCAGCAGTTGAGTCAGCGTCGGAACCTGAGACATGGTGTTGATAAATTTGTTACTGACAACGTACAGTCTGTCCAGACGACCTTCATCGTAAGCCTGCAGCATCACTTTAACCGGACCGATCAGTTCGGACAGGGAAGGGTTATCCCCCATACCGGTTACCTGCGCAACCACATTACCGCCAACGGAATTAAAGAAAGACACGCCCTTAGAGCCGATCATTGCGATGTCGCACTGAACGCCTTTATCGGACCATGTTTTCATATCCGCCAGCAGCTTTTTGAACAGGTTAATGTTCAAGCCACCACACAGACCACGGTCAGTCGACACCACCAGGTAGCCCACGCGTTTAACGTCGCGTTCTTCCAGGTACGGGTGCTTATATTCCAGATTACCATTCGCAAGGTGACCAATCACTTTGCGCATGGTCTCTGCATAAGGACGGCTGGCCGCCATGCGATCCTGCGATTTACGCATTTTGGAAGCGGCGACCATCTCCATCGCTTTAGTGATCTTCTGCGTGTTCTGGACGCTTGCGATCTTACTACGTATCTCTTTTGCGCCGGCCATGAGCTTCTCCTCAATGCCTTGCGGCCTGTCCTAAGACAAGCCGCCAGACGTTACCAGGACTGGGTTGCTTTGAAGGAATCGAGGATAGCTTTCAGCTTGCCTTCGATTTCGTCGTTATAGTTACCAGTCTGGTTGATTTCTTGCATCAGCGGAGCATGGTCACGGTCGACATAAGCCAGCAGAGCGGCTTCGAAGCTACCGATTTTCGCCAGTTCCACATCTTCGAGGTAACCGCGTTCAGCCGCGAACAGAACCACACCCTGTTGTGCTACAGACATAGGGGCATACTGTTTCTGCTTCAGCAGCTCAGTCACTTTCTGACCGTGGCTCAGCTGTTTACGGGTTGCTTCGTCCAGATCGGATGCGAACTGAGAGAACGCAGCCAGTTCACGATACTGTGCCAGCGCGGTACGGATACCACCGGACAGTTTCTTGATAATCTTGGTCTGAGCAGCACCACCTACACGAGATACAGAGATACCCGGGTTAACCGCCGGACGAATACCGGAGTTGAACAGGTTAGTTTCCAGGAAGATCTGACCATCGGTAATAGAAATTACGTTGGTCGGAACGAACGCAGAAACGTCACCCGCCTGGGTTTCGATAATCGGCAGAGCGGTCAGGGAGCCGGTTTTACCTTTCACTTCACCCTTGGTGAAGTTCTCAACGTATTCCGCGTTAACGCGGGATGCGCGCTCCAGCAGACGGGAGTGGAGGTAAAACACGTCGCCCGGGAATGCTTCACGTCCTGGCGGACGACGGAGCAGCAGGGAAACCTGACGGTAAGCAACAGCCTGTTTAGACAGGTCATCATAAACGATCAGCGCATCTTCACCGCGATCACGGAAGTATTCGCCCATTGCGCAACCGGCATACGGCGCCAGGTATTGCAGTGCGGCAGATTCAGACGCGGTCGCTACCACAACGATGGTGTTAGACAGGGCGCCGTGTTCTTCCAGTTTACGAACCACGTTAGAAATGGTGGACGCTTTCTGGCCGATAGCCACGTACACACATTTAATGCCGGAATCACGCTGGTTGATGATGGCATCGATTGCCATCGCGGTTTTACCGGTCTGACGGTCACCGATGATCAATTCACGCTGACCACGACCGATTGGGATCATGGCATCAACGGATTTATAACCAGTCTGCACCGGCTGATCGACGGACTGACGTTCGATTACGCCTGGTGCGATAACTTCGATTGGCGAGAAGCCATCGTTATCAACCGGACCTTTACCGTCAATCGGAGAACCCAGTGTGTTAACCACACGGCCCAGCAGGCCACGGCCAACCGGAACTTCCAGAATACGACCCGTACACTTAACCTTCATACCTTCGGCGAGGTCAGCGTATGGACCCATCACCACTGCACCCACGGAGTCGCGCTCCAGGTTCAGTGCGATAGCGTAACGGTTACCCGGCAGGGAAATCATCTCACCCTGCATACAATCGGCCAGGCCGTGAATGCGGATAACACCGTCACTTACAGAAACAATAGTACCTTCGTTGTGAGCTTCACTCACAACATTGAACTGAGCAATGCGCTGCTTGATCAGTTCGCTGATTTCGGTGGAATTCAGTTGCATGCTCCAGTCCCCTTAAGACTGCAAGACGTCTGCAAGACGTTCAAGACGGCCGCGTACGCTACCATCAATGACCATATCACCCGCACGGATGATTACGCCCGCCATTACAGACTTATCGATTTTGCAATTCAGCTTAACTTTGCGTGACAGACGTTTTTCCATCGCAGCGCTAATCTTCGCAAGCTGTTCTTCACTCAGTTCGTTCGCGGAAGTGACTTCTACCTCAGAGATAGACTCACTCGCGGCACGCAGGTGAATAAACTGCTCAAGAACATCCGGGAGCGCGTTCAGACGGTTATTCTCAGCCATCACCTTAATCAGGTTCTGACCGTTTTCGTCCAGTTGCTCACCGCAAACTGCGATAAACGACCCGGCGAGCGTTTCCGGCGCCAGTGCGCCAGAGAGAAGCTCTGCCATTTGTTCGTTCTTAGTCACCTCGGCGGCAAACGCCAGCATGTCCTGCCAGCGCTCTACACTTTGGTGTTCGACGGCAAAGTCAAAAGCTGCTTTGGCGTAGGGGCGAGCTACCGTAACAAATTCAGACATCAGCCCCTCCCTCCTTACAGTTCAGCGACAAGTTTATCCACGATGTCGCTGTTAGCAGCTTCATCCACGGAACGTTCGATGATCTTCTCGGCGCCAGCAACAGCCAGGATAGCAACTTGCTTACGCAGCTCTTCACGGGCACGTTTACGCTCGGCATCAATTTCCGCCTGCGCCTGGGCCACGATTTTAGTACGTTCCTGTTCTGCTTCCGTTTTGGCTTCGTCCAGGATCTGAGCGCGACGTTTGTTCGCCTGCTCGATGATTACCTGAGCTTCCGCCTTCGCTTTTTTCAGCTGGTCGGTCGCGCTGGCCTTTGCAAGGTCAAGATCCTTGTGTGCGCGTTCAGCAGAAGCAAGACCGTCAGCAATTTCTTTTTGACGCTTCTCGATGGCAGCCATTAACGGCGGCCATACATACTTCATGCAGAACAGAACAAACAGGACAAACGCGATGGCCTGGCCGAGGATTGTTGCGTTAAGATTCACAGCACAATGCCTCTATCTAGTTAACGTTCTGATATTGCTCTTAATTCAAGCAACGCTTACTACGCGACAGCGAACATCACGTACAGACCCAGACCTACAGCGATCATCGGGATAGCATCCACCAGACCCATAACGATAAAGAACTGAGTACGCAGCAGAGGAATCAGATCAGGTTGACGCGCTGCGCCTTCCAGGAATTTACCCCCGAGGATGCCGATACCGATCGCAGCACCGATTGCCGCCAGACCCATCATCACAGCGGCAGCCATGTACAGCAGATCCATATTCAGGTTTTCCATGACAGTCTCCAGTTTGTTTCAGTTAAAACGTAGTAGTGTTGGTAAATTAATGCTCTTCAGACGCCATCGACAGATAGACGATCGTCAGAACCATGAAGATGAAGGCTTGCAGCGTAATAATCAGGATGTGGAAAATGGCCCACGGCACATTCAGGATCCACTGTGACCACCACGGCAACAGACCAGCAATCAGAATGAAAATCAGCTCACCGGCATACATGTTGCCGAACAGTCGCAGACCGAGAGAAACCGGTTTAGACAGCAGACTTACCCCTTCAAGGATTAAGTTGACAGGGATGAACGCCCAGTGATTGAACGGCTGCAGCGTCAACTCTTTCGCGAAGCCACCGATGCCTTTCATTTTGATGCTGTAGAACAGAATGAGGATAAATACGCCGAGCGCCATGGACAGGGTAACGTTCACGTCAGCAGACGGAACCACGCGCAGTGCAGGCAGACCGAAGATATGCTCGCCGATGTACGGCAGCAAGTCGATTGGCAGTAAGTCCATCAGGTTCATCAGGAATACCCAGACGAAGATCGTCAGGGCCAGTGGTGCAATCAGCTTGCTTTTGCCATGGTACATGTCTTTCACGCTACCATGCACAAAGCCGATTATCAGCTCAATCGCGGTCTGAAACTTGCCTGGTACGCCGCTGGTCGCCTTTTTGGCCACGCTGCGGAACAAAGCCAGGAACAACAGACCCAGCACCACCGAGAAAAACATGGAGTCAATATTGAGCGTCCAGAAGGTGGCTGGGGGGTTATGCGGATCCACCAGCGAGAATGTACGCAGGTCCAACTGAAGGTTGTTCAGATGGTGTCCTATGTAATCCTGCGGCGTCATATTTTCTGAAGCCATGATGCCTTTTACCCTTTGTTGTTAATTACAGCCGGCGCCAGTATCTGAACCACCAGCACCAAAACCCACGTAACGATCAGCGGCAAAAATACCGCCTTGAAAACCGCCAGCGCCACCACCAGCAAAATCAGCATCGCTAACACCTTGAAGGCTTCGCCGAAGGCGAACGTCCAGGCCACTCGGCCTTTAGCAGGTGTATGCGCCTGGTGACGCCAGGCAAATATCATAAACAACACGTTAGGCAGAAAGACTGCCATACCTCCGCATATTGCGGAAGTGCCCCAGAAGAGGTCTTTGAGGCTGAACAGCAATCCACTTGCTACTACCGCCAGAAACTGAATGAACAGAAGCTTACGAGCAACGTTTCGACTCAAGAGCGACACAGACATCACGTTTTTAACTCCTGCTCCCTTCGAGGTATGCCGCGTGTCGTATAAAACGTTCTTTGAGGCTTAGAGTCAAGCATCAAAAAGCGGTCAAATTATACGGTGCGCCCTCGTGATTTCAAACAATAAGTAGCTAAAAGGTGAATAAATGTTTAAATATTTTTCCCTGGCCCACATTTATGACTTTTAGCCAAACTGTGAACGATCATGCAAAACTGCAAATAGCGCGTAAACACTGGTGTTAAAGCGTGCTTCAGATCACATATTGAGCATATTCGCCCCGACGGTATTTATTTACTTGGCAAATGATGCCTTTTCAACTTTCTGATATTTAAGCCTAAAATCACTCACTCTTTTAAAAACGACCGATTACATCTCAAAAACCAACCATTGACATTTTTAATAAAAATTCAACACTCGAGAGTGATTCTACGCCTGGATTTTTAGCAGCCTGATATTTTCAGTGTTGACTAATTTTGTCTTTAGCCAAAAAAGCCACGTTGCCCTGTTGATAATAGACAGTAAATGTGGCGTTAAGTGTGACGACTTATATCGGCAAAAATGTCTCAGTGTTTTAACAATAAAAAGACCGATTTTTCTCTATTTTTTTTGATAAATATTAAATTTTGTTTGGCTTAATCACCACCAGATGGCGCTCACCTTCCAGATGCGGAACCTGCAGTTTAACTACCGATTCAACACAAAACGCAGGAGGAAGCGACGCTATTTCGTCTTCCGGTAGCTGGCCTTTCAGCGCATAAAAACAGCCCTTCTCGCCCGGAAGGTGGTGACACCAGCTCACCATGTCATTGAGTGAAGCGAACGCCCGGCTGATCACGCCATCAAACGGTGGCTCTGCGGGAAATTCTTCCACACGACTTTGCACTGGCGTGATGTTAGCCAGCTTCAGCTCATGCTGGACCTGACGCAGGAAACGCACGCGTTTACCCAGACTGTCGAGCAGGGTGAAATGCGCTTGCGGACGCACAATGGACAACGGAATGCCCGGCAACCCCGGTCCAGTTCCGACATCAATAAAACGCTCACCCTGCAAATGCGGTGCCACGATAATACTGTCGAGAATGTGACGAACCAGCATCTCGTTGGGATCCCGCACAGAGGTCAGGTTGTACGCTTTGTTCCATTTGTGCAGCATTTCAACATACGCAATCAGCTGATTTTTCTGGTGATCAGTAAGCGAAATGCCGGCGTCTGCCAGCAGGCGTGAGAGTTTGTTGAGCACGGTGATTACCTGTTTTAACTAATTTGCCCGGTAAGCAATGCGCCACCGGGCAACGTTCAACACATTAAGCGCTGCGGCGCAGCATACCCTGTTTTTTCAGCCACACCAGCAGAATGGAGATAGCGGCAGGCGTGACGCCAGAGATGCGCGATGCCTGGCCGATCGAAACCGGCTTGTGATCGTTTAGCTTGGCAATCACTTCGTTCGACAGGCCAGATACCTGGCGGTAATCCAGCGTGGCAGGCAGCAGCGTGTTTTCATTGCGCAGCTGTTTTTCAATCTCATCCTGCTGACGAGCGATATAACCTTCGTACTTCACCTGGATTTCAACCTGCTCAGCAGACTGCGCGTCTTCCAGTGCGGGGGCAAACGGCGTCAGCCTCGTGAGCTGTGCATAGGTCATTTCCGGACGACGCAGCAGATCTTCACCACTGGCTTCACGAGACAGCGGCGCAGTAAGGTGAGCATTCACTTCGTTGGCCGATTCCGCCGCAGGCGTCACCCAGGTAGATTTCAGGCGCTGGCGTTCGCGTTCGATGTTCTCCAGCTTCTCGTTGAAGCGAGCCCAACGCACGTCATCCACCAGCCCCAGTTCACGCCCCATTTCGGTCAGACGCAGATCGGCGTTGTCTTCGCGCAGCATCAGACGGTATTCGGCACGCGAGGTGAACATGCGGTACGGTTCTTTGGTACCCAGCGTGCACAGGTCGTCGACCAGTACGCCGAGATAGGCCTGAGAACGCGCCGGTGCCCACCCTTCTTTGTCTGCGGACAGACGCGCGGCATTGAGCCCAGCAAGCAGGCCCTGGGCAGCAGCCTCTTCGTAGCCGGTGGTACCGTTAATTTGTCCGGCGAAGAACAGGCCCTGGATAAATTTGCTTTCCAGCGTCGGTTTCAGGTCGCGCGGGTCGAAAAAGTCATACTCAATGGCATAACCCGGACGGACGATTTTCGCGTTCTCCATCCCTTCCATTGAGCGGACAATCTGCATCTGCACGTCGAAAGGCAGGCTGGTGGAGATCCCGTTCGGGTAAATTTCATTTGAGGTAAGCCCTTCCGGCTCCAGGAAGATCTGGTGCTGGTTACGATCGGCAAAGCGCATCACTTTATCTTCGATCGACGGGCAGTAACGTGGTCCGATCCCTTCGATCACGCCTGCATACATCGGGCTACGATCGAGGTTATTACGGATCACGTCATGGGTTTTCTCGTTGGTATGTGTGATATAGCACGGCACCTGTTGTGGGTGCTGGGCAGCATTGCCCATGAACGAGAAGACCGGCATTGGGTTGTCGCCATGCTGCTGCGCCAGCACGCTGAAATTAATCGTGCGTGCATCGATACGCGGCGGGGTGCCGGTTTTAAGACGGCTTACGCGCAGCGGCAGTTCGCGCAGACGGCGAGAGAGCGGAATGGACGGCGGATCGCCAGCACGGCCACCGCTGTAATTATCCAGACCAATATGAATTTTGCCGTCAAGGAAAGTTCCAACGGTCAACACTACCGCTTTGGCGCGGAATTTCAGCCCCATCTGGGTCACTGCGCCAACGACACGATCGTTTTCAACAATCAGATCTTCAACCGCCTGCTGGAAGATCATCAGGTTGGGTTGGTTCTCCAGCGCGGTACGCACCGCCTGACGGTACAGCACACGATCCGCCTGAGCACGGGTAGCGCGAACCGCCGGTCCTTTGCTCGCGTTTAGTATCCTAAACTGGATGCCTGCATGGTCGATTGCTTGGGCCATCAGCCCGCCGAGCGCATCCACTTCTTTTACCAGGTGTCCCTTCCCAATACCGCCAATCGCCGGGTTGCAGCTCATCTGCCCCAGCATGTCGATATTGTGTGTCAAAAGCAGGGTTTGTTGACCCATACGCGCTGCGGCCATCGCGGCCTCAGTGCCTGCATGACCCCCGCCAATGATGATGACGTCAAAAGGATCCGGATAAAACATGGTGATTGCCTCGCATAACGCGGTGTGAAAATGGATTGAAGCCCGGGCGGTGGATTCTACTCAACTTTGTCGGCTTGAGAAAGACCCCGGGATCCTGGCTATTAAAAAGAAGATCTTTTTATTTAGAGATCTGTTCTATTGTGATCTCTTATTAGGATCGCCATTGGCTGTGGATAAGCCGGATCCCGGTATTAAGATCAATACCTTGGTAAGGATCATTAGCTGTGAATGATCGGTGATCCTGGTCCGTATAAGCTGGGATCAGAATGAAGGGTTATACACAACTCAAAAACTGAACAACGGTTATTCTTTGGATAACTACTGGTTGATCCAAGGTTCCTGACAGAGTTATCCACACTCGATCGCACGATCTTTACACTTATTTGAGTAAATTAATCCAGGATCCCAGCCAGGCTTCAGCCGGATCTTCCGGAATATCGTGTTCAAGGATGTTGATCTTCAGCGTTTCGCCGATCTGTCTGGCTCCGGAATGCTTCAGTTCAGCTTCGATCTTCTCGATAGCGCCACAGAAGGTGTCATATTCGCGACTGCCGATACCGATCGCGCCGAAACGAACCTGCGACAGATTTGGTTTTTGCGATTGAAGATCTTCATATAAAGGAACAAGGTTATCCGGAATGTCTCCCGCACCGTGCGTGGAGCTGATGACTAGCCAGATCCCGGAGGCAGAAAGATCCTCTAACAGCGGGCCGTGCAGGGTTTCAGTAGAAAAACCGGCATCTTCCAGCTTTTCAGCCAGGTGTTCTGCAACATATTCAGCGCCGCCGAGGGTGCTGCCGCTAATAAGAGTTATGTCAGCCATACAAGCCCATCCTGTTAAAGAAGGGCTATTGTACGCTGTGAGTGAGCTGGGATCTACCTGTGGAAAAATGTGGGATTAAAAAAGGCGATCACGGCTTGATGGTACGCATAATCGGGTTTTGCAGGACGATCAACGTCTCGGTGGACTGAATTTCATCAATTGTTTGGATCTTGTTGATAAGTACATGCTGGAGGGCATCGATCGACCGGCACATGACCTTAATAAAGATGCTGTAGTGGCCCGTGGTGTAGTACGCCTCAGTGACTTCATCCAGGCTTTCCAGTCTGGCCAACGCCGAAGGATAGTCTTTGGCGCTTTTGAGAATGATGCCGATAAAGCAGCCGACGTCATAACCGAGTTGCTTCGGGCTGACGTCAATGCGCGCACCGGTGATGATCCCCGCCTGTTTCATTTTCTCCACACGCACGTGAATGGTCCCCGGACTGACGCCAAACTGTTTTGCCAGTTCGGCGTAGGCGGTACGGGCATTTTCCATTAAGGCATCAAGAATGCCGCGGTCCAGATTGTCGATCTGATAATTTTCCATCGCTTTTTCTTATGTGTATTAATGATTCATTCTATTTTAGCGGTTAATTTTAATGAATCAAAATTGAATACGGCTTTTTGTTTGTTGATTATTGAATATTGCCCCCATTTTGTTGCTTAATCATAGGCAACAGGACGCAGGAGTAAAAAAATGAAAACCGCTTACATTGCCAAACAACGCCAAATTAGCTTCGTGAAATCTCACTTCTCTCGTCAACTGGAGGAGCGTCTGGGTCTGATTGAAGTCCAGGCACCGATCCTCAGCCGTGTAGGGGATGGCACGCAGGATAACTTGTCGGGCTGTGAAAAAGCGGTGCAGGTGAAAGTGAAAGCGCTGCCAGATGCCCAGTTCGAAGTGGTTCATTCGCTGGCGAAGTGGAAGCGTCAAACACTGGGACAACACGACTTCAGCGCTGGCGAAGGGCTCTACACGCACATGAAAGCCCTGCGCCCGGATGAAGATCGTCTCTCCCCGCTCCACTCAGTGTATGTCGATCAGTGGGACTGGGAACGCGTGATGGGCGACGGTGAGCGTCAGTTCTCCACTCTGAAAAGCACGGTAGAGGCTATCTGGGCGGGAATTAAAGCGACCGAAGCAGCGGTAAGCAAAGAATTTGGTCTGGCACCGTTCCTGCCAGAGCAGATCCACTTTGTTCACAGCCAGGAATTACTGAGCCGTTATCCGGGTCTTGATGCAAAAGGTCGTGAACGTGCGATCGCCAAAGAGTTAGGCGCGGTCTTCCTGGTGGGGATCGGCGGTAAGCTCAGCGATGGCCACCGCCATGACGTTCGTGCGCCGGACTATGATGACTGGAGTTCCGCATCCGAGTTGGGGTATGCCGGTCTGAACGGCGATATTCTGGTCTGGAACCCGGTGCTGGAAGATGCGTTTGAACTCTCTTCCATGGGCATCCGTGTCGATGCCGACGCGCTGAAACATCAGCTTAAGCTTACCGGTGATGAAGATCGTCTGAGTCTGGAATGGCACCAGGCGCTGCTGCGCGGTGAAATGCCGCAGACTATCGGCGGCGGCATTGGTCAGTCGCGCTTAACCATGCTGCTGCTGCAACTGCCGCACATTGGTCAGGTTCAGTGCGGCGTATGGCCTGCACAGGTCCGTGAAAGCGTAGCTTCGCTGCTGTAATCTTATCGCCGCCAGCGTCTGAGCAGGCGGCTTCGCATCCCGGTATCAAAGCGCCAGATATGATCGAAAATGCGCATGATGCCGGGTTTGCCATGTGCTGACATCGCCACCGCGTGAAAGCGATGTTGATGAACCCGTTGCAGCTCTCCGACTTTACTCACCACTTCGTCAGGCAACCGCTGGGCGATAAAATCTGAAATCACCACCGCATCGGCATCAAACCACTCTCGTCCCTGCATGCGTTCAATAATGGCGCGAAAACAGCTGGCGATATCCGTACCGCCGCGAAAGCGTTGGCTCAGAAAGCGGATAGCCTGCTCAATGCCTTGTTGGCCGGAAAGCTCATAGCGCACCACTTCGGTGGAAAACAGCATGATGAAGCAACGACGGTTATCGGCAAGGGCAATGCGCATCAGGGCCAGGCAAAAGGCCTTTGCGCACTGTTCATTAAAGCCCCCCATTGAGCCGGAGGTGTCAACGCACACAATGAACGGCCCGCGCGGCTGTTCATCGAAATCCTGATGAATCACCGGTCGTTCAGTGACCTTCTCGCGCCAGGCTTCACCGTGCAGACGATAAGTGAGCAGTTGTTTTTCCACCAGCCGCCGGTAGAACTCATATTCCAGTTCTGTTATGCCGAGCGTGGCCAGTTCCGGTGGCAACAGACGCAGAATATCGTCACTTTGCTGAATACCATCAACCTGCTCAGGCACCGTGGCGGGCTCGCGCACCAGCGTGCGAAAGGTCTCCATCGGCGCATCTTTTCGCGGAACGGATTTGGCTTCTCTGGAACGCCCCAGTTGCTCTGCCAGTCGCATCAACTCCGGCTGTTCGCGCAGAAAATCACCGTACTTAACGATCAGTTGATAATCACCGCGTCTGAGCTGACCGGCGCTCATATCCCACAGGCGGCCTGCGGCGGTTTCGTTTTCTGCCAGAACCGGATCCAGTTGCCCGCTCAGGGTCATTCGTTCCTGAACTTCACTCAGTAACTGTTCACGCTCTTCTTCAAGCAATTGCTGATTCAGTGTCGTGGTCTGCACCACCAGACTTAAGCGCCAACGCTGTAAAAAGAGCGTATGCAGAGCGGGGGTGAATATCGTGTTGCTGTCCACCAGTTGCTGCGCCTGTTCGGCATACGGCGAGTGCAGCCGGTGTAATAGCGTCAATATTTGCGGAAGCTGGACGATGAACTGCGCGGTAGAGAGAAGTTGGCTCTGCTGGTAGCACATCACCTCTTCCGTCAGCTCAGGCGGTACGCGTGCATCTTTAAGCCGCCGACGAAGCGCTTCGCGCCAGCGCGGCAGATCGTCCGTGATTGCCGCTTTCAGACGGGGAAATTTTTCAAAAAAGACCGCCAGCTGTGGCGAGGCCAGCAGCGCGAGGATCATCTCTTCGATCATCCCCTCTTCACTGACGGCTAACATGACATTAAGTGTATCCAGTGTCAGCATTGTTGCGCCTGACGGATCTGCTCACCGACATCCTGAAGGCTGGCCTCAATACGACCTAACCAGTCGCTATGAATAAACAGGCACTTTTGCTGTTCGCTAAAGCGGGTATGCTGCTGGCGCCAGTCGTTTTCCAGCGCCTCCAGCTGCTGCTTGATTTCGCCGGGCATGGCTTCTTCCGACGAACCAGGAAGCGCCAGGCGCGTGCCCTGTAGACTCACATCGCGCACAACCAGATGCTGGGCGCTATCGACTTCCATATTCAGCGTCTGAGCAAACCCGATCCCGTTAAGTTTACCGCGGATCTCGCCCCCTTTCGCCAGCCATTGCTCCAGCGCGCTGCGATCAAAAGCGATGTGGATCACTTCCATATCATGCAATTTCAATGGTTTTTGCAGAAGTAGTGTCAGAGTTGTCGCAGTGACCTCAGCGGGCAAATCGTAATGCGGACGACGGCTGAACATGCCACCCTGACGCAGCACGGTAAACGCGGTTTTATCGCTTTGTTGCTGCTGTAACTGAATGCGTTGCTGGACGATACCGCCGAGGCGTGTCAGCATGGTTTGCTGTTGCCAGGCGTGTCCGGTCATCAATATTTCGAGCTGTTGCTGCATCAGGTTCAGGCTCTGGGCGTCGTACCACAGGCAGTCCTTTAGCAGAATGAGATCGATAGGGGCAACGGCGTCACGCCCGCTAAAGAAGGCGCTGGCCTGTAACAGACGAATCGCTTTTTTCCAGCGACGGTCTGAGACGTAAGGCGCATTCGGCAGATTATCCAACTGCTGGCGCAGCGTAAAAATCAGCTCAAAAACATGATCGGGCAGCGTAATTGCGCCAATGTCTTTCTGCCAGCGGTAATACTCTTCATCGCTCACCTGTAGTGAGGCGGGAACCGGGTTTTCGCTTTCGTCCTGTTGGCTTACCAGTAAGGAGCGAAAGTTAGCTTTGTCCTGCACTTTGTCCAGCCACAGACGGATCAGCATACGGTCGTACAGCGCTTCCAGACTGCTGTCTGCTTCCGGTAGTTCGTTGGAGGCGGCCACCAGCAGGCGCATAGGGATTTTTTCTTCGTGCGCGCCGTTGCGAAAGTGACGTTCGTTAATTGCAGTCAGCAGGGTATTGAGGATTGCCGGACCCGCTTTCCAGATTTCATCAAGAAAGACGATTTCCGCTTCGGGAAGATAACCGGCGGTTAAGCGTTCGTAACGACCTTCATCTTTAA
Source organism: Citrobacter sp. Ca225 (assembly GCF_030337175.1). Classification (NCBI taxonomy): domain Bacteria; kingdom Pseudomonadati; phylum Pseudomonadota; class Gammaproteobacteria; order Enterobacterales; family Enterobacteriaceae; genus Citrobacter; species Citrobacter sp. Ca225. Next base: position 10,726 of record NZ_JAOWCD010000015.1, on the reverse strand, counting down.
GCGCCTGAATAGAGAGTGGGCCAAAAACCTCTTCCGGCGTGGAAAAACGCGTCATCAGATATTCAAACGCCCGCGCATTCTGGAAGGCAAATTTCAGCCGACGGGCAATCAGGCTTTTGGCGATCCCTGGAGGGCCAAGTAAGAAAACGCTTTCGCCGCTCAGGGCGGCCAGCAGGCAAAGCCGAATGGCGTGACTGCGCTCATAGAGACCTTTTTCCAGCGCGCTGCTCAGGCGGGAAATTCTTTCCGCTAATAAATGTGGGTGAGCCATAATAGAGTGGCGTCCTTTCATAAATGTACTGCGTTAACAGCGAGTATAGACGTTTCGGTTCACAGGCTGAACTTGTTCGGGAGGCTGTTTATTTTTCTTTGAGCCAGGTTAATCTGGTCTCATTTAGGGGTACGATTTTGCTTGGAATCGTGCATACTGTGCGCTTTTTGTGGGCCAAGGGACTACGCACACATTTCTTTATATATGAAAGACTAGTCTATGAGCACTGATAATAAGCAATCATTGTCTGCGATTACCCTCGCAGCCATTGGGGTTGTCTACGGTGATATTGGTACCAGCCCACTTTATACACTTCGTGAATGTTTGTCCGGTCAGTTTGGTTTTGGCGTTGAACGCGATGCCGTTTTTGGTTTTTTGTCGCTGATTTTCTGGCTACTCATCTTTGTTGTTTCGATTAAGTATCTGACTTTCGTCATGCGTGCTGATAACGCTGGTGAAGGGGGGATCCTGACGCTGATGTCGCTGGCGGGGCGTAATACCTCCGCGCGAACGACCTCTATGCTGGTCATCATGGGCTTAATCGGCGGCAGCTTCTTTTATGGTGAGGTGGTGATCACCCCGGCCATCTCGGTGATGTCGGCCATTGAGGGTCTGGAGATCGTTGCGCCACAGTTGGATACCTGGATTGTCCCGCTGTCGATAATCGTCCTGACGCTGCTGTTTATGATTCAGAAGCACGGTACCGGGATGGTGGGGAAATTATTTGCGCCTATCATGCTGGCCTGGTTTTTGATTCTGGCCGTGCTTGGCCTGCGCAGCATTATTGCCAACCCCGAAGTGCTGCAGGCGTTGAACCCGATGTGGGCGGTGCATTTCTTTCTGGAATATAAAACCGTCTCCTTTGTTGCGCTTGGCGCGGTGGTTCTGTCGATTACCGGTGTCGAAGCGCTGTATGCCGATATGGGGCACTTTGGTAAGTTCCCCATCCGTCTGGCGTGGTTCACCGTGGTACTGCCTTCGCTGGTGCTCAACTACTTTGGTCAGGGCGCGCTGCTGTTAAAGTATCCGGAAGCGATTAAAAACCCGTTCTTCTTGTTGGCGCCGGACTGGGCGTTGATTCCGCTGCTGATCATTGCGGCGCTGGCGACGGTGATCGCCTCTCAGGCGGTGATTTCAGGCGTCTTTTCGCTGACGCGTCAGGCGGTTCGCCTGGGATATCTGTCGCCCATGCGTATCATTCATACGTCAGAAATGGAGTCCGGGCAGATCTACATTCCGTTCGTCAACTGGATGCTTTATATCGCAGTGGTCATTGTGATTGTCAGCTTCGAACACTCCAGTAACCTGGCGGCGGCGTATGGGATTGCCGTGACCGGCACGATGGTGCTGACCTCGATTCTCTCAACCACCGTGGCGCGTAAAAACTGGCACTGGAATAAGTATTTCGTAGCGCTGATTCTCGTCGCGTTCCTGTGTATTGATATTCCGTTGTTCTCGGCAAACCTCGACAAACTGCTGTCTGGTGGTTGGTTACCGTTATCGCTGGGTCTGGTGATGTTCACCATCATGACCACCTGGAAGAGCGAACGTTTCCGCCTGCTGCGTCGTATGCACGAGCACGGTAATTCTCTGGAAGCGATGATTGCCTCGCTGGAGAAATCCCCGCCGGTACGCGTACCGGGAACTGCGGTATATATGTCTCGCGCGCTGAATGTGATCCCCTTTGCTCTGATGCACAATCTCAAGCACAACAAGGTATTGCATGAGCGAGTGATCCTGCTGACGCTGCGGACTGAAGATGCGCCGTACGTGCATAACGTCCGTCGTGTGCAGATTGAACAGCTGTCGCCAACCTTCTGGCGCGTCGTTGCCAGCTATGGCTGGCGTGAAACGCCGAATGTTGAAGAAGTCTTCCATCGCTGTGGTCTGGAAGGGTTGAGTTGCCGGATGATGGAAACGTCGTTCTTTATGTCGCACGAGTCGTTAATCGTCGGCAAACGCCCCTGGTATTTGCGTCTGCGTGGCAAGCTGTATCTGCTTCTCCAGCGTAACGCGCTGCGCGCGCCTGACCAGTTTGAGATCCCGCCTAACCGCGTGATTGAACTGGGGACACAGGTCGAGATTTAACGTGCTCATCCAGCCGGGCAGCGCAACGCTTGCCCGGCATTTTTCTTCCCGTCCAGCTCTGCTTTGTCTCTCTTGCCATTTCACTTAGCGAAACGTTTCGACGGTGATCACAAATCTGTTACGTAATGATGGTTATTTGCTCACTTCTCAGACTACACTCAATACCAGCGAAACGTTTCGCTAGTGGAGTAAGAAAATGAAGAAAGGCACTGTACTCAATTCAGAGATTTCATCGGTGATCTCCCGTCTGGGGCATACCGATACGCTGGTGGTGTGTGATGCAGGTTTACCCATCCCGAACAGAACTACGCGTATTGATATGGCATTAACCCAGGGCGTACCTTCTTTTATGCAGGTACTGGATGTGGTGACCCGTGAAATGCAGGTTGAGTCGGCCATTCTCGCGACGGAAATTAAACAACATAATCCGCAGCTCCACGAAACGTTGCTCAGCCATATCGAGCAACTGCAACAACACCAGGGAAATACCATAGAAATTCGTTACACCACGCATGAACAATTTAAAAAACAAACCGCAGACAGTCAGGCGGTAATTCGCAGCGGGGAGTGTTCCCCGTATGCGAATATCATTCTCTGTGCTGGCGTCACTTTCTGAGGCTGTCATGGACGCATTACTGCAACTCAAAGGGATCGATAAAGCGTTCCCTGGCGTGAAAGCGCTATCCGGCGCCGCACTCAATGTTTATCCCGGCCGCGTGATGGCGCTGGTGGGGGAAAATGGTGCCGGCAAATCCACCATGATGAAAGTGCTGACCGGTATCTATACCCGTGATGCGGGTTCGCTGTTGTGGCTGGGTAAAGAAACCACCTTTAATGGCCCTAAATCGTCCCAGGAAGCCGGTATCGGCATCATCCATCAGGAACTTAACCTGATCCCACAGCTCACCATTGCGGAAAATATTTTCCTCGGCCGCGAATTCGTTAACCGCTTTGGCAAGATTGACTGGAAGAAAATGTATGCCGAAGCGGATCTCCTGTTAGCTAAACTCAATCTGCGCTTTAAGAGCGACCGCCAGGTTGGTGAATTGTCGATTGGCGACCAGCAGATGGTCGAGATCGCCAAAGTGCTGAGCTTTGAGTCGAAAGTCATCATTATGGATGAGCCAACGGATGCGCTCACCGATACCGAAACCGAATCCCTGTTCCGCGTGATCCGCGAACTGAAGTCGCAGGGGCGCGGTATTGTCTATATTTCTCACCGCATGAAAGAGATCTTCGAGATTTGCGATGACGTGACCGTTTTCCGCGACGGGCAGTTTATTGCCGAACGTGAAGTGGCCTCGCTGACCGAAGACTCCCTGATAGAGATGATGGTGGGACGTAAGCTCGAAGAGCAGTATCCGCGCCTGGATAAAGCGCCTGGCGACATCCGTCTGAAGGTCGATAACCTGTGCGGACCCGGTGTGAACGATGTCTCTTTTACTCTGCGTAAAGGTGAAATATTAGGGATCTCGGGCCTGATGGGAGCCGGGCGTACCGAACTGATGAAGGTTCTGTATGGCGCGCTGCCACGCACCAGTGGTTATGTCACGCTCGACGGGCATGAAGTGATCACTCGTTCTCCGCAGGACGGACTGGCGAACGGTATCGTCTATATTTCTGAAGACCGCAAGCGCGACGGTTTAGTGCTCGGTATGTCGGTAAAAGAGAATATGTCGCTGACCGCGCTGCGCTATTTCAGTCGCAGCGGCGGCAGTCTGAAGCATAAGGATGAGCAACAGGCGGTAAGCGATTTTATCCGCCTGTTCAACGTGAAGACGCCGTCGATGGAACAGGCTATCGGTCTGCTGTCCGGTGGCAACCAGCAAAAAGTGGCGATTGCCCGTGGGTTGATGACCCGTCCGAAGGTGCTGATCCTCGATGAGCCTACCCGCGGCGTGGACGTGGGGGCCAAGAAAGAAATTTATCAGTTAATTAACCAGTTTAAGGCCGACGGCCTGAGCATCATTCTGGTCTCCTCTGAGATGCCAGAAGTATTAGGCATGAGCGATCGCATTATCGTCATGCATGAAGGGCATCTCGGCGGTGAATTCACTCGCGAGCAGGCCACCCAGGAAGTTCTGATGGCTGCCGCTGTAGGCAAGCTTAATCGCGTGAATCAGGAGTAAAAAAGATGACTACCCAGGCTGTTTCTGGTCGCCGTTATTTCACCAAAGCGTGGTTGATGGAGCAGAAGTCGCTCATCGCCCTGCTGGTGCTGATCGCGATTGTCTCGACGTTGAGCCCTAACTTTTTTACCGTCAATAACCTGTTCAACATTCTTCAACAGACATCCGTGAACGCCATTATGGCGGTGGGGATGACGCTGGTGATCCTGACATCGGGTATCGATCTGTCTGTCGGTTCCTTGCTGGCGCTCACCGGCGCGGTGGCGGCTTCAATTGTAGGGATTGAAGTTAACGCGCTGGTGGCCGTTGCTGCTGCTCTGGCATTAGGTGCCGCTGTTGGCGCAGTCACAGGTGTGATTGTGGCGAAAGGCCGCGTGCAGGCGTTTATCGCCACGCTGGTCATGATGCTACTGCTGCGCGGCGTGACAATGGTGTACACCAACGGGAGTCCGGTTAATACGGGCTTTACCGATAATGCCGATCTGTTTGGCTGGTTCGGTATCGGTCGTCCGCTGGGGGTTCCAACGCCGGTCTGGATCATGGGTATTGTTTTCCTGGCGGCATGGTACATGTTGCACCACACTCGTCTGGGTCGCTATATCTATGCGCTGGGTGGTAACGAAGCGGCAACGCGTCTGTCTGGCATTAACGTCAGTAAAATCAAGATTATCGTCTATTCACTGTGTGGGCTGCTGGCATCGCTGGCGGGCATCATTGAAGTGGCGCGCCTCTCCTCTGCCCAGCCGACTGCCGGTACGGGTTATGAGTTGGATGCCATCGCAGCCGTTGTGCTGGGTGGGACCAGTCTGGCGGGCGGCAAAGGTCGTATTGTTGGGACCTTGATCGGCGCATTAATTCTGGGTTTCCTCAATAATGGTTTGAATTTGTTAGGTGTTTCCTCCTATTACCAGATGATCGTCAAAGCGGTGGTGATTTTGCTGGCGGTACTGGTAGACAACAAAAAGCAGTAACAACGACTACAGGACATCTTAAATATGAACATGAAAAAACTGGCTACCCTGGTTTCTGCTGTTGCGCTAAGCGCCACCGTGAGCGCGAACGCAATGGCGAAAGATACCATTGCGCTGGTGGTCTCCACGCTTAATAACCCGTTCTTTGTCTCGCTGAAAGACGGGGCGCAGAAAGAGGCTGACAAGCTGGGTTACAACCTGGTGGTACTGGATTCTCAGAACAACCCGGCGAAAGAGTTGGCGAACGTTCAGGATTTAACCGTACGTGGTACTAAAATTCTGCTGATCAACCCGACGGATTCCGACGCGGTGGGTAACGCAGTGAAGATGGCGAACCAGGCGAATATCCCGGTGATTACCCTTGACCGCCAGGCAACTAAAGGTGACGTCGTCAGCCATATCGCATCTGATAACGTGCTGGGCGGGAAAATCGCCGGTGATTACATCGCCAAAAAAGCCGGTGAAGGCGCAAAAGTCATTGAACTGCAAGGTATTGCCGGGACTTCCGCGGCGCGTGAGCGTGGTGAAGGTTTCCAGCAGGCCGTTGCGGCACACAAATTTAACGTTCTGGCCAGTCAGCCGGCAGATTTCGACCGCACTAAGGGTCTGAACGTTATGCAGAACCTACTGACTGCGCATCCGGACGTGCAGGCTGTTTTTGCACAGAACGATGAAATGGCGCTGGGTGCGCTGCGTGCTCTGCAAACCGCAGGTAAATCTGATGTGATGGTGGTCGGATTTGACGGTACGCCTGATGGCGAAAAAGCGGTAAATGATGGCAAACTGGCTGCGACTATCGCACAGTTACCGGACCAGATCGGCGCGAAAGGCGTTGAGACAGCGGATAAGGTGCTGAAAGGCGAGAAAGTTCAGGCCAAATATCCAGTTGACCTGAAGCTGGTCATCAAGCAGTAACTGGCGATTCAGGCGACCGCGTGTCGCCTGAGGGACTAAATATAAAGAAAAGTGTGGCATACGCCACCGGGTAATACCGGTGGCGATCTCAGATGGACACCCCGAAAATGAAAACCGCAGGCAGTCTTGTCGTTCTAGGCAGCATTAATGCCGACCATATCCTGAACCTTGAAACATTCCCTACGCCAGGCGAAACCGTCACCGGAAATCACTATCAGGTGGCTTTTGGCGGTAAAGGGGCGAATCAGGCGGTGGCTGCGGGTCGCAGTGGGGCTAATATTGCGTTCATTGCCTGTACGGGCGATGACGATATCGGAAGTAACATCCGTAAACAGCTTGTCAGTGACAACATTGACGTCGATTCGATCAGTGTCATTAGCGGTGAGTCCACCGGCGTGGCGCTGATTTTTGTGAACGGCGACGGTGAAAACGTTATTGGTATTCATGCTGGCGCTAATGCGGCGCTTTCCCCTGCATTCGTTGAGGCGCAGCGTGAGCGCATTGCTCAGGCATCTGCATTGTTGATGCAACTGGAGTCGCCGATAGAAAGCGTGTTGATGGCCGCGAAGATCGCAAAGCAAAACAATACGATTGTGGCGCTGAACCCGGCTCCGGCGCGTGAGTTATCCGACGAACTGCTGGCGCTGGTGGATATCATCACCCCCAACGAAACCGAAGCGGAAAAGCTGACGGGGATCCGTGTCGAAACTGATGCTGACGCAGCGAAAGCATCCCAGGCACTGCATGCAAAAGGCATTCGTACCGTATTGATTACATTAGGAAGCCGGGGTGTCTGGGCCAGTGTGAATGGCGAAGGCAGTCGGATACCTGGATTTAAAGTTGACGCTGTCGATACTATCGCTGCGGGCGATACCTTCAACGGCGCGCTGATCACCGCTCTGCTGGAAGAAAAACCGTTGTCTGACGCAATCCGCTTTGCGCATGCCGCTGCGGCAATTGCGGTGACCCGTAAAGGAGCACAGCCTTCCGTGCCGTGGCGTGAAGAAATTGAGGCGTTTTTAGGTCAGCAGAGGTAACGCTTGGCTACCATGAAGGATGTTGCCCGCCTGGCGGGCGTTTCCACTTCAACCGTTTCGCATGTCATTAATAAGGATCGCTTTGTCAGTGAAGCGATAACTCAAAAAGTCGATGCGGCGATCAAGTCATTAAATTACGCCCCTTCTGCGCTGGCGCGCAGCCTGAAGCTGAATCAGACGCGCACCATCGGCATGCTGATTACAGCGAGTACCAACCCCTTTTATTCCGAACTGGTGCGTGGCGTTGAGCGCAGCTGTTTTGAACGCGGCTACAGCCTGGTGTTATGCAATACTGAAGGCGATGAGCAGCGCATGAACCGTAATCTGGAAACCCTGATGCAAAAGCGGGTGGATGGTTTATTGTTGCTCTGTACCGAAACACACCAGCCATCGCGTGAGATCATGCAGCGCTATCCTTCTATCCCTACTGTTATGATGGACTGGTCGCCTTTTGATGGCGATGGGGATAGCGATCTTATTCAGGATAACTCGTTGCTTGGCGGCGACCTGGCTACACAGCATTTGATTGATAAAGGTTTTACCCGTATCGCCTGCATTACCGGGCCATTGGATAAAACCCCGGCGCGATTGCGTCTGGAAGGGTATCGCGCAGCGATGAAGCGTGCCGGGCTGGATATCCCGGACGGTTACGAAATTACCGGTGATTTTGAATTTGGCGGTGGGTTTGAGGCCATGCAGAAACTGCTTTCGCATCAACATCGGCCCCACGCTGTGTTTACCGGCAATGATGCCATGGCCGTCGGCGCCTATCAGGCGTTGTACCAGGCCGGATTGCGAATTCCGCAGGACATGGCGGTGATTGGCTACGATGACATCGAACTGGCGCGTTACATGACGCCGCCGCTTACCACGATTCATCAGCCGAAAGATGAACTGGGTGAGCTGGCCATCGATGTTCTGATTCATCGGATGGCGCAACCCGCCCTACAACAGCAGCGTTTGCAACTTACTCCTGTTTTGATGGCGCGGGGTTCCGTGTAGGTTTGTGTCGCTCTTTGATCAGGTTGCGGCCATCTTTGGCTCTCAGCAACATGAACATCAGGGCTGACACGATCGTAATCGCACCCATCGTTATAAAGGTGTAGTGGAACTGTTCGACCGTATTGGTTCCTTCCATCCCTTCATAAATGCGTAACACCGCCGCGCTTATCGCTACCCCTAAACTGATGGACAGTTGTTGCGTAACGGCCAGTACGCTGTTGCCACTGCTGGCGTTATCATCGGTCAGATCGGCCAGCGTAATGGTGTTCATTGCGGTGAATTGCGTCGACATCGCCATCCCGAGAATGAATAACGGCAGAATCAACATCCAGACGGGCATGGCGGGAGATTGCAGAGAAAACTGCGCAATCATCAATCCGATAAAGACCGTAATGCCCACCAGGGTGGTTCGATAACCCAGACGGCGCAGTACCTGCGTCACCATCGACTTCGCCAGTATTGAACCCAGCGCGGTGGGCGCCATCATGCAACCGGCAATCAGCGCCGGAAAGCCAAATCCTACCTGTAGCATCAATGGCATCAGGAACGGCACACATCCTGTTCCCAGACGGGTTGCCAGGTTACCGGAAATGCCGACGGAGAAAGTGCGCGTCTTAAATAGTGACAACGAAATAAGCGGGGTGGGATGGCGTCGCGCATGACGAATATAAGCCAGCAGTAACACAATACTCAGCAGAATAATGGTCAGTGCTATCCAGGTGGCGACAATTTTCTCGCCAAATAACTCCATCCCGCTGGAAAAGAGCACCAGACTCAGGCCGAAAAGAAAGAAGCCAGTCATATCAAATTTGCGCCGAGGGGTGGTGAAGTTCGGCATATATTTGCGCGCATATAAAATACCGGCGATTCCTATCGGAATATTGATCAGGAAAATCCAGTGCCAACTGGCCCAGGTGACCAGAACGCCTCCCAGTACGGGACCCAGAATGGGGCCGACCAGTCCAGGCATCGTCACAAAATTCAGCACCGGCAGCAGTTCACTGCGTGGGTAAGCTCTTAATAATGCCAGGCGAGCAACGGGCATCATCATTGCGCCACCAATCCCCTGAATCACGCGAAAGATAACCAACTCCGGTAACGTACTTGAAAGCGCACAGGCTAGTGAGCCGAGCGTGAACAAGCTCACAGCGATCATGAATACGCGTCGGGTACCAAAGCGATCGGCCAGCCATCCGCTCACCGGAATTAGCATGGCTACCGTCAGGGTATAACTGATAATTGCGGACTGCATTGCCAGTGGGGAGCGATTGAGACTCTGGGCAATGGCGGGTAAAGCGGTATTTAGAATAGTGGCGTCCAGTGCCTGCATGAAGAAAGCCATTGCCGCTATCCACGGCAATCCGGCCATACTGCGTGCTTTTTTGTTGGTCATGCACAATCCTGGTTATTTTCTGGACGTTCATTTGGGGCGAACAGTAGCGCCTGACAGGCCTTAAACGCACCGTCACCGTCGCTTTGTGCAATGGCATCGACAATCGCCTGATGCAAATCCAGCTTCACAACGGTGTTGTAAGTAATTGAATTAAAATAGGTATGGTAGACAGAATGAAACAACGAGGCAAAAGAGGTTAAGAACGGGTTCGCGCTCATTTCATAAATGTGCTCATGCCAGGCCATGTCCACTTCAATCCAGCGTTCGCGCTTAAAGTTTTTTTTCAGCGCCACCATCTCTTCCATCAATGTATTCAGATGCGCTTTTTGTTCTGCGGTACCGATTGTTGCCGCCAGCGAGCACGCCTGAGGCTCCAGGCTGATACGCATCACCAGAAAGTGTTCAATAACCTGCTGAAAATTCTCTTCAGTCATCCACCAGGTGAGTAATTCCTGATCGAGGAAATTCCAGTTTGCCTGTGGCATCACTCGGGTGCCAATGCGAGGGCGCGGCAGCACCATCCCTTTGGCCGTTAATGTTTTAACTGCTTCCCGAACGGCGGTCCGACTCACACCAAACTGTTCGCCAAGCTCAATTTCGCCAGGAAGAATGGCGCCAGGGGCATATGCACCTTTGAGGATCTGCTGCGCCAGCTTCTCAGCCAGGACATAGGAAAGGTTTTTCTGTGCAGCCAACTGTTGTGCGCTTAAAGGCATGACTCTTTGTCCTTTATCTTTTTCTTACTCATTAGTATGCCACCAGGAAGTGTGATTGCGGCTGCAAAAACAGCAAAACGCTTATTTTATGGCACGTTAATACCGGTTTTGGTGAAAAAAAGAACACTCGGAAAATTATTTTAAATTTCCCCTTGTCAGCCCGAAATAACTCCCTATAATGCGCCTCCACTGACACGGAACAAC
>NZ_JAOWCD010000014.1:0-624 GCF_030337175.1 Citrobacter sp. Ca225 | reverse complement strand
AATGGCGTACTGCCGTGCCGCTGCGGTCGTATACCGTTGCCAGTTCGCCACGCGGGGAATAGTCGTATCGCGCCAGCGGCGCGGCGGGCAGAGTGTCCGGGTATTCCGGGTCGTGGATCAGCCATACTTCTGCCAGACGAAGGCCGTTGTCCGTGCCGTACGCGGTGGCGGGCAGAGCATCCGGGAAGGGAAGGGGTTTTGTGCCACTGGCGGTTACCTGCTTCCGGTACTGTGCTGCCCGCTGCGCCTGCGTGGTCAGCACCAGCCGGAAGCGGCGGCCTGCACCGTCCGTCACGGCGGTGATTTCCCCGGTTGCATCACCGGTAGCGGCACGATGGAAGACCATTCTCCGCCCTAAATTGTCCACCAGAGCCGTCAGCGTCCGGTACGGCGGCAGCGGGGCAGGTAAGGGTTCCTCCGCTCCCGGTACGCGCGCAGACCAGCCCAGGATCCACCACGGCCCCTGTGCGCTGTTGGTTGCCAGATACACGTGTGGACTGGTGCGAATGTCTTCCGGCAACGACTGCCACAGTGTGTGCAGCGGATTGCTTTCATGCAGCGCCGGCACGCCGCCCCGCGCCAGCCAGAGCGATTCGCTGCGGCTGAAGGCCGTTTCACCGGGAA
>NZ_JAOWCD010000013.1:0-830 GCF_030337175.1 Citrobacter sp. Ca225 | reverse complement strand
AGACGATCGTGAAGCCGGGTGGTGAACAGCGTGTTGGCGGCAAGGGTGTTCGCCAGATAGCTGCCGGTTTCCGGGCGATACTGGTGTTCACCAGGCTGGGGAATAGGCTGCTCTGGCGTTTCCGGTGAGGCTGGCGCGGGTTCATCTGGCGGTAACGGAGTCGGAATCGCCTCGCTGGTCAGATGCCAGTTCTGGTTGTTCTTTTTAATGATGTTGTAATCGTAAGCACCCGCGACGATACGACCTCCTTTGACGAAGGTCCCGTTAGAAGCACCCTCGACTTCCACAATGGGGATGCCTTCTACCGTCTGGGAACCGCCGCCGCCAGCGTTGGTGACGCTGACACGTGTAGTGCCACTGGTGTCACCACGGACAATCATTTTATCAGTCGCGGAAAGGTCATCACCCAGTACGGTACGCAAGGCCAGCAGACCGTTGTTACCCGCGTAGTTGCCCGCGATGGTTAACGTGGTCGGCGTAAAGGCCGCTCTGGCTTGTGATGGGGAGGAGAGCGTTGCTGTACCTGCCAGATCCAGCGAGTTCAGGGTTTGCGAATAACCATTGAGATCCAGACTGGCACCTTCGCTGACGGTGTAATCTGACGCGGCGCTAAACGTATTCTCCGCACCTGCGCGCAGCGTCCCTCTGGAGACAAGCGTGTTGCCGCTGTAGGTATTGGCTCCTGTCAGCGTGGTGATACCGGACCCAACATGATTGACTTCACCATTACCGTAGATTCGTGATGCCAGCACGAAGTCGTCGCTGTTGTGATTAAAGTTGAGCTCTGCCGTGCTCATACCGCTGGTGTTGCCAAGGTAGATCCACGGCAG
>NZ_JAOWCD010000012.1:0-260 GCF_030337175.1 Citrobacter sp. Ca225 | reverse complement strand
CCGGGTTGAGAAGCGGTGTAAGTGAACTGCAGTTGCCATGTTTTACGGCAGTGAGAGCAGAGATAGCGCTGATGTCCGGCAGTGCTTTTGCCGTTACGCACCACCCCGTCAGTAGCTGAACAGGAGGGACAGCTGATAGAAACAGAAGCTACTGGAGCACCTCAAAAACACCATCATACACTAAGGAAGGTGCGAATAAGCAGGTCATTTCTTCCCAAGCTGACTCGCTGATTAAAATTTCGCGGATCTGGGCCGATTTT
>NZ_JAOWCD010000011.1:0-222 GCF_030337175.1 Citrobacter sp. Ca225 | reverse complement strand
GAGACTCGAACTCGCGACCCCGACCTTGGCAAGGTCGTGCTCTACCAACTGAGCTATTCCCGCTTAATCTTCGTCTTTCAAACTGCTGCCGCAATTCGAAATCCTGCGATTGGGTGGTCTGTGCTAAGAAGCACTTTCAAATTTTGGAGCGGGAAACGAGACTCGAACTCGCGACCCCGACCTTGGCAAGGTCGTGCTCTACCAACTGAGCTATTCCCGCTT
>NZ_JAOWCD010000010.1:0-1058 GCF_030337175.1 Citrobacter sp. Ca225 | reverse complement strand
CTGGTAAGCAGAGTTTTTGAAATGTAAGGCCTTTGAATAAGACAAAACGCTGCCTCATCGCTAACTTTGCAACAGTGCCCATAATACTGACGGGTTAAAGAGGAGTGATAAAGATGAATGGATTCAGAAACAGTTCACGGAACGGTCAGGTCTGGCGCTGGCAGCGTGCCGGAAGCCGGGCCGTTATTCTGGAGGTCAGTGGACGCTGGATGGAAGCGGCAGAAGGATGGCGACGGGCTGCCTGTGTTGCGCCCCGGACAGACTGGCAGCAGTTTGCCCGAAAAAGGGCTGAACACTGCTACCGGCGCTGCCGGGAAAGGGTGTAACGAAAAAGCAGCCTTCATTACTCCAGGAGTCAGAAGGCTGAAAGGAGTTTATGAGATTTGCTTTTTTAATATCCGGTCGGGCAGTATGACCAGTCAGTTCTGAGTAGCACAGGTTTTTTTCCGTGTTAAGTCGTGATTTTATATTTTGCGATTTATTTCACAAAATAAGGTGTTATTCATTGTGTGCTGCAATGTTCAGGATGCCTGAAATACAGGTGCCATTTATCAAATCACCATCAAAGGATATCTTTTTCCCAATACCAAGGTAGCTTAATTTATTTGATGCAGCTTGCCCTATAAGAGGCGTTACCGAAGCCGCAATGATCTCCAAGCATTCATTTGTTCTCAGCGGGAATAAAAATGGCAAAAACAAAACAGGAATGGCTGTATCAGTTACGGCGATGTTCATCAGTCAATACGCTGGAAAAAATTATTCATAAAAACAGAGACAGTTTATCAAACAGTGAACGTGAGTCATTTAATTCAGCAGCAGACCACCGGTTAGCGGAATTAATCACCAGAAAGTTATATGACAGGATACCAAAAGAGATATGGAAATATGTAAGGTAATAATTCAGCAATAATTAATTGCCAGGAGCAGATAAATAATGAAGTTGATTATTTTTATTCTCATTGTTCTGATTATTGCAGCGGTAATGACTCCAACTTATTGATAGTATTTTATGTTCAGATAATGCCCGATGACTTTGTCATGCAGCTCCACCGGTTTTG
>NZ_JAOWCD010000009.1:0-206 GCF_030337175.1 Citrobacter sp. Ca225 | reverse complement strand
GATGCCAAGAGTGGCCTGACCCACAGCCTAGTCACCACCGCGGCCAACGAGCATGACCTCAATCAGCTGGGTAATCTGCTGCATGGAGAGGAGCAATTTGTCTCAGCCGATGCCGGCTACCAAGGGGCGCCACAGCGCGAGGAGCTGGCCGAGGTGGATGTGGACTGGCTGATCGCCGAGCGCCCCGGCAAGGTAAGAACCTTGAA
>NZ_JAOWCD010000008.1:0-1099 GCF_030337175.1 Citrobacter sp. Ca225 | reverse complement strand
AAAATCGGCCCAGATCCGCGAAATTTTAATCAGCGAGTCAGCTTGGGAAGAAATGACCTGCTTATTCGCACCTTCCTTAATATAAAGACACAAGCAGAGACATTTTTGGCACGATATAAAAACGCTAAGTTAAAAAATCACTATGACGTGTTGGGTATCAAATGTTCACTGGCATAAACCTCTGTTTCTGATGTAAAACAGATTTTCTGAGGAGGCGTAAAACCTCCTCGTACTGCGAAATTGATTTAGTGATAGCGATCGATCACGCCAACCAGATAGTGGTCGGTTTGCTGCATGTTGATGCCCGCTTTTTTAGCGCTGCGGACTTCATCCAGAATGATTTGCAACAGCGTCCCGTCCACGATTTCCTCTTTTCTGTATCGCTTCAGGAAGTTAATCGCTGACTTATCGTTTGCTGCCTGGGCGTCTTCCGTCAAAGAGGTCAGCGCATTAATGCGCTTCTGGTAATCGCTTACCGTCTGCTCAAACAGATCTTCCAGCGTGGAAAATTCACCGCACCGGGCGTGTTGCTCCTGTAACACCGGCGTGGCGCCTCTCTGTTTGATGTATTCGTACATGCGCATCATTTGCGTCACCGTATTTTGCGCCTGATGACGCAAAAATAGTGCGGTGCCATTAAGGCTATTCTCGCTGCACCTCTGGCTGAGCTGAAGATACAAATTTGAGGTATAAAACTCCTGATTCATTTGCGCATTCAGTTTTTGAACTATTCCGCTAGCGATCATAGGACTTCCTTATTTCTTGTCATCTCAGAAAACGGTCACTCTTCGAAAAAACAACCAGAATAAAAGCGATTCTTTCGCTTTTTTTATTGCGCCTGGTTACGCAGTCATATTCATTTTAAGTCGGGATGCTCCTTATTTAAATATCCAACCCTACTATCGCATTTCTATCTGGCATTATTCTGTGATGGTGTTTCGATATTCACACTCCCTGTGCCAATCCTTTCTTATCGACAGTAGGAAACTTCCTCCGGCTATTCTGCTGAACACGATTAGGGGCACTGTTGCAAAGTTAGCGATGAGGCAGCGTTTTGTCTTATTCAAAGGCCTTACATTTCAAAAACTCTGCTTACCAG